>NZ_JBIWFQ010000004.1:0-193434 GCF_044763105.1 Lysinibacillus sp. NPDC096212 | reverse complement strand
GGTGAAGACTAATAATCAGTGGGGATAATACGTCCCACTGATTAAAGTTTCACTTTATCCCGCTTTAACGGGCAGTAATTTATCTATTCCGAAAGCGTGGCTTCAGGTAAAAGATTTAAAACCTTAAATTAGCAAAGAGAAGATGTTTGGTGCGGGATTAACTGCCCGTAAAAGCCCGATTGGTGAAGACTAATAATCAGTGGGGATAATACGTCCCACTGATTAAAGTTTCACTTTATCCCGCTTTAACGGGCAGTAATTTATCTATTCCGAAAGCGCGACTTCAGGTAAAAAATACCAAATCTTAAATTAGCAATGCAAAGAAGTTTGGTGCGGGATTAACTGCCCGTAAAAGCCCGATTGGTGAAGACTAATAATCAGTGGGGATAATACGTCCCACTGATTAAAGTTTCACTTTATCCAACTAACTCTTTCATTACATTCGTATAAGCTGTTAAAATATCATTTTCATGGACAGCATCTTGTTCTACATACTGTTCAACTGTGTCCTTTAATGTTTGAGAAGTACTTGTATATTGCGTTTCCATGACTTCAAATTTTAATAGACTTTCATAATACTCGATTACTTGTGGATTCATGTGTAACACTCCTTCAATTTTAGCATAAAAAAACATCTTTCCTTCATCAGGAAGATGCCTACTATGACAAATACACGACATAATACGGTGATTGACACGGTGAAAAAAGCTTTCTATTGGTAATAGAAGCTACCTTCTTAGCAATCATCGTACTATGAGCATGCAGGAGAATTTCTCTAGTCACACTCAACACCCCCTATCCTCGTAGGTTTTTTGGTTGTACTAGATAAAGGCAGGTCTCCTGGCTTATGTTCATCACACTTTTCACCTTCCCATTACAATGCGTAACAGTGGTCTTTTGAAACGTGCTCACATTTACAGTTGCGGGACAGCGCCGGATTTACACCGATCTTCCCTTTTAAACAAATCGGAATTCCGATTTGTACCTCTATCTTATTATTCCGTTTATATTATTATACCATAGTATCTTGTATAATCGAGTACTTCACCATCTAAGCATCTGTTTGACTAGTCTATCCATCGCTTGGACCACGCTACCTTCGCTTAAATTTTTTCAGTAGCTGTCACTTCACTTTTTCTATAAAAATTTCTGTCGAATAAAAAGAAAAACCTGACCTCTTAAAAAGAAGTCAAGTTTCTATTTAATGTATGGACTGTTGGACTTGTTGACGGAGAGTTTTTGCCGCAGCTACCATATGTGCCAGTGCTGCAACTGTTTCTGTTTCCTTCCTTGTTTTTAAACCACAGTCAGGATTCACCCAAAATTGATTTTTTGATAAAACCTGTAAGCTATCCTGCATAATACTCAGCATCTCTTCTTCGCTCGGTACACGTGGACTATGAATATCATAAACGCCTAGCCCAATTCCTTTTTCATACGGATTGACTTGCAGAGAAGAAATCAGCTCGCCATGGCTACGTGACGTTTCAATTGAAATAACATCAGCATCCAATGCACTAATTGGCTCGATAAAATCATTAAACTCACAATAGCACATATGTGTATGAATTTGTGTTTGATCCTTCACACTAGATGTAGCAAGTTTAAAAGCATTCACCGTCCACTCTAAGTAAGCTCCCCAATTTTCTTCACACAGTGGCAAGCCCTCTCGTAATGCTGGTTCATCAACCTGAATAATAGAAATACCCGCAGCTTCTAGTGCTTCTACCTCTTTTCGAAGTGCCAAAGCAATTTGATAGGATACATCCTCCCGTGAAATATCATCCCGGACAAAGGACCAATTTAAAATTGTCACAGGACCTGTGAGCATTCCCTTTACATAACGATTCGTTTGGCTTTGGGCATAGGCTGTTTCTTTAACTGTCATCGGTGCTTCCCATGCAACGTCACCATAAATAATTGGTGGCTTCACACAGCGAGAGCCATATGATACAACCCATGCTTTCTCCGTAAATGCAAAACCAGTAAGTTTTTCCCCGAAATATTCAACCATATCTGTGCGCTCAAATTCACCGTGTACCAAAACGTCGATATCTAATTCCTCTTGAATAGTGATCCAACGTTTTGTCTCTTGTTCGACAAACGCTGCATAATCCTCATCAGATAGTTGTTTCTTTCGCCATGCACTTCGTGTACGTTTGACTTCGTCTGATTGCGGAAAGCTCCCAATTGTTGTAGTTGGGAACAGCGGTAATTGCAAGGCTTGTTGTTGAACCTTTTGACGTGTTTTAAATTCACTCTGGCGTTCAAAATCTTGTGCTGACACTGCTTTAATGGCTTGTTGAATACTTCTATTTTGACGAGCCGGGTGATTTTTCAACGCTTCAATCGCCTTCATACTTTCAGATGTTTTTTGATTTGAGGGGCTTCCTGTGCCTTGTAAGTATTTTGTTATTTCATTGATTTCAACTAATTTTTCATCTGCAAAAGAAAGGGCATTTTTTAGAACTGGATCGAGCTTTGTTTCGAGAGTAGTTGTAATTGGAACATGCTGTAAGTTACACGAAGATTGAATCCATATTTCTTTAGCACCACTTAGCTGTTCAATAGCTTTAATAGTTGAGCTAGCCTCTGCTAGATTGGAGCGCCAAATATCTCGTCCATTTATAATACCGGCCGCTAATACTTTATCTTGTGGGAAGCCAAATTGACGTAATGCCTCCATATTTTCGCCATAGCCATGCACAAAGTCTAACCCAATTCCTTGAACCGGAAGTGTCACAATTGACTCGTATGCCGATAATGACTCAAAATATGTTTGTAGCATAATGTTAACCTCGGGTACTGATGCAACTAATTGTCTATAAATTTCTTGAACAAGTTTAACCTCCGCTTCATCTAGTGTTGTGGCAAGAGCAGGCTCCTCTAATTGAATCCACTCTACACCAGCATCCACTAACTCCTTTAAGACCTGCGTATAAAGTGGTAGTAATGCTAAAATAAATGTAATCTGCGATAGTTTGTCATAGCCTTTTGTTAATTTACAAAATGTATATGGGCCAATCAATGTAGGTTTTGCTGTAATACCAAACGCTTCCTTAGCCTCTAAAAAGTCTGCCAATATTTTATTTTCTGTTAATTGCAAAGGTTGTCCCTCATATTCTGGCACAATATAATGATAGTTTGTATTAAACCATTTTGTCATTTCACTAGCCACGGCTTTTTTACTACCACGAGCTACCCCATAGTAAGTTTGTAAATCAACTTTGTCTCCCTGCCAATCAAAGCGCTTTGGAACTAAGCCAAACATCATTGCCGTATCCAACATTCTGTCATAGAGTGTGAAATCTCCGACAGTTATCATGTCTATGCCGAGACGAATCTGCTTGTTTATTCGAGCTAGGCGAATATCCTTTAAATGCTGTAAAAATTCATCCTCTGAAAGCTCCTTTTTCCAAAATGCCTCTAAAGCCTTTTTCCATTCACGATCTTCTCCGATATACGGATAACCAACTGTAGTACTTGTATACGTCATGTTTATCTCTCCTATCAATCAAAATAAAAAAAAAGCCACCCTCCTTTTTTTTGGAAAATGGCTGTCATTGCATATCAAAATTAGCTATCAAGAAACAATACGAAATTCTTTCAAAATATCGCATGATTTATTGTCGCACAGGGCCGATATGGTCACATCTCACCACCTATTTCCACGTAGGTATTTGGTGTGTACTAGATATTGGCAGGTCTCCTGGCTTCTCATCAACACGCCTCACAGCCTTCCCAGTTTCCCAGTGGCAATTGTGATTTGCTCCGATTTACAGTTGCGGGACAGCGTCGGATTTACACCGACTTCCCTTTTAAGCCAAACTTTCATTCGGCACCAACTCTTACACAATATTTAATTATGTTTTACTATAACATATATTTTTCTGAAAAGTAGATTTATTTTCAGATTTGTTTGATTCTTCATACTGCTATTATTCCGAACATATGGAATCATCGAAGACTAGCAGCCCCGCTACCAAAAAAACTTGTAAATAGTGGGATATTCTGTTATTTTATAGTTAGTTATCCAACTAACTAATAACAAAGGAGGTGTAAACAAATGGCAAAACCTACTGGTATTGAAAAGTCAGATTTATTAATGGCTGCCAAGCAAAGTTTAGTAGAAAAAGGGATTGAGAAATTCACCTTAAAGGCTGTTGCTGAGCAAGCTGGGGTGACACAAGGAACTATTTATTATCATTTCAAATCAAAAGAGCAAATCATTCTAGAAATTGTCCAAGACATCTGTGAAAATTCCTGGAATGAGATTCTGATGACTGATCGAGAAATGATTCAATCTGCACTTTTCTCTGCAAAAAGTCGATATGAAAATGATGCGTTTTATCATAAATTATTTTTCACCTTAATCGTTTTCGGCTTTACGAACCCAACTATTAGACAGCAAATTGGACAAATTTTAGCGGCTGAAAATGAACATTTATGTAACATTTTAAATAAATTATGGGATACATCACCAATTGATGGCGTGTCGATGGAAACTTGGAGCATTTTTTTCAACGCCCTTATTGATGGCTTAGCCTTACAAGTGATGATGAGGGACGATTTCGATGTAGATGTCTTCTATCAGCAATTAGAAAAAATCCTTCAGACATTGCATCGTCTAGAAAATAATTAGAGGAGGAAAACTATGCGATTCTTTTTATGCTGGGGTTTTGGGATTTGGCTTGTAGCAAGTGCCGTATTTCGATTTGTAGGGCACTACTTTTTTACCCTTGAAGAACCTTTCCTCATGATAGCTACTTACATTTTAGCTATTCCAATCGTTTGGATAGCGACAATACCTATTTATTCTTTGAAAAAGACAAAAGGTACAGAACGGTTACTGGCTGCTATTTGTATCGTATTACCTGGAATGCTCATCGATGCAGTCGTATTGTTAGTTTTCGACAATATTTTCCCGAATTTATCGGCTGACTTAGATCGATATTTCGCCTCATGGCTATTATGGGCTTACTCCCTAATTCTCATTACTGGTTTTACAAATGCTTCATTCGTGAAAAAGAATACTATTCATTCATCAAATTAAAGGATTTTACATTATTATCCTAGAAGTAAGTAATGATTAGAATTAAAGGAGGAGAAAAAATGATTATAGGCTTACATCACGTTCAAATAACAATACCAAAAGGTGAGGAAGAAAAAGGAAGACATTTTTACTGTCAAGTATTAGGACTAAAAGAAATTGAAAAGCCTGATTCGCTGAAAGGACGAGGTGGATTTTGGTTACAGGTCGGCAATAGAGCGGTACATGTAGGTACAGAGGATGGCTTTGATAGATTAACGACGAAGGCTCATATTGCCTATCAAGTTGAAAATATCGAACATTGGAAGAAGGTACTAGCCGAACATCATATAGAAATTTTCGACTCAGTTCCTATTCCTCATTTTGAACGCTTTGAATTTAGAGATCCATTCGGTAATAGAGTGGAGATGATTCAAGAATTCTAAAAGAAAACAGTTGAATAGAAATTATTTTCTATTCAACTGGCATGTCTTCCAACTTTTTAATTTTGCCGGGGTACTTTTACATTTTATCGCCCAACTTTTGAATTTTATCGACTAACTTTCACGTTTTATCACCCAACTTCTGAATTTTATCGACATCCTCCTTCTTTCGATACTAAAAAACACTTCAGCCAACTGAAACATTTGTAATACAACTGTAAATTAAGGCGATGAAGCCTTTTATATCAGGTGTTTACAGCAATTTCCCATCCACCGTGGTAACAATTACCTCAAAGAAGCCCTACTTTTTCATGCTACGATTAATTCCAGTGACAAACCAAATCAGGATTAATCCTAACAATAGCTTCAGGAGGAAATAACAACATGAATAAACGATTTTTATCAACAACATTAGCATTGACGATAGGTTTTAGCACAGTGGGGATGGTACAACCAACTGTTCAACCTATAGAAGTAGAGGCTGCAACAACAAATGCCCTGAATAACTCACAAGCAGTTAATACGAAAGCGGATCAACTAATTCAAGCTGGAAAAAGCTTAATTGGTAAGGCGACATATAGTAATACAGAATACAAGGCTACATATCCTTATAAATTCTCTTGCGCATCATTTATTATGTACATTTTCGAGAAAAATGGTGTTGACCTTGCAACTTATAATGAAGATTATATGATACAGCAAGGAACAGCTGTTAATAGAAATCAATTACAAAAAGGTGATTTACTATTCTTTAAGAGTAAAAAAACTGGGACAGACCCTGACCACGTTGGTATGTATATCGGGGACAATAAAATGATTCACATGGCTGATTCCCAACAGAATATTGTTATTTCTGATTTAAATAGTAAGCCATATTATACAGATAATTATGTAGGTGCCCGCAGAGTTTTACCTACATTACTCTCAGCTAATCCTGCAACAAAGGGCGATAAAATCGTTGAAAACGCTTATAACTATAAAGATAAAGTAACTATGGGTACAACAATTAGTGAGCAGAGTCTACGTTTTACCGGGCCTGGGTTTGTAGAATATGTTTATCGTAAGAGTGGCGTAAACCTTGGTACTACAACCTTAAAGGAACAAATGAATCTGGGATCGACGGTTTCACGTGCTAATTTAAAGAAAGGTGATTTAATTTTCTTTAATAGTGTCGCTGGCTCTCAAACACCTTCACTTGTAGCCATTTATGCTGGGGACCAACGAATAATGATTCCAAGTTCAAGTGGTATTACGACAAGAGTACTGTTCGTTGACTATTATAAAGAGCATTATATTACTGCAAAACGTGTTACGTCAGATAACTCAACTGCAGCTCCTGCTCCAAATCCAGCCCCTAGCACGCCTTCTACTTCTGCTGATAAAATCATCTCTACTGCCTCAAATTTGAGTAGTAAAGCAAAGTTTGGTTATTCGTATGACGAAAGCTCACTTACGTTTACGAGCGCAGGATTTACTTACTATGTTTTTAAACAGCATGGGATTGATTTAAAAGATAAATTAGCAAGTAGACAAGCATTAGTTGGGACTAAAGTGGAAAAAGCACAGTTACAAAAAGGAGATCTGATCTTCTTCTCTACTAACAATGGAGGAAAAGATATTACACAAACAGGCATCTATCTTGGTAATAATCAGTTTATTAGTATGACATCTAATAATGTTGTAAAACAAAGCCTAACTTCAACATGGGCAAATCAAAACTATGTAACAGCTCGTCGTGTTTTATAATATAAATACAAAGAAAAAGAAGTATTCTTCTATTGAGAATACTTCTTTTTCTAGCTTATTTTTTATTTTTTAACTGATTCGCAAATTCTATCATAGATTTGCTAGACATTGGACCTTTAATAAGTACAATGGTTTCATTATCGAGCTTATGCTTTAGTACATCTAAAACGCCTGTAACATCTTTAAACATATGAACATCTGCCTTGGTGCCTTCCTTCAACGCTTGATTCGCAATATTTTCTGCTCTATTGCCAATAGTAATAAGCGTATCAACATTTCTTTTCGCGACCATTGTGCCAATCTCTCGATGATATTTTTCTTCGAAATTTCCTAACCTCTTAATATCACCTAAAATAAGAATTACTTTCTTCCCTTTTCCTATAGTATCTAAAACCTTTAGTGCCGCTTCAACAGAAGTCGGGTTATTTGTCCAAGTATCATCTACGATAGTACATTCACCTATGCCCGTAGAAAATTCTAAGTGTCTTGCCATCGCTTTGAACGTTTTTAATTGCGAAATTGCGACAGCCATGGAAAGTCCCATTTCCTTTATGGCAGCTATAGCCGCTAATGCATTATATACCTGGTGTTCTCCGTATCCTGGAACAAATAAATTGTATTTGTTATTTGACACTTTTAGTACAAATTTCATGCCGCCTTTTGTGAATTGTATATTCGTAGCTTGATAATCTGCCTTTTCGTTGACGCCAAAGGTAATAATCTTTCCTCTAAATTTATTTAGGGGGATTTTTTTAATGTTTTCATCATCACCATTAATGATTAACGTGCCATCTTTTCTTATTCCTTCTACAATTTCTGCCTTTGCTTTGATATAACCATCAAGATTATTGCATCCATCTAAATGATGGACACCAATATTCGTAATAATACCAATCGTAGGCTGATAGATCATACATTGGTGTTTAATATTCCCTATATTCCCCAATCCTAATTCAAAGATAGCTGCTTTTGTATTCTGATCGATTCCAGTCAAGTACGGTAAGGATTGCCGTGGCTCATTTTTACTGCTGACAGATGCTTGAACATTCCATTCCTTACTAGCTATGTGTTTAATCATTTCTTTCGTTGTCGTTTTACCACATGTTCCGGTTAAAGCAACGACTGGTATTTGAAATAGATTTCTGTAATGCCCCATGAATTTCCAATAGGCATGCAAAATACTTTTGACGCGTATAACGGCCGTATTCTTCAGCGCATTTTTCAATTCCTCTGAAGATTTATCAGAAATGACTAGAGATGGTCCCTTTCGATCTATTTCTTGCCAGTTAATTTGATCACTTTTACTAACAAACATAAGTGTATGATTTTGAGTCAGATCATGTCGGTTATAATAAATTGCATGTTTAACAGACCAGTGTTCAGAACCGCTTAATAATTCTCCTTGTAATAATTTTCTTATATCGCTCACACTTATATGTTGCAAGTTAACTACGCCCCCTTTCTATAAAGTATATTTCTGAATAAATGAATATCATAGTTTATGCATTTCAAGCAATTGACTATAAATATGCTCATTCTAGTAAATGATGAAAAATAACATTTATTTAGGTGAAATCTATTCGGAAGTAGATGATTTTTTTATTTTTAAATCATCTGCCAACTTAGAAACTTCTTTACTATACATATCTCCTTTAATGAAAAGAACCGTATTTTCATCTACAATATCTTCTAACAATTTATAGACGCGTGTACTATTTTTAAAAATATACACAGGTGAACTCATTCCTGCCTCAATGGCATGAAGCGCCATAATACTTGCATGTTCCCCTATCGTAATAAGTACATCGACCCCAATTTCACTAATTAATTCTCCCGCTTGTTCGTGAATGATATATCCCCAAGACCCTAAATCTGTTATCGTCCCAATAACGGCAATCGTTTTCTTGCCTTCTCCGAGCGCTTTCAAAACTTTTAATCCTGCCTCCAAAGAAGTAGTCGTAATATTCCATGTATCATCTAGTAATATGGAATTATTAATGCCTTTAAATACCTGAAGCTGCTTATTCAATTTTCGGAATGATGGCAGTTGTTCAGCTGCTAAAGAAATCGGCAAACCCATTTCACAAATAGCTGCAATCGCAGTGAGCGCATTATATACTTGATGCTCGCCAAAACCTGGTACATAGATTTCATAGAGTTTCTTCTTGTGATGAACATTGAACAGCATACCATTTTTGTGGTAGCGAATATCTCTTGCTTGAAAATCACAGGATTCATGCTTACCTACTTTAATAATGCGTCCTTGAAACTTTGATAAATCTATTTTACTTGAGTTGCTATCATCAGCATTCAGGATTAAGGAGCCTGTAGGACTAATAATGTCCAACATTTCACCCTTTGCTTGGATATACCCCTCTAAAGTTTTACAATAATTTAAATGATGTGCTCCTATATTTGTAATAATCCCAATAGTCGGCTTGAAATATTGCCCCGCAAGTTTGATGTCCCCCGGTGAACCAACAGCTGTTTCATAAACGGCTGCGTCGGTATGATCATCAATATTCAGTAAATATTGCAAAGAAGCAGTTCTAGAATTACTACTAAGTGGCGTGGATGCTACATTTTTTTCTGCAGAAAGTATATGTTTGATCATTTCCTTCGTCGTCGATTTACCAGAAGTACCAGTAATGGCTACAACAGGGATATTAAATTGATTGCGATAAAAATTTACGAACTCCCAATAGGCCTCATCTGTATCTTCTACTTTAATGATAATTATTTGCTCAGGTAATTCATTTTGACTGTATAATCTATCGGTTACAACCACTATAGGATAAAGTGACTCATAATCTTTCCAGTTCACAATACGCTTATTTGTAAAAAGGGCGGTATTTGGTTTTTTCACTTGCTTCAGTCGATAAGCGCCATGTTGAATCAACACTTCCCCCGACCCTTGCACTAAATGGCCTGCAGTAATGACTGTTAAATTCTGCACCGTAAGAGGCTTCATATTATTTTCCCCTCCTTTCCACTCTAGTATATGTAGCTTCTTAAAAGTTGCTTGGATGTATGCGAGATACATAACTAGAGGAAATCTATTTCTTCGCATATATATATAGTTGATAAAGTATCTAACGAACAATAGAAGGAGTGATATACCTGAAAACAATAATATTTATCGGCACTAACAAATCCGGGTCAAGTCGTGAAGCAACAATAGCAGCAGAAAAATTAGGTTATTTTACAGTCCTTTTTACAAACAACGACAAGCAGTTACAGCAGAGAAAAGCCTACCCAGATATTCATAAAATGATTCTTATTGATACTTCGAATATAGAAGACATGAAAGAAGAAATTTATAATTTAACTAAAACTGGGTTAGAAATAAAATCTATTGTTAGTTTTGTCGATCCTTTTGTCCATATTGCCTCAATTTTATGTGATGAATTTTGTGTCAACTATACGTCTTCAACAGCTATTGAAATGATGGAGGATAAAGAAAAAACTAGAAACTTTTTAAAGAACCAACCTTATTCTCCTAAATTTTTTCTTCTCAAGCCAAATGAGTCCTTCTCTAATAACTTGGCATTTCCACTTATTGTGAAATCTCCAAAATCAACAGGCTCTAAAGATGTTTTGTTAGCAAACGACTCAGACCAACTGAAGAAACACCTGAGCCATCTGCGAAGCAAAAATCCTCGTGAAACCATAATGATTGAAGAATATATCGAAGGTCCGCAATATTTAGTAGAAGCACTTGTCTATAAACGGCAAGCTAATATCATCGGTATTATTGAACAAGAAATTACTCAAGGTAAACGTTTTATCATTACTGGTTATGGTGTTCTCGTTAAAGCTCCAAAAGAAATTCAAGCTGGTCTTGAGGAAGTTCTCCAATCTATTGTTACAGCGTTTAACATCGAAAATGGTGCACTGCATTTAGAGCTTCGTTTAACAAAGAATGGCTGGAAGCTTATTGAGATTAACCCACGAATCTCAGGGGGAGCAATGAATACTATGCTTCACGCCGCTTTTGGATTTAATTTAGTGGAAGAAACACTTAAATTATTTTTAGGTGAGCGCCCCGATATCAATCCAAAGCATCGAAAGTTTGTCTATACAAAATACGTCATTGTTGAAAGTAAAGGGATTTTAGAAAAAGTTATTGGAAGAAATAGAGCAACGAATTCACCAGGAGTTGTGGATGTATATGTGAAGCCGAAAAGAGGGACATTGTTGACCCCCCCTTTATCGATGGGACATCGTTATGCATATGTAATTGCGGAAGGCGCAACATTAGCGGAAGCTAAAAATAAAGCCATTAACGCCGCAAAAGAAATAAAGTTCATTCTAAAAGTATCTTAGATTTTGAAAATGCTCTCATACGATGATCTCTTTAGCAAAAAAATATCCCGAATAATTGTTTCCTTCAAAAGGTCAATTACTCGGGCTTTTTTATTTATTCTTGAAATTTTTGATCTAAAAATTTAACCGTATCAAACATATTCGTTTTACTAGCACCCTTTACTAAAATAGTGTCGTGAGGTTGTATCACTTTCTCTAAGAGTGCATGCAATTCATCCTTATTCAAGAAATGATAAACTTTAGAAGGATCCATCCCTATTGCCTTCGCTGCTGCTCCCATTTCCTCCGTTCTAAAACCATAAGTGATGAATAAATCTATGTCTTGCTCGTAAATGTATTCGCCCAATTTACGATATTCCTCTTCTCTCAAATCCCCTAATTCTCGCATTTGACCAATAATAGCAATTTTACGTTTCTTCGCTATATTTGTCAGAACATCAATAGCAGCACGTACGCCCTGCGGATGAGAGTGAACGGTATCATCAATAACCGTAATATCATCACGACAGTTATAAATCGTTAATCGTCTAGGTGGTTTTTTGAAATTTAGCCCTGCTTTAATATCTGCTGGACTAAACCCTAAATAATCTGCAACCGCAACTGCATTTAGCGCATTATAAACATGATGTTCTCCTAAAATTGGGATATACATGGCAATTTCCTGTCCATGTAGCTTTATTTTAAAGGACATACCTATGTCTTTATATTGAATATCATAAGCTTGATAGTTCGCTGTGCTATGAATACCTACTGTTAAGATTTTTCCTTTAAACTGCTGAGTCTCTAAATACTTAGAATTATCATCGTCCTTATTCAGGATTAATAAACCGTTTTGGTCCATGCCATGTATTAATTCCGATTTTGCCTTGGCCACTCCTTTAATATCTCCATCAAAGTTGCCCACATGAGCTAAACCGATATTTGTGATAATACTAATATTTGGTTGAATAATGCTACAGTGATTTGTAATGATACCTGGATAAGCCATCCCGTACTCAAGCACAACAGCCTCATGTGAAGCATTAATTTCTTCTTTATGTTTTTTCGTATGCTCTGTTGTATTCCAATAATCTTTTGACTCAAAGATGTTCCATTTTACCGATAAAATGGAGGCTAGGAATGCTTTTGATGTCGTTTTTCCAGCACTGCCGGTAATCGCAATGATGGGTAAAGCCTTTTCTTTTGCTAAAATTTTTTCTTCTGGTAGAGCTTTTACTTCTGGTGAAGCCTTTTCTTCTGCTAAAATTTTTTCTACTGGTAAAGCCTTTTCTTCTACTAAATCCCTTTCTTCGGACGAATCCCTATCTTTCCTATATTGCCTAATTTCCCTTTTAATTTGCTTCTGATTCTTAGCAAGGTACATTGCATACCTTATAGTATTGATGACCACATCTAATTCTAAATAAAAAGCAGGAGGACAACCTGGTCGCCAGTTCACTTCATACATCCAAATTTTTCTTTGTTCATCTAAGCCTACATCAATGCCAATTTCATCAATAACTTCTCCAAATTGCGCCATCTGAATTTCATCTAAATGGCGAGCCAATGACAAGGAAAAATGCTCTAACATACGTCGAATATCATAAGCATCTTCTTTAAATTCCTGCTCTAAAAAAGGATCTAAATAATTCGTAAAACCACCATTGTTAATATTCGGTATAATCGAGCCATTTGGTGCAATTCGCGGATAAACCGTCGTTATAACCCATTCACCCTCACCGTTTTTTTGAACATGTAGACGAAAATCATAAATTTGACCTGATTTTGTTTTTGATTGAATATAGGGCTGCACGATAAAGATGCCTGTAGAAAGTTGACCTCTAATTAACTCATCTAGCTGTGACTGTGTACAGAAAGTAGTTTCCCTATCCTTCTTTACCTCAAAGTTAGTTCTTCCTACTTTTGAAATAAAATAAATCCCTTTTCCCTTCCGGCCATCTATCGGTTTAAATACGACTTTTTTATAAAAAGCCATAAATTTATGCAGTAAATCAACATTTTCAACAACCTCAGATGGAATTAAATACTTATCAAATTCCTTTGCTTCTTTAAGTCGCTTCATAACATTCCATTTATTACCTATAGAATGAGTTGTAAAAGGTATTTCCTTTTTCAATTTCTCAATAATGTCCTTTGATACAGATAATTTTTCTGGACTTCCTGCATTGTATATAACATCCGGAAAGGGCATCATTTTTTCATGCCAATCACCATTTTCATATACCTTTCCTCTAATGGAACGTTTATCAAAGTCAACGCTTTTTGGTGTAAAGTAAAAAAATTGAGCTCCTTCTGCTTGTGCAACGGCCGCAAATGCATATGACTTAAGAACAGTTCTAGGATCTAGCCGATGATGCAACATTCCTATAATTGTCATCCATTAATCTCTTCCCTTCATAGGATTCTCTCTCTAATAAATTCAATGACTACAACGTGCACCTAGACAGATGCTCTAATTTTTATGTTATTTTAATAGTTAAAAATTTAATCACCATTTGGGCTCAATGATAAATTTCCCTTTTAACATGTCAGGCTTTAATAACTGAATCGCAGAAATACCACTTAAATCAATGGATTTTTCTGAGGATGTTCGCTCTAATCGGACAACCTCAGCCATCAAATTCGTATCATGCCCTTCATAATCATAGCCTCGCAAAAGCGAAACAGTTCCACGACACCGTTCTCTATCAATAGCCTCTATGCGAAAAAACTCTGTTTCAAACTGCTTTACAGTATCCATAAGCCTTAAGTGAGTACCGTTGTGTGTTAATAAAAAAAAGGGAATCGTATCGCTTCCCACTATTTTCACAAGCAGCTGACCAAAATATTTAGAATGAAAATCCTTTATCACATCCTGGAGTGCTTTTATGTCGTAGAGCGCTTCACATAGAAAATGGTTTTTTTTGTTTTCATTATTCATTTCCCCAGCCCTCCTAAGTCTTAATGAGCTATCCATAAACATTGAAACAATTCCAAACATATTTAACACCTTCTCGCTATAATATGTAGCACTTAGGAATATGACGACTTTTTTCGTAAAAGAAGCAAGGATTCTACAAAAAAAGAAAACGTCCATTTTATTTGGGACGTTTTCTTTTTATTAATATTATGTTGTCGCATTATGATGGTCTCCCTGATTTAGCAGAATAACCCCACCAATAATCATAGTAATTCCGATCGCAGAGTAAAGATTAAAAATATCTCCCCATACAACGATACCGACAATAACTGTTAATGCTGTACCTACGCCAGACCAAATGGCGTATGCAAGACTTAATGGTAACGTTTTTAAGCATAGGGACAATGAATAAAACGAAATGCCATATCCTACTGCGACAGCTATGGATGGTCCCAGAATTGTAAATGCTTCTGAAAACTTAAGCATCGTTGTTGCAATTACCTCGCTGACAATGGATAACGCTAAAAATAAATAACCCTTCATTTTTACAAATCCCCCCCTTAATGTCCGCTACCAGCAAGGTTAAGCATAACCACACCGACAATAATTAAGAGAATACCCATCATTTTTTTTAGATTGAGTAATTCCTTATACAAGACTACACCGATGATCGCCGTTAGCGCCGTTCCTATTCCTGCCCATATCGCGTAAGCAGTGCCAATTGCTAAAGATTGTAATGTTAGAGAAAAGAAATAAAAAGCCGTTCCATATCCAACCACTACACCAATTGAAGGGAATAGTCGTTTAAAGCCATTTGTAAGTTTCAGCATCGAGCTTGCAAAAACTTCTGAGATAATTGAAATGAATAAAAAACCAAAAACACTCATGTATGTTAGTCCTTCCTTGTCACGTGCATTAATTGTTCAAAGACACCGTCTGCTGCCTTAGCCGAAATCGGTGCAATATTTAATAGTTTCGAATAATACAGTCCATCAATCGTTAACCGAATCAGATGAACAACGGAATCCTCCAAACCATCTTGGAACAATTCGTCAAGTAAACAGTCATAAACTGTTGAGATAGCTGAATGGTCATTTTGCATAATTTGAATCGCAATATTTAAGGATGCCCCATTCGCAAGATCTTTTTGAGACGCTAAGATAAATGCTCTCGTCAAACCCCCTGTCCCTTGCTCAAGGCTTGCTAAATGTTCATAGGATTGTACAACCTCGTTCAAAATCGTTTCAGCGATTGCTGTTTGAAGCGCATCCTTCGTATTAAAATGATACAATAATCCACCTTTGCTAATGTTCGCCTTACTGGCAATTTTATCTAAAGTTAAAGTACTTAAATCATTGTCCTTTAAATAATCGATCGCCGTTTGGATAATAAGTGAACGTTTTAAATCTGCTTTTGATGACATAAAATTGCCCCCTTTTAAAGTAAAAAACCGTCTGGACGGTCTTTTTCATTTTATAACTCTTAATTCACATCGTCAATTATATTGTCAAAAAATTTCGAGACCCGATTAGCATTTACTTTTCGAGTCTCAATTATTCTTCATCCTCTATACTATTTCCAGGTTGAGAGCCTAATACCTTACACTCGCTTTAACTTAGAAAAACGTACTGCTCACACGTGAAAGCCCTGATACTAAAAGGGGCTCAGTTTATCTTCTTATACTATTGATGAGAATATTGAAGTCAAGCCCGCGGAAGCATCTCTTTTCTAGCTACTTGTACTATGATTTTCATCTTACAACAATCCTGCCTTTGTTAAATAGTCGCGTGCCACTTTTTCTATGTTTTGGCCTTCTACATTTACTCGATAATTCATTTCGCGCATCTCATCATCTGTTATTTGATTTGCCAGCTTCTTTAAAGCTGTTTCAATCTCAGGATATTTCTCTAGCGTCTCTTTCCTTAGTAAAGGAGCTCCTTGATAAGGTGGAAATAGTTGCTGATCATCTGCTAAAACTTGCAGATGATATTGACGTATTTCACTATCCGTCGAGTACGCATCTAATAAATCTATATTTCCTGATTCGATCGCTTGATATCTAAGCTTTGGCTCCATTGTTGCTATGTTAGAAAGTGTAATACCATAACGCTTTTGAATGCCCAAATAACCATCTTCTCGATCATTAAATTCCAATGTGAAACCGGCTTTTATCATTTCTTGAATGGGCTTAATGTCAGAAATTGTTTGCAAATGATAAGTATCAGCCATTTGTTTTGATACTGCCAATGCATACGTATTGTTATATTTCATCGGACTAAGCATCACCATGTCAAATTTATTCATCATGCCTTCTTCTGCCTGATGATACACATCTTCCTGATTATTGTTGATGGCTTCCTCTTTTAAAAACTCTGAAATTGCCGTTCCAGTAAATTCTGGATAGATATCGATACTGCCAGATTTAAGGGCATTAAATACAAAGGAAGTTTTACCAAGTCCAGGTTTTAATTGCACCTTTAAGTCTGTTTCATTTTCAATAAGCAATTTATACATATTAATAAGAAGCTCTGGCTCAGATCCAAGCTTACCTGCAATGACAATTTCTTCTTTCTCTTTGAAGTTTAGTAGCGGAAAGAAAAACATTATTAATGCCACTACACTAATAATGCTCAATGATGTCATTGTTTTTTTAAACGACAGTGATTCTAGTTTTTTTAGTAAGAAATCGAACACTAATGCTAAAATCGCCGCAGGGACAGCCCCTAAAATAATAAGTGCGGTATTATTTCGGTCAATTCCAAGCAAAATGATATCCCCTAATCCCCCAGCTCCAATTAATGCCGCTAAAGTTGCCGTTCCGACGATTAATACCATAGCTGTTCGAATCCCTGCCATGATAACAGGCATAGCAAGAGGCAATTCTACTTTCACTAATCTCTTTCGAGTATTCATCCCCATCGCCATCGCCGCCTCCTTTAAAGAAGGATCTACTTCATTTATCCCAGTAAATGTATTACGTAAAATCGGAAGAAGTGCATAAACAACTAAAGCTATAATTGCAGGAACCTTTCCGATACCAAACAACGGGATCAATAATCCTAATAACGCTAATGAAGGAATCGTTTGCAAAACTGCACTAATACCGATAATACTTTCTGCTATTTTCTTTTTATTCGTTAAATAGATTCCTAGAGGGATAGCAATCACTACCGCAAGAAACAATGCAATGAATGAAATTTGAATATGCTCTAATAAAGATGCCCATAGTTGGCCTTTACGTTCGCTAAACACATCAAAAAAATTAGCCATTTAAATTACCTCTTTCTAAGGAATCCTGTGCTAAATACCGAAGCATGGTTGCTCTCGTGATAATGCCAATGATTTCACCGTTTTCTTCCACACCTAAACATTCATATTGAGCTAGTTTTTGAAGAATGGTATGCAAAGAATCATCGGAAGAAATGGTGTTCTCTCGATTTCTTGGATGAACCTCATCAGCAATTGGTTCAATTACAGTCTGGATACGGAAAGTCCCATACTCTTTTATCCCAACAAATTCTCGAACAAAATCATTAACAGGATTTTGTATGATTTCATGTGGGGTACCAATCTGTACAATCTCTCCATCCTTCATGACACATATGCGATCACCAAGTTTTAAGGCCTCTTGCATATCATGCGAAACAAAGACGATTGTTTTTTGTATCGTTTGCTGAAGCTCAAGAAGATCATCTTGTAATTTCGTGCGGCTAATCGGATCTAAAGCACTAAAAGGCTCATCCATTAAAATGATTTCGGGATCAGCTGCTAATGCACGAATAACACCGACCCTTTGTTGCTCACCACCAGAAAGCTCTGTTGGCTTACGCTGACTATATTTATCTGGTTCGAGTCCAACCATATCCAATAATTCACGAACTCGTTGCTGAATTTGCGGTTTACTCCATTTCTTCAATTCAGGTACAACAGCTATATTTTCTTCAATCGTCATATGGGGGAAAAGTGCAATTTGTTGAAGGACATAGCCGATATTCCATCGCAATTCATGAATATTGTAATCACTAATTCTTTTACCATTAATTCGGATGGTTCCTTCTGTTAAGTGAATTAATCGATTAATCATCTTTAATAATGTTGTTTTTCCACAACCACTAGGTCCAATAAGAACAAAAAATTCTCCCTTATGGATCTCTAAATTAATAGCTTTTACTGCGACTTGATCATTTACATATTTTTTTGTAACATTTTCAAATGCTATCATTGTATAAGCTCCTTTTTTAAAGAGACATTATTTTACTTATTATTATTCACCAACTAAAGGGCTCATCACCATAATGTGTGGTTGATTTCCGTTCCGGCCGGGCGCTTTCCTGGGGTGTCTATCCCGTCAGTATGCCTCTCTTCCCGCCAATTAACTACCTAGCCCCTCTTTCAAAAAAATCCATAATGATTGTTTTAAAATCATTATGGATTTTCATTTAAGATTTTATTTCATTCTAAAAACCTCACCTTTAGGTACAAAAGGAAGTTTTGCACCTTGAGGGATAACAAATGCATGCTCTCTTTTAATAGATAACCGATCACATTCCCCATCCGTAATGATAAGAATCGGGCCATTTTTCGGGAAATCAGGTGCTTCTTCAATCAACCGTATTCCAGGCTGTAACACGGTTCCACCTCTACCTCTGACTTTCACTTTTGTCAAAAGGTCTTCAGGAGGCAAGTATCCAGCATCATAGGCGATCGCATCGCAAAATATGACTCGTACTAACGGAACATCTCTTGCAATGCTATAGCTCGCAATTGTTCCTAGTGCTTTTCCTAATAATACACGATCCATCGAACCAGAAGTATCAATGATTACAGCAAAAGTACGCCCGTCCTCTTCCCCACTTTGTTGAATCCATCTTGGCCTTGCAATATCAGGTGTTGAAGCTTGTCTTCTACTTGGACGCGCGTAGGTCCTAATTTTTTCTAAAGGCTGAAACATACGATCAAACCATTTCGCCAACTCTACATCCCATGCAATAGGCGGCTGGGAGAGACTTCGAATTTCTTCAATTAAACCTTGAGGTAGATATCCTCGTTCTTGAGAGATATGATAGCTTAATCCTTGACTTAAGGCTCTTCTATAAAAGGTATCAATGTCAATTCCCACTTTCCCTTGCCAAAAGTCTGTTTTTTTTGTTTCAATGAGATCCACTGCCCCTTGCCCTCTAAAGGTGCGTAATTTTCTATACATCCTGATGTCCGTCACAATTCGATCGTAGATAGATTCTGTGGATAACCCTTTTAGCTCTGGATCATATAATCCTCCAATTTCTGGCATGTCTCCAATTTTCATTTCGATAAGCCAGCCATTGATGACATAATCACAAGCAACATTCCACAAATAGGGATCACGCCCTTGTCTTCGAGTAGCATGGCTTAAACCCGCATGAAGAAGTTCGTGGGCTATTAAAAATCTCATTTCTTCATCCGTCATAGGTACCGAGGAATTAATATAAATTTCCTTTGTATCAACCGAAATGGCAGCAACAGAAATATCCATTCTTGTACAGACAAGTGGATCGTCAATAATGTTAAAATCAGAAGCAAGCGCACCAAAAAGTGGATATGAGCTCATAAACCAAGCTTTAGCCTTCTCTGCTTGTGTTTTAATGGCCGAGCCAGAAAGAGAGCTGTCTACCCCTCCTGCTACTCGAATGGCACTTTGAACTGCTCTGGATAATCCTTCCGCAAATAATACAGAGAAATTGCTATTCCCTCTATAAAAGTAGTATTCTTTTTTTTCCTGAGAAATAAAAAAATCAGCTTCTCCTGGTGATGTACTATAGTTCCTTAAATGTTCTGGAACCCCATCTCTTATAAATCTTTCATACAATTTCTCTTCATTGGCGAAAGAATCAAAAATAGGTTCATTCATTTCTCGTGGTGCCTGCCCAAATTTTAATTCTGCAAGAAATTTTGTAATGTAACAATCACAGGCAATATTCCAAAGTTCCTGATGTTCTTTTGGTTGCTTATGGTTTAAACCTAAATGCAATAAGCAATGAGCTATAACATAAGCCCATTCATTTGGCTGGCCATTTTTCTCATTATTAATATATATATTGCCAGAGCTTGTTACATACGCCCAATCTTTTAATGGCATTTCTTTGTACTGAACATAAACAGCTTCAAATAATGCTTCAAATAAAGGATGCTCGCTTACGATCGCTTTTCCTCGAGCAATATTCTTTTCATTTTTATGTTCAATATTCGATTTACTCTTTTTTTTCGCCATTTGCTAATCACCCTTTTTAGCTACTAAACGTGGTAAATCTCTTATAACCTCAAGCATAAACCATGCAGGTAATACCTCACCTTTTTGCTCAGAGACAACCATTTGAGCTATTTCTAGACTTATTGAGGATAATTCTTTAATGAGATCCTTAGAACGGAATGCCAGTTCTCTTTGATTGCCCTTCAGCATTGTATTTTCTTTTGGAAGTTCCTTTATAAGCTGTGCCCGGAAAGATTGGGCCATAAAATATAACAGATCTCTTTCTTCAGGTTGGTCTGGCCAACGCAACTCACCATTCATTATTTTGGCTAAATCGTATTTACTTTGAACTTGTTTAATAAATGCTTTAAACTGACCTGCAACATGTGGAGAAAGGCAACTACTTGCTAGTATTTCAATATCTTTTTCTTGTAGGCTCTTACCATATGCATATAAGCAATCGCTGAGCATATGCCATGATCTCGGTGTTGAAAAGGGCTCCTCGGTTTTAGGAGGCTCACTCCATAAATGGTCGGGGCGCATCTGAATATATTCGATGACATACGGATGAATTTCATGTTCATACGCCCATTCAAGCCAATCTTTATGAGATGCTCTTAGCTGTACGTGAACCATACGGTTGATTAAAGCTGATGACATTGGCTTTACGATGGCACTATCTTGTGCCCGGTTTCCTGCACCAATCACAATTGTTCCCTCTGGTAGTATAAATTCTCCGATTCTTCGATCATGAATCAAACTATAAAAGGCTTTTTGAACCTCTTGTGAACAAGCATTTAATTCATCTAAAAATAAACAATATGGTTCATTGCGTGCAATCATTTTTGGTGGACAAAATACGCTGTAACCGTCCTTTATTTGAGGCACACCAATAATATCTTCTGGCGCCAGTTGACTGCCTAATAAAGAAACACAATTCATGCCTAATTCTGCTGCAAAATTTTCTACAATCGCTGACTTTCCAATACCTGGAGCTCCCCAAATAAAAACTGGTCTAACCGGCGCGATATTTAATATCGTATAATTGTTTTTGAGTAACGTTAAAAATAGTATTCAATAAAGACTTCCTTTCGAGATTAATAGCTTATGAAAGGTTAATAATATCATTTTTTATTTTTTCATGGAACTATTGTAAACTTCTTCTCATTTCAAAAATAGCTGGTAATCGAGGAACAAAACGAAAGCTTTTTTCGTTCTATGAATGATGTACTCTATGCTTACAAAAAATTTGCTGAATGAAGATAAAAAAATATACATGTCTTTATTTCTATTTATGACTCTGTATAATGAGAAATATATGAAACTCGTTATTGAAAAGAAAGGAGGGAGATGTGGTAATCTACCAACATCAATGAACAATGAAATACTTCATGAATTTTTTCAAAGGTCTTCTGATTACTGTTATTGTTATCTGTATTTCGTTTTTTATGGTGACACAATTTTTCAATACTCATGAAACTGAAGAGCCTGTAGTTGTCGATAATAGTCCTAGTGTAGAAGAGTTTATTGGCTCTATTGCTGAAATTGCTCGGAAACAAGGTTCCGATAATGACTTGTATGCATCGGTTATCATTGCGCAAGCGGTGTTAGAAAGTGAGCATGGACAAAGTGGCCTTGGATCCGCACCAAATAACAATTTATTTGGTATGAAAGGCAGTTACCAAAATAACTCCGTAACATTGGAAACATCTGAGGATGATGGTTCAGGTAATATGACGAGGGTGATGGCTGCATTTCGTAAATACCCTTCCTATGAAGCTTCCATACAAGATTATGTGAAATTAATGCGTAATGGGGTTTCCTGGAACAAAAATTTCTATGCAGGAGTTTTTAAAAGCAATGCAAAGTCCTATACAGATGCTACGAAGTTTTTAACAGGCTCCTATGCAACAGATTCACAATACAATGAAAAGCTTAATGCCGTGATAGCAAAGTATGATTTACAACAGTATGACAGTCCAGTCAAAGATAAAAAAACAATTACCGTAGCTGATGGTGACTCTCTTATGCATATTGCAGAGGCTCATAATGTTAAAGTTACATCCATTAAACAATGGAATCAGCTTCGATCTGATAGACTTGAAGCCGGTCAACAATTAAATATTTATAAATATTAATGTAAAAAATCTCCATGTATAATTTTGACATGGAGATTTTTTTATTTCCCGATTCATCTCAAAAATTAAAAAAGAGAAGCCAAGTCAAGCTTCTCTAAATTTTTCATGCTTAACACCATAACGTGTGGTTGATTTCTGTTCCGACAGGGCGCTTTCCTGGGGGCGTCCAGTCTCCACTCCAATCAACTTATATCAATTTAACCTTGGGGTAATTCTAGCTGTTCCTTTGCTTTCGCTACAGAACAAGCTACCAACAGCGGTAATAGATGTCGCCAAATCTTGTCGATATTGCTGATGCTGTTTGTCCAAACTATTAATATTAACCTCATTACCACCAAGCGAAGAATGTACATAAAGGTTGTCACCTATATATAAAGCCATATGTCCTGGGAAGTATAATAAGTCTCCCTTTTTTATGTGCTCTAAAGATATTTCCTTGATAGGAAATCCTTCAATGATTTTGGCATCGCGATAAATATTTACCCCGTTTAGCATATATGCCATCGAACATAGCCCTGAGCAATCAATACCTAGCGGCGATTTACCTCCCCAGCGATAGGGTGTTGCTAAATAGCTAAGCGCCGTTTGAACAACATTTTCTCGTAATTGTTGCTCCGATAAGCTGTTTTCTGGAATTTTTTCTTGCAGCCATTGCCTACGTACATAACCGATCTTGCCCGATACTAATTGCACTGCTGCCCATTCAGGATCTAGCTCATCAATAGTTATCGAACAGATGATTGAGCCTTTAACGATTGTCATCATTTTGCTACTCTGAATTCGAGGCTCCTGCAAAACATCGGCGAAACTTTGGCTAATAAAATGATTTGCTTCTTGTAACCAAGTATCCGTTTTGGCTTCATCAATTAATAGGTTATCCTTTTGGCAATAACCTCCATAGCGATAAGCAGTTTCTATACGTACCCAGCTCTCGTCTATTTCTTCCGTGATTTGAACCGTCATTCCGAATAGTACCTCATCCACTAATTCTGAGGCCGCATCTGGCTTTGCATGTAAATTTGCAATCATTGACGTCACAATGGCATTCATTCTATCATCTCCTTCCGCTTCACCAAGTAATCGTAAACAACTTTGGAAAGACGACCAATTAGCTGTCTCGCTTGATCATTATTAGTAACCTCTGTTATGAAAACGCCAATAAGATAATCCCCCGAGTTGCTGTAGACAATCCCAACATCATGATCTACCGTATCAAGACCACCTGTTTTATGAGCAAGTTTCACATCATCTACTAAATAACGCTTTAGTGATTCGTGTACACGTTGACGACATAAAATATCTATCGTTAGCTCACTAAATGCTGATGATAACAAGTCCCCGCGGTAAATTCTTGAAAATAGCAGTGCCATATCTCTTGCCGTCGTTGTATTATCAAAGCCTTTTGCTAGCCCTTCGAAATCCATCATCTTGCGTTGAATGGTAGTTTGCAGCAGCCCAATTTTACGACAATATTGATTGAGTGCCTCCATCCCTAGATAATCGATTAATACATTTGTTGCTGTATTATCACTCGTAATAATCATCCAAACTAAAAGCTCATATATAGTACTTTGCTCTAGACGCTGTTCACTAATAACACTAAAATCAACCCATTCTTCGGGTGCTATCTTAATCTCTTGCTCTAATGATAGGTTGTTGCTTTCTACATAATTTAGAACAGCAAGCAATATAGGCACCTTAATTAAACTTGCACTGGAAAATGTGTCTTCTAGTTTTTCGCTAATGAAAAAATGCTCAGTCTTACAATCTTTCACAAACATATGCACTTTATAGGGAGCTTTTTGAAGAATGTGTGTAATCGTTTGCTTCATATTTCACACCTACTCTATGACTTTTATCAACTGATTCTCCGTGTCCATTGTGATCGTTCGGCCTAATGGCAGGGACATCGTTGGTAAACAGTGGCCACAAGTAATGTCCTTAATGATAGGTATATTAAGTGGACCTAAAATTTCTTGAAAAATTGTTTGTAGTGATAGGCTGTGTTCGGGATGTTTTGGATTTTCAGGACCACAATTTGTCCAAGCTCCTAATAAGATACCTGCCACTTCATCTAGTTTGCCTGCCAATTTTAGCTGTGTAAGCATCCGATCAACACGTTGCTCACTCTCATCTACATCCTCTAAAAATAAAATTTTGCCCCTTGTATCTATTTCATAAGGTGTCCCAAGAGAAGCCGTCACCAGTGTTAAGTTCCCTCCAATAAGTGGCCCTGTCGCTTTTCCAGCTACAAGCGTCGTCATTGTACGTCCTGGTGGATTTACTAGACAATAGTCCGTACGTTCTGTTGCTGCCACACTTTCGATAAAGGATTTCCAAGTATACTGATCCATCTCCGGCCGAATAAATTCTGTAGAGGGCATTGGTGTATGATACGTGACGAAGCCACATTGTTGGTTAAAAGCGATATGTAATGCCGTTACATCGCTATAGCCAGCAAATACTTTTGGGTTGGCCTTTATCATATCGAAATCCAGAAGCGGTAAAATTTTCGTCGCCCCGTAACCTCCACGTATGCAGAAGATGCCGTCAATATTAGAGTCCCTAAACATTTGATTAACTTCAGAAGCTCTTAATTCATCAGAGCCCGCTAAGTAGCCATGCCTTGCCCGACATGTTTCCCCAGCTACAACATTAAAACCTAGCTTTTCAATACTTTGAACGGCTGGGAGAAATTTTTCAGTTGGGGTTGCACCCGAAGCACTTATTAGACCAATTGTGTCACCTTTTTTTAATGCCTTTGGACGAATCATTTACTTACCTCCATTTTTAGTGAAGTTCGATATTTCTCCAATTCCTCTTCATTAGCCAATACAAAATGACCTTCTTCTATTTCGGTAAATGATGGTGGCTGAATATCATAGTTATGCTGTGACGGATCATAGATTTCTACGACTTTATCACGCTCCTTATAAGGATTTGGCTCCGGTACTGCCGATAATAACGCCCTTGTATAAGGATGAAGGGGATTAGCAAACAGCTTTTCTGTCTCTGCTAGCTCAACAATGTTCCCTTTATAAATAACAGCTGTTCGGTCCGTAATAAATCGGACTACAGATAAGTCATGCGCTATGAATAAATAGGTTAAATCATTTTGCTGCTGTAGGTTTGCTAGTAAATTTAATACTTGTGCACGAATGGATACGTCTAATGCTGAAATTGGTTCGTCCGCAATAATAAACTCTGGCTCCATTACAAGTGCACGCGCAATGCCGATACGCTGACGCTGCCCTCCTGAAAATTCATGTGGGAAGCGACTAGAAAACTCCGGTAATAATCCTACATTTAATAAGGCATTGCGTACCTTCTGTTGACGCTCAGCCTCATTTTTAAAGTTTTTTGTATTAATAAGTCCCTCTGAAATAATATAGTCTACCTTTGCGCGTTCATTTAGCGAAGCCATAGGATCTTGAAAAATCATTTGGATTTTCTGTGTAATTTCTCGATCCCACTCTTTCGATATTTTGCCATTTAGTTTTTTACCGTGATACAGTATTTGTCCTTCAGTGACTTCATTGATACGCATAATAGCTCTGCCGATTGTTGTTTTTCCAGAGCCTGATTCACCTACTAAACCAAATGTTTCACCTTTAAAAATATCGAAGCTGACATCATCAATCGCTATAAATTTATGTTTACCTTTCCCAAAAACAACCTTTAAATTTTTCACCTCAACTAATACTTCTTTATGACTCATGCGCGTATCGTCTCCCTTCTTCGAAAAAGGCTTGTAGCGCTTCAGGAGGCTCTACTTTCGGCGCAAGTGGATCTAATAGCCATGTACGAGCATAATGCGTGTCACTGACCTGAAAAAATGGTGGACGTTCCACAAAATCAATCTTTAACGCATATTGATTGCGAGGAGCAAAGGCATCTCCTTTAATTTCTTGAAAAAGATTTGGTGGAGTACCCTTGATAGAATAAAGCTGCTGCCCTTTTGAGCCTAGTTGCGGTAAAGAAGAAATGAGTGCCCATGTATAAGGATGCTTGCCATTAAAGAAAATTTCATGCGTCTTCCCTATTTCGATGACATCACCTGCATACATCACTGCAATACGGTCAGCAACCTTCGCTACAACGCCTAAATCATGCGTTATATAAACGGTCGTTAGTCCATATTTTTGTTGTAGATTTTTTAAAAGTTGCAAAATTTGTGCTTGAATTGTTACGTCTAATGCAGTTGTCGGCTCATCACATATTAAGATCTTAGGCTTACACGCTAGCGCAATAGCTATTACAATTCGTTGACGCATGCCACCTGAAAATTCGTGAGGATATTGCTTATAACGCTTTTCAACATCGTGAATGCCAACATCTTTTAACAATTTTAAAGTTTCTTCGTATGCTGCCTTGCCCTTTAAATTCTGATGTAAAATAACACATTCCTCAATTTGCTTACCAATCGTTTTCAGTGGATTTAATGATGTCATTGGATCCTGTGTAACCATTGCCACTTCTTTTCCACGAATGCTTAGCCACTCCCGCTCGGTTTTAAACTGCGCTAAATCCCGATCTTTGTAGATAATTTCCCCCTGATCGATGTAGCCATTTTTATCGAGCAAGCCCATGATTGATTTCATTAGAACAGATTTTCCTGAACCTGACTCGCCAACGATTGCTAGACTTTCACCTTTGTATAAATCAAGGGAAATATTACGAATGGCCGTTAGTACTCTGCCACGAAGTGTAAATTTTATGACAAGGTTTTGGATGGTTAAAATAGGTGATTTATTTTGTGTCATTTCCATCATCCCCCTTATACGTGATTTTTCGGATCTGCTGCGTCTGCAAATGAATTTCCTATAATATAAAATGCAATTGTAATGATACTTAATACAATACTTGGGAAAATGAGCTGATATCTTAATTCTGGAGACATCATGAGTACTCGTCCTTCATTAATTAAATTTCCTAAAGACGGCTCACTAATCGGTAGTCCTAATCCGATATATGTTAAAAATACTTCTGAGCCAATAGCAAATGGGATGGCTAGACTCATTCGTAACATAATGACGGAAATGAGATAGGGTAATAGGTTTTTTAAAATAATTCGATAATCAGGTGTTCCTAAACATTTTGAGGCTAAGTTATACTCACGATCACGCAAAATAACAATTTGATTGCGTATAAATCTTGCCATTTCTACCCAGCCCGTAATACACATGGCAATAATAATGGTTGAAATACTTGGGCGCAAAATATAGGACATTAAAATAAGTACAATCGTTGTCGGTATGTTATCCACGACGTTGTAAAGCTGTGTGATAGGCACCTCTAATTTCCGTGAAAAGCCCCAAAGCGTACCTATCGTAATACCGACGATAGCCTCTACTAAAGCAACCACACAGCCGATAAATAACGAGGTCCTTGTCCCTGCCCAAATACGTGACCATAAATCCTGCCCAATGGAATTTGTCCCAAACCAAAATTCAGCGTTTGGTGCAACATTACGCGCTTGGAAACCTGTCTGCTCATCTAAATATATTTCAGTTGGTGATTTTTGCGCTGGTAAATACGGCTGTAAAATGGTAAAAGCTACGATAATTAGCACGCCAACTAATAAAAAGACAGCGATGCGATTTTTCAAAAAGGATTTCCACGTTGAACGCCAATAGGAATAATTAGAATAGGCTGTTTCTTCAGCTTGACGTTCATCTACTTCCGCAAAATCGAACAATGTTTCACGTGATTTGTTTGAAATATTGTTTATTTCTTCTGAATACATTCCCATTAACGTACACTCTCCCCTTTCCCTAATTTAATGCGCGGATCAACAAGGGCCATTGCAATATCACCTAAAATTAGTCCGATAATTCCAAGTGAAGAGAACACAAGCACTAAGCCTTGTACAATCGTATTATCTTGTCGCTGTATAGCATCTACGAGTAAGCCCCCCATACCAGGAATGGAATATAAGGATTCAATGTAGATGGAACCTGTAATGGTAAAAAGAATAGTTGCTGGTAAATACTGTGCCATCGGAATAAAAGCGTTTCGTAGTACATGTTTAAACATTAATGTACGCTCTTTAACCCCTTTTGCTCTCGCTAGCTTAATATAATCTTTGTTTAGTTCATCCACCATGTAACGACGCATCCACATGGCATAGGAAGCAGTCGGTGCTAACGCCATTGAAATCAGTGGTAAAATCCAAGTAATAGGATTGTACTCATCAAAAAGCATTGGTAAATGAAAAATTTCTGTAATATACATTTGAATGACTAAATAATAGACGGCGGCTGGCACTGCAACGACAATGACAATATAGCCAGTCCCTAAGCGGTCTAGCCAACGTCCCTTCATCTGGGCCATCAATATGCCGAGCGGAACTCCAATTAGAAGAGATAGCACAACTGCACCTAAACCAAATAGCAAGGAATACATGATCTTATCTGCAATAATCGTAACGACTGGTACATCTGTCCGATATGTAACGGATTTACCTAAATCACCATGAAACAGCTTAGCGTAAAAATTCCCCAATTGTACAAGTAACGGGTCACGCAAACCTAAATTCGTTAAATATATTTCTTGTTGTGCAGGTGACATTTTATTCGCTGCTGCTCCTAAATAACCTTCTTCTGGCATTAAACGTAGTAATGAAAAAACAATCGTAATAATAATAAATAGTGTTAAAACTGATTGTAATAAACGTTTCCCTATATACCTCAGCATCATTTCATCCTCCTTCTTCAGAAAGACAGAAGGAGATGCCGACTTGTTTTTTCGGTATCTCCTTCATCAATACTCACCGCTTTTGACTGTTTCTTGAATGTAGCAATGATCCTAATATTTATTCCAGCATTAACTGCCCTAATGCCCGATTGTTTCAACTATCATTTCGCTGCTTTAGCTAACGCATCCGCACGTTCTTGCTCCCACTTCGTTAAAGCTGCTTTAAACTCATCGTTACTCATTGGTTTGTCTAAAATTTGCTGACCTTTAAATTTCTCGGAAGTCACACCAAATGGAGAATATTGACCTTCAAATGGATTTAATTTAGAAGCAACATAGCCGCTACCCCCTACTGAATAAGGAATAACAAATGCCTCATCAATTAAAAAAGATTCCGCTTTGGCAAACAGTTCGTAACGTTTTGCTGTATCAATCGTCGCATTTGCTTCGTCCACTAAGCTTTGATATTTTGATTTTCCGTTTGCTTCGGTATAGCCTTCAGCTAGCTCCGGTTTATTATAAGTACCTTCTGCAGTGAATGGATCCGTATACGTTGATGGGTCGGCATAGTCTGGACCCCAGTTTGCTTCGAGCAATGCAAATTTACCAGGTTTACGAACCTCTGATAAAAAGCCTGTAGATGGTCCGGCCTCTATGATAATATCCACATAATCAGTACCTAATAATCTTTCAATCTGCTGTTTCACTACTTGTGAGCGATTTGCCCAATCTGGCATACCGGAGTTATAAGGCATCAACACTTTTACTGGGAAAGTTACTTTTCCTTCTAGCGCTTTTTTCGCTTTTTCCTTGTATTCCAATGCCTTCTCTTTGTTGAAGGAATCGTTCTTTGTAATATCAGCTAATGGTGCTAACTGTGTATAGTCAACCCCCTCCACATTGACAAAGTTTTTCGGAGTAATCGTGTTGCTAAGCAAATCTTTTGGATTATAAGGTTCTAAAGTTAGCATTGCAGATTCACGGTCGAATGCATGGAACAATGATTTTCGGAAATCTTTATTATTGACCGCTTTCTTCCAATTATCAGGCTCATATTCTGCATCAAATTGCGGGTTAAAGTTTAATGCATAGAAATACGTATAGAAGTTATTTTGTGTTTGACGAATTTGTGATTTTTTCTTTTCATCTTTAAACCACTCATCAATAATAGAAGTTGGAATAATCGCTGAATCGACTTCTCCTCGTAAAAATAATTCAGGTTCAACTGTAGCCGCTTCTTTATTGTATTTATAACGAATACGATCAATCAGAACATTGTTTTTATCCCAATACTTATCATTTTTCACAAGTACTCGTTCATTTTGCGGTTCAAATTTATCTAAAATATAAGATCCGTTATAAAGGAAATTATCATTAGTTGTACCGAAACTATCACCTTTTTCCGCTATAAACTTACCATTAACAGGGAAGAAACAGACATAGTTCAACATAGATAGGAAGTAAGGTGTTGGCTTTTCTAAAGTATATTCTACTGTATGTTCATCTATTGCCTTTATGCCAACCTTCGTAAAATCTGTCATATCACCGTTATAGAAGGCTTCCCCATTTTTTACGACCGTAGCAATCCAAGCTGTTGATGATTCATTTTTTGCATCAAGTACATAATGTAAGCCATCTACAAAATCTTGAGCAACAACATCCGCATACTCTTTCCCATCATGAGTAACCCATTTTGCATCGTCACGTAGCTTGAACGTCCAAACTGTAGCATCGTCATTTGATGACCATTCTTTGGCTATGCTTGGTTGTACAACACCATACTTATCATACTCAATTAATCCATCGACCAAGTTCGCAGCCATAGCAAACTCATTCGTTTCAGAGGTCTTTAAGTAATTTAACGTTTTTATTTCCCCTGAATAAACCACGCGATACTCTGATTTTTTTTCACTTGAAGAATCATCGCTACAGGCTGCACAAAGCATTACAACAAGACACACGAAAAGCAACCAATACCTTTTCATCATAAGCATCCCCCTAGTAATCTTAGTTATCTACATAAAGTGACAGTTAAAAACCCAACTATAGCGAAAAAAAAAGTGAGAGATCAACTATCCATAAAGCCAGATTTGTTCTATTTACAGTCAGTAAGGGTGACGAACCCCCGCCCTGATTAAAGCAACACTTTATTATGAAAATCCTATTCCAACTGCATCCGTCATCCTAATTCGATCATTTTCAAATATTGGACCACCTGCAATAGGATCTTTCAAACATAAACTTGGTCCGTCTAAATCTACCATCGTGATATTTTTCTGTGATGCGGCAAAATGTGCAGCGGCACTTACGCTAATTTTTGTCTCGAGCATACAGCCAATCATACATGGTATGTCATTTGCCTCCGCAATGTGGCAAATTTTTTGCGCTTGGTAAATGCCTCCTGTTTTCATGAGCTTAATATTAATCAAATCTGCAGCTCGCTTTTCGATAATTTCATAGGCATCTTTTGCAGAGAAAACACTTTCATCTGCCAAAATATTTGTCAATGTATTAGAAGTTACGAATTGCATTCCTACTAAATCATAGCAATGAACAGGCTGCTCCACCAATTCAACATTTGCACCTGCATCTTCTAGTGCACTAATAATTTGTACAGCTTGCTTCGGTGTCCAGCCCTGATTCGCGTCAACTCGCAATGTTATGGCGTGTCCAACTGCTTCACGAATGGCAACAACTCGCTTTACATCACCTCCTGGATCTTTCCCCACCTTGATTTTTAAAATTTGAAAACCTCGTTGTACAGCGGCTATACTATCCTTCACCATTTCTTCAGAATCATTTACACTTATCGTAATATCTGTTATTAATTCTTTCCGAAAGCCCCCTAATAATTTATACAGAGGTGTCTGATAGTGCTTAGCAAATAAATCATAAATCGCCATATCTACCGCAGCTTTTGCACTTGTGTTTTGATAAATACTGCTGTCAATTCGCTCCATGATTTCTGTCAATTCTTCAATATCCATCCCAATAATGGCTGGCTTTATATACTCTTCTATAGCGTGCGAAATAGACCCGAGTGTTTCACCAGTAATGGCTGCAGTCGGTGCCGCTTCACCAATGCCTATTTGCCCATCATCAGTGTGAACATAGACGGCAATATTGTGAATGTTATGCACTGTTCTCAGTGCTGTTTTAAACGGTGTTATAAGCGGGGCCTCCACCTTCCCCACGACAATATTTTTAATTTTCATCCATTCACCTACCTTTAAGTTACTTATGTTAAGAACTGTAAAAGTCGAAGCACCTCATAAAAATCATCCGTTACGAATTCCACTGTATTATGTGGTTTAAACGTAGCATTCGGATAGAAAGAATTTCGATATGCTCGTGTATGATCACGATAAATGATTTCCACTACAAAGTGCTCCGGTAATGTCACTTGTAAATCTTCACGTGCCACCTTCATCGAGTCCTCAACAAGTCGCTTCGTTTCTTTAATCGTCAGTTGTGGACTCACGCTAATGGTCGCATTTCCTATCCCTTCTTTCGTGGCAAATGTGATGATGTTATTATTGATAGATTGAATTTCCTCTGTTAATCCCACATCTCCACTGACAAACGAAACGGGAACACCGTGTAAAATAGCCGCGTACGTATTAATTAAAAATTCACTTGCATATTCACCATTTATTTTCACATCGGCAAAAACACATAGCGTATGTGCTAAAGGATTACGCGCACTTCCTCCTTTACTGTGATAGCCAATAAAAATAGCGCGATCAAAGCTCTTATCAAGTCCCGCAACCATACACATCGGGTCATACGTCCACCCACGAATGACCTTGCAGTTTACTGGCAAATTAGAAATATCAAGATTACGTGCTGAATCATGAGCATCCTTTAATAAAATTTCGGTTGCTCCACCAAGAATAGCCCCCTCTATAGCGGCTTCTACTTCCTTTGTCATTTGCTTTTGGAAAAACTGATAATCTGGCGCATTTAGCTCCGTCTCGCTCCAAGCTGTTGTGCCAGTAATCCCTTCAATATCTGCACTAATATAGACCTTCATAGAAATCGAAACTCCTTTACTTTATTGTCTTGGATCATTGCTTCCACAGCTCCATAACTAGCTTCTTGCGCCCCAACACGTCTTGCCCATGAAACATTATTAAAATCGTAATGCCACCATTCCTCTGAATAATTTGTAAACCCAACCATTGTCATACAGTTATATAGAAGACGTCGATGAACACAGGCTTCCCAATCTTCCTCTGGATGTTGTTCAAAATAGCGTGTCGCAGACTTTTCACTGATTTCATCAAATGCGGTACCTAAATTTAAAGCATTGCCTTCTAAATCTCCTAGCGTCACATCAATCGCTCCACCTGTTAAATGAGGGGCAAAATGAGCATGACCAATGCTAGGAAACGCAACATACTTTCGCGTTTCTTTTACAACCTCTTGCTCAGTAAAATGGGGAAAACGCTGTGCGATTTGTTTTGAAAAACTCTTAAACAAAAATTGCTGCACTTGGAACGGACGATAGCCATCATATAAGATAAGGCTATAATTTTTAGACAATAATAACAGCGCTTGTGTTAATCGTTCATACACACTCTGTCGTAAATAAATTGCTTGTAAACTGTTTGGTATTTTTTGATGATAGTAAATTGGTTTAATAAAAATCCTCGAATGTTCTTCTCCGATTTGAATGAATGGCTCGCCATTTTCGCGAATTACCGGCGTTGAGTCCCCCATTGAAGTTTTATTTACTTCAATAGGATAAAAAACAGCGTCATGTATAGTACACACCTCCAATTTCAAATTTCGATAAAATTTTTGGATAATTCAGTTTTTAATGAATGTATCATACATTATATTTATTGACTAGATAAAAAAAGAAATATTACAGAGTACTAGCTATTTTCTGTTTTTTAAACAATATCCGCCAAATAATTGATGCAAGAAGTCGAAAAACAATGTTTCTTCACCTATTTAGGAATTTTATTCGCGAAGGGGATAGATGATTACCGAAACTTAATAAAAAATGGCGAATAAGCATCTTTTCTTAGTTTGCTCTTCGCCATAACATGTGGTTGATTTCCGTTCCAACTGAACGCTTTCCTCGGGGTGTCCGATGAGCTGCTTCGCTGCAGGGTCTCGAGCCAATAAAATGTTGGCCACGAAGGCGTTATCACAGGACGTGATGGTTTTTTCCTTAGTTCCTCTACTACTAATCCCCGAGGAGTCACCCGCCTCTACTCAAATCAACTTATATATAGTTCATCATAAATTTAAGAGATGAACCCTTTATTCCCTAACTTGATCATTAGTTTAACAGATTATATCGATGTGAAATTCCCTAAGCATGTAGATATAGTTCGCTTGTTAGCTTCTAGTATTATGGACGATTGCGGATAATAGGAGATAGCTCTAGCTCCGCTTCTAAATTGCTGTTGATATGGCTAATTAGAATACTGTGTAAGTTTTAGCCAAAGTGAAATTTATCTGAGGTCTTTTTTTATACATACTATTATTCTCTTATAACAAACTCTTTATAACCTTCATTTACTAGATTAATCATTTTATCAGTAAATATTTTTGCCATCTTCTTTCCTTTGTCTTTTGTAGCAAGAGTGGAATCTCCGAATACACCACTTTTACTTAAATCACCAAGTGAAATTGTAGATGCTCCGTAGAGATTTGGCGTCTCGGGATATTCCTTAATAGTTTTGTTCATATCAACTAGTGTTTCATTAACATGGAGCATTAATGAGGTCTCAAACTCGCACGCATGAATCATACCATTCCAAGTTGGAGACTCACATACTTCTTTAATAACTTCATTCATTCGAGGATAGAAGAGATAAATGACTGGCATATCAAGCTCATCTTCCAACTCTCTAACTGCATACTTCATAGATGAGTTGTTAGAATCATGCCCATTTATTAAAACAAGCATCTTTCCTCCATAACGTGATACGCTATGAGCAACGTCTTTGATAACAGCTTCTACTAAATCTTGTTGTAGCGATATAGTTCCAGGAATATCCCTCCAAACCCATGAATAGCCAAAAGGAAGTGTTGGTGCTACAAGAGCACCAGTTGCTTTGGCTACTTCCTTCGAAAAATATTCGGAGAGGTAAATATCTACACCTAATGGTAAATGGTGACCGTGTTGTTCAGTTGCACCTAGAGGTAATATTACAACAGGAAATTCTGCTAAACTCTTTTTAACTTCGTCTCGTGTCATATTAATCATTAATTTCGGTTGATTTTCCATCAATTTCATCCGCTTTCTTTATTGAACTAATAAATAATTTAGCATTACTTTTAATAACAGGGATATCATTTTGAGTTGCTCCTCTAGGAACTAGTTCACTGCCGATCCCAAAGTGATGTATACCTAATTTTTTGTAGAATTTAATATTTTCCGGTGTAACGCCACCAACAGCCATAATATTTACCTTGGGAAACGGACCTCTAATAGCTTTTAAAAAATTCTCATTGAGACCGTTAATAGGGAATAGCTTAAGATACTCAATGTTCAGTTCTAAAGCTTCGGCAATTTCTCCAGGAGTATATACTCCTGGATATACTGTTAAGTCTATTTCTAAAGCTTTCTTCACTAGTTCTTTATTCCAACCAGGAGTAATAATATACTGAACTCCAGCATTTTTTACTGAATACAACTGCTCTTCATTTAGAACAGTACCTGCCCCTAAATAAATTTGTTGCGGTGTAAAATAAGAGACTAGAGTTTCAATACATCCTATACCCAATGTTTGATTACTTAATGAGACTTCTAAATTCTTTATCCCTTCATCAATTAAGGCTTGAACTATTGGAACAATATCGTTTGGCGAAACATCTCTTATTATTGCCATTAAATTATCAAGTTTCATTTTATCACTCCTAAAATTTTGCTAACCAATCAGCTGGGTTTGTATAGAAAATTTGATTAATAGCATGTTGGGAAATTCGCTCGTTCAACATTCTAGGAATGAATTTTTGTTTAATATATCTAAAACCAGGACCACCACCATAAGCGTGTAAATAGCTTTGTCTCCCCATATCTCCTGATATGAGTAACTTATGACCATATCCATGTGCTAGAACATTTTTAATTAAATCTATTCTAATATTATCTGGATAATATTTGACTTTCCCGGGTCCATCGAATTGGATATAGGAGCCACGTTCTAAAATATTTAAGTGATAATAAGGATCAGCATTTCTATCGCTATGTCCTACAGCAACCAAATGCAAATCTACCCCTTCATCCTCTAAAATATCTAACATTTCTACTCCCAGTGTTCCGGATTCAGTATGTAACCATACAGGAGCACCAGTTATTTTTTGAGCTCTTCCGACAGCTCGTGTTATCTTTTCTTCCAGTGGAAGTATAACGTTATACCATGATCCAGCCTTTAATATTCCAGCTTTTGCATCGGATCCATCCATTCCAACTTGTATATCATGAACTAATCTATCTACAATTTGATCGATACTTTCTGTTTCAACCCAATCATCAAAATAGATATGTTTATTGAAACCAGTGACCCCTAACACATTAATGCCACTTTCCTCAGCCATTCTTTTAAGTTTATTACCATCTCTTCCATAGTCGAGGGTAGAAGCATCTACCAAAGTTTCACCCCCGATATTTTTGAATGTTTTTAATTCTTCCAGGGAAGCTTCGTAATTTGTTAATTCGAAATCTCGATCTTTTTGTTGTGGAGGAGGGCAACACCATAAATGTTCATGGGAATAAGTAAACCCAAGTGCTTCTTTGCTAATATCACCTAAAACAGTTCTAATTTTGTCAGTCATATTTATCACTCCTTTAGATTTTATATTGCAATACCAAACAGGGAGCCGATTAATCTAATAAGTAAAGTGACGATGATAGCATCTGTAGAAGCAAACCACAATCCGCTTATGCCATAATCGCTCAAATTAATAATTGGATAAGCTAAAGCCACTATCATTTGAAATGTAAATCCTAGTACCACGCCAGCAATTATGGCGCCACGACGTCCCCCCATTGCATTCCCGAATACACCTGCAGCTCCTCCCATAAAAAATAAACCGATCACAGAAGGTAAGACCACTACAGGTAGCATAGTAGAAATGAGCGTTGCCCCCAATCCACCTACTAAGGCAAATAAAAATCCTATAGTCGTTGCCGTTGGTGCAAAAGAATAGAAAATAGGGATATCTAGTGCTGGTTTTGCACCTGGAACAAGTTTTTCGCTAATTCCTTTGAAAGCAGGTACTAGCTCACCTAGGAACATTCTAACTCCTTGTAATAATACAAGAATACCGACAACAAATGTAAACGCTTGCATAATTGCGAAGAGAGCAATGCTTTGACCACCCGAAAGCTCATTCATAAGTTTAGTGTCGACAAAGAATGAAGTGACCAAATAAATAACAGACATAACAATTCCCATTAAAATTGACATTTCTTTTAAGAAATCTAACTGCTTTGGAACATTCATGTTCTCAGCTGAATGTTCTTTATTTCCTAATTTCCCACCAATCCAACCACTTATCCAAACAAGGGAACTTCCCCAAAATCCAAATCCTACATTATCGTTTTTAGTTACTTTTCTTACGAAAGGTTGCGCTAATGCAGGAAATAGCACACTGGAAATCCCTTGAATTATTGAACCTAGTAGAATAGCTTTCCATCCGTAAATACCCATTTGATCTAAAACGATGGCCATTGTCGCAGCAAAAGAGAACATCATATGACCAGTTAAAAAGATATATTTCCATTTTGTTATTCTGGCTAGAATAACGTTGACGATAAAACCAAAAACTAGAATTAAAGAAGTTTCTGTTCCAAGCACATTTTGCACAGCAGCAGCTATAGCATTATCTTCTGCTATAACGCCAGTTAATTTGAAAGCGCTTTCAAATATTTGACTAAATGGAACTAAGCTATTTACAATGATGTTTGCCCCTTGCTGTAGCATAATGAAGCCAAAAATAGTTTTTAAAGTACCTTTAATAATATCAGATCCAGATTTTTTGAGGGCTATCAGTCCAATAGCTGCGATTATTCCTAAAATAAAGGCAGGGGTTGATAAAACTCCAGTAATAAAACTTAGCATTTTTTATCCTCCTCGTGTATGGATTTGCATAATATATGGCAGTACTTTTTCTTCAATTTCATTTTTATCCAGTAAATTAATGATGGAAACTACAGGTATATCGTTATTTTCAAGCTCCTGTGCTATTTCGCTTGATGCTACTATCAAATCGGCGTTTTTTCCTTTTGCAGAACTTAAATCGGTAGCTTCTCCATCAATTATAAAACCATTTTTATTTCCTAAATCTTGAATTTCCATTAGTAACATTAAACTTGTTCCAAATCCCATACCACAAACAGTTAAAATAAACATTTTAGCTAACTCCTTTCAATATATTATAGATTTCCATTGTGTCAGTTGACTCTTTTAACCTAGTTACTTTATCTTCATTCATCAAGACGGCGCTTAAATCTCTTAACATATTTAAATGAAATTGTTTGTCTACACCCCCAATCGGAATAATAAGTTTAACGTTATCATTTTGTGGATGTCCAAAAGATAGAGGAGTTTTGACTCTCACAAAAGCTATACATTGTTCGTTCACTCCGAATTCTGGTCTTGCGTGTGGAATAGCTATGTTAGGTGCTAACACAATATAGGAACCGAACTTTTTATAACCATTAATCATTTCTTCTACATAACTTTGTTCAACACTTTTAGATTGAAGTAGTAAATTTCCAGCGAATTGAATGGCTTCTTCGGGAGATGTAAGCTCTACATCTAATGCAATTTGTTCAAATTTTATTGGTAACATTGTATCTCTCCTTTAAGCTTATGGAATGATGTGTTTTTTTCTTCTGCCTTCTAGTTCAACAAAATACTCATATCTATCGCCACGTACAACCATATCTACTACTTCTACAGGGATTTTGTTCTTTATGAATGAAGTTCTTCTAACATGTAAGACGGCAGTGCCTTCTGGAACCCTTAATTTACTTGCTTCATATGAGGTAGCAGACCTAGCTGTTATAACCTCCTCAGCACTTTCTAAAAAAATATTGTATATTTCCTCTAAATCCTTATATAAAGAATCAGAAGATAGACCTCTTTTTTCCAAACCAGGGACATACTTGTTTTTTAAATAGTTAATCATTATAACGACCGGCTCATTTTCAACCGCTCGGACCCTTGCAATAGATACAACTTTTTCGTCTGGTGCCAGTTTTAAAGAGTCACGCAATTTTTTTGAAGGTTCTACTTCCTGAATAGTCGTTTCCAAAGTTAAAGATTTTTTCTGCTTAATTGCCATTTCTTCAGTCCAGCTAAAAATAGTTCCAATATCTTGTGTCATTTTATTATTGTTAACAAAAGTTCCTCTTCCTTGTTGCTTAACAACAACACCACTTCTTTGTAACTCATCTATAGCATTTCGAACTGTCATTCTGCTAACAGTATAAAGTTTTTCTAGCTCCTTTTCTGTTGGAAGAATTTCCCCAATTGTCATATTTTTCTCTATATATTCTGTAAGTACTTCTTTCAATTGAATATACAGAGGAACGGAAGATTGTTTGTTTAGTTTTTTCAATTTGTTACCTCTTTCAATTTTCTTGATTACATCATACAACATCATGACCTATAAGTAAAATTTTTATTAAAGGTTATTACCTTTGATTTTAGAGAGAGTGATTAATTATTGAATATGTTTGTAAGCATTTCGTTGTTTCAGGATTGCTAGACTGCAGTTCTCATCTGTGATGCTATTCCCCAAGGAGTCGCCCAGTCTCCACTCAATCAGCTTATCAAACGTTTTAACAAATGCATCCACTACTTTCGGTGATGAGCCTTAGTTAAAAGAATCAAATTTAATTAGCAATAAAAAAACCTCCATTTTGATATTAATCAAAATAAAGGTAAAATCCTCCAGTTAACAAGGCTAACTAAATAGTATTTTTATTAATATTTCACGTACTAAAGATGACGTTTCATTTACTGAAGAACGAATATGACATTGAATAATTTTATTATTATAGCTAAACCAGAACTTTCTTGCTGGATATAAAGTTAAAATTGATATGCTTCAACCTTATGTCCATTTCGACCAATTGTAGTCTGTGCCTGTGAAAGTGAATTTAAAATGGCTTCCTCTGTTGCTTCTGCAGCTGCTGCAAATAATTGATTCATGATAGGATGATCCTCACGTAGTTGTGTCCGTGTTTCGACAAGCTGATCTGATAGATGGGCGATATGATGTGCTGTTGTAAAGCCAATGACAATATCACCGCTGCCATGTGAAAAATGACTACCTGTACGCCCTAGTCCAATACCACAACGTTTAATGACTCGTGTCAGTTGACGACTACTAAGCGGAGCATCTGTGGCAAGTACGATGATAATGGAGCCATCTGTTGGAGATAATGTCGATTCGCTTTGACCGTTAGAAGCAAGATATTGGTGTGCTAAAAACTCAGAGCTTTGCCCGAAATTACTAAGGACCATACAGCCTACCGTATAGTTCGTTGACCCATGTGTCACGATTCGGGAAGATGAGCCAATCCCACCTTTATAGCCAAAGCACATCATTCCTTTTCCCGCACCAACTGCCCCTTCCTCTGCAGTTTCAGTTGATGCTTTACGAATCGCTTCCAAAGCATGCTCAGGTGTGATTGGACATTCTCGAATGGAATTTAAATAACTATCGTTACATTCCCCAACAACGATATTAATAGTTCCTGTTGAATGACCTATTTCACTATTCGTATCTAGCATAAATTGCAGCGTTCCCTGTGTGACAGCTGGAACGCCAAATGTATTCGTTAACATAATTGGTGATTCAATAACCCCAAGCTCATTCACCTGCACGAGCCCTGTCGTTTTTCCAAAACCATTTAACACATAGCTTGCAGCAGTAACCTTTTGCTGAAATAAATTGCCTTCATGCGGTAAAATTGCAGTTACTCCTGTACAAGCATAAGCGCCGTCTTGATTCATTTTCTCATCAAGCGTTATATGACCTACACGCACGCCAGCTACATCAGTAATACAATTTTTCTCACCAGTTGATAACGTGCCAACGACGATCCCCATTTCTCGTACTTTTTTTGGCATATTAGTCCTCCTTATGAATCGCCATATTTACAGCAGCCTGTGCATGTAAAACTGTTGTATCAAAAACAGGTACGTTCACATCTTCTTGTTTAATAAGTAATCCAATCTCTGTACAACCTAATATAATTCCCTGTGCTCCAGATTGAACAAGGTTTCCAATCACCTGTAAATAATAGTCCTTCGATGCTTGTTCAATTCGACCCAAGCATAATTCTTCATAGATGATACGATTGACCTCAGCGCGCTCCTCAGCAATCGGAACAAGCACTTCAATGCCAAAACCCTCTACTCTTGCTCTATAGAAATCTTGCTCCATCGTGTACTTTGTCCCAAGAAGGGCAACTTTCTGTAAACTAGCTTTTTCTATTTGATTTGCTGTCGCATCAGCTATATGTAAAATTGGAATGGTGATCTTTGCCGTTATGATATCAATAACCTTGTGCATTGTATTTGTACAAATAACAATAAAATCTGCCCCTGCACTTTCTAAAGATTGCGCTGCCTCTGCAAGAACTTGCCCAGCCTTTTCCCATGCTCCTTCAGCTTGATAATGCTCGATTTCTTGAAAATCTACACTATACAAAATACATTTTGCTGAATGTAAGCCACCTAATTGTTGCTTTACCTCTTCATTCATCAGACGATAATACTCTACCGAAGACTCCCAGCTCATACCGCCAATCATGCCAATTGTTTTCACGCGTATTCCCCCATTTATTTATTTGACTATCATCATACCTGCATACGGTTGATATAGGTTTTAACAAACGTCATCCCCACCTTTTGGTGATGAACCTTTAATTTTAATTATTATACTAAAAATCCAAGGGCAAATAAGGGAATTTTCAAAAAAAATAAACTTTACTAGCTTTATTCCACTTCCATTTCTTCAGCTTTTCTTATCAAAAATAGCAAATATCTAATTAACAAGATGGGTATAGAAGCAACAACAACATTTATACTAATAAAAAAGTAAATACCATCCTTAAAATCAATGCATATAGAATACACAAAGCCCATTAAACCACTAATGATCAATACAACGATAGATGGAAACTTTGGGAATAAAAAAGTGACAATTCCTGCAACTATCATAATCACCATAACCATCAGCAGAAAATGCCAATATATAAGAAAATAAAATGCCATACTTAACCTCCTTTTCATTACACATGCATTTTTCTATCACATCATTATATTATTTTCTCGCTGTAAAGTTTCGACAAATGGTTCATCACAATAATCTATTTCTACTCTAATGTATAAGTAAGTCCTTCACTGCACTTGCATTCAAACTAGATATTTCAACTATTGGAAAAATATTTATTAATAAAATCATTTTCTAAAATTCAGTATTTTCAAAAAGTGGATATATTACAAAAAAACAGTGTAAACTGAAGCGTATTGAGATTGGAGGTATGCAAAATGGAATGGATTTCGAATATTGTAAATGATGCTAATAATGTTTTATGGACATATATCCTCATTATATTGTTATTAGCTGCAGGATTGTATTTTTCCTTTGGCACAAAGTTTGTGCAAATTCGACTTTTCCCTGAAATGTTTCGTTTAATAGTGGAAAAAAGAGATGGAGAGTCAGGCGTTTCTCCGTTCCAAGCCTTTACGATTAGCGCAGCCTCTCGTGTAGGTACTGGGAACATTACTGGTGTTGCATTAGCAATCGGAGTAGGTGGACCTGGCGCCGTATTTTGGATGTGGATTATTGCCATATTAGGAATGGCGACTGCCTTTATTGAAAGTACGCTTGCACAGGTGTACAAAGTAAAAGATGGCGATACGTTCCGTGGTGGACCAGCTTATTATATGGAAAAAGCGTTAGGTCAACGTAAATTAGGGATTATTTTTGGTATTCTTTTAACGTTAAGCTTTGGCTTTATATTTAATGCTGTACAATCGAATACGATTGCAACATCTGTTGGTGAGGCATTTCATATTGAGCCCTATATCATTGGTATTATGTTAGTTGTGTTAACGGCCTTGATTATTTTTGGTGGCGTACATAGAATTGTAAAAGTTACGCAAGTACTTGTACCCGTGATGGCTATTTTCTATTTAGCCGTAGCCCTTTTTGTTGTTTTGACGAATTTTTCTGAAATACCTGCCGTTTTCAAGCTGATTTTCACAGAAGCGTTTGGTCTTCGGGAAGCTGCTGGTGGAGCGATTGGGATTGCTATTATGCAAGGTGTACGTCGTGGTTTATTTTCTAATGAAGCCGGTATGGGTAGTGTTCCTAATGCTGCAGCTACCGCTAATACCTCACATCCTGCAAAGCAAGGATTAGTGCAAAGCTTAGGTGTATTTTTTGATACAATTATGATTTGTTCTGCAACAGCGTTTATCATTATTTTAGCTGGGCTTTATAATACTGGTGAAAGTAATGGAATTATTCTTACACAAAATTCCTTAGCTGTACATGTAGGTGATTGGGCTCCTTACTTTATCGCTATTTCTATTATTTTCTTTGCATTTAGTTCTATTGTCGGAAATTACTATTACGGTGAATCTAATATTGAGTTTATGAATGCTCATAAAGGTTGGATGTTTGGCTACCGTATTTTAGTTCTTGCTATGGTGATGTTTGGTTCTCTTGCGCAAGTAGAGCTTGTTTGGAACTTAGCAGACCTATTCATGGGACTAATGGCTATAATCAATATAACAATCATCCTGTTACTTGGTAAAATCGCCTTCCTCGTGTTAGACGACTTTACAAAGCAAAAGAAAGCAGGAAAAAATCCTGTATTTTATGCAAAATCAATCCCAACATTGAAAAATACTGATTGCTGGGAAGAAGATCGATAATTAGTCAAAAACGCCATTCCTCAAGCGGAATGGCGTTTTTATTATGTCTGTATTAATATTTAAATTGACTAATTAGCTGTTTTAGCTCATCTGCCATATGCGCAAGAGCTTGTGCAGAAGCATTAATTTCTTCCATCGAAGCTAATTGTTCCTCTGTAGACGCTGCAACGTCCTCTGAAGCAGCTGCATTTCCTTGTGCAGAGAATGCTAAATCCTCCGTAACAGCTGTCACTTCTTGTACACTTGCTGACATTTGTTCAGATGCAGAAGATACCTCTTCCATTTTAGGCGTAATTTTATCCATGCTTGTCTTAATCACTTGGAATTTCGTGATAGCTTCATCTGATACATGTAGTCCATTTTGAACATCCTCTGTAACTGTTGCCATGATGTTTACAGATTGTTCTGTTTCTAATTGAATGCCATGGATTAGCTCGAAAATTTGCTTTGCAGATTCCTGTGATTGCTCCGCCAGTTTTCTTACTTCATCAGCCACGACTGCAAAGCCTTTCCCGTGCTCTCCTGCTCTTGCTGCCTCAATCGCTGCATTGAGAGCAAGTAAATTCGTTTGATCTGCAATGCTTGTAATCACATCTAAAATGGACGTAATTTGCTTAGAGCGTTCATATAGTGATTGGATTTTCGTGTTTGAATCAGTTACCGATACATGAATAGACTGCATTTGATCTTTTGTATCTCGGACTGCCTTTCCACCTTCATCTGCTTGTAGCGTTGCATGCTGTGAAAGATCGGTCACAGTAGAAGAGATCTCCGCAATATGAAGAATGGCCTTCGAAAGCTCCTGTAACGATTCTGCATTCTTATTGGCACTCGTCGTTTGCGTGTCCGCGCTCGTTGCAACATCTTGAATCGAAATGGCCACTTTTTCTGTAGCAATGCTCGTTTGGTTAGCATTGGCTGTTAGTTCTTCTGCCGACGAAGCTACCTCTTCGGCATTTTGTTCAATTTTTTGAATAAGAGTTCTTAAACTATCTTGCATATCGTTAAAGGCTTGCCCTAACTGTCCAATTTCGTCATGAGAAGTGATTGTCACTTTCTCTGTTAAATCACCTTCACTAATGGTTACTGCACTATCCTTTAGTAATCTAATCGGTTTTATAATTGCCTTCATGACAAAAAAGAATACAATCGAACTGATTACAATCGCAGCAATTAGTACGAGAAACGTTTTTTTCAAAATGGGTGATGCTGATTGGTCAATTTCCTTTGCAAAAATTGTCCCTGTGATTTTCCAATTTGTCAGTTCATTCGTTGTATAGAACATAATACGGTCATCACCGTCAAAGACATAATCATACGTGCCAGATTTGCTGTCATACATTTGATTAAGGAAGCTCTCGTTTAATTCCTTACCTGCTTCTAATGTAGGATGTGAAATGACCAAGTTATTTTCACCAAAAATAGAAGAATATCCATTTTTCCCTATTTTTATAGAGTCCGAAACTTTTTGAAGGTCTGTCAATTTTAAATCAATAGCCACTACCCCAGATTGATCTTTTACCTGGCGAGCTACTGTTACGACCATATCTCCAGTCCCTGCATCTATGTAAGGGTTCGTAATTAAAGTCTCACCTTTTAATTCCTCAGCCTTTTTATACCAATCTCTTTCTAAAGGATTATAATCCGCGTTATTTATTTTTGGTTCTTGAATAAATGTTCCGTCATTTGTTCCAACATAAATGCTTAAAACATCTGGACTCAGCTTCATATATTCCTGAAAATTTGGTAGTATTTTAGTTTCCTTCTGATCGTACTTAGAAGAATTTATTTCCTCGCTAAAAGTAACGATTTCATTCATTTTTGTACTAATAGCACTATCAATTAACGTATTCAAAATTTTAACACTTTCATCCGCACTAAAAAGTATTTCTTCTTTTATCGAATTTTTTGCTGAAAGATACGATAAGCTTCCTACAGAAATAACTGGGATTAGTAAGATAAGAGCAAATAACGTGTAGAGCTTACCCTTAAAGCTTCCAAATAATCGTTTCATACAACAGCTCCCCTTTTGTCTTTACTAGTTCATAAAATGTGTTTTGTCCAATTTTGTGGTTTCTTTTTAGACTCAAAGAAGCCCCTAGCACATAACCTCCCCTTCTCTTATCGATTAAATTTTCTTCTTATGTTTTTATCGGACAAAATACTTAAATTTAAAACAACTTTTTTCATTTTTTTGATTTAACTAGGCTTCATTATAAGCTTTCAGAAGAAAAACCAGGTGCCATCTATCGACAACGAAAAATCAATGTAGAATCTGTTTTTGGATTCTTAAAGACTAATTTTCGTTTCATTCGATTTTCTTTCCGTAGTAAATAAAAGGTTGAACACGAAATAGGCTTTGTATTGACGCCATTAATTCTCCGGAAATAGACTACCATTATTAAATAAGGTAAAGAACATAGAATGACTTGGTCAAACAAGAAAAAAGAGAAATCGTTACTTTTCGATTTCTCTTTTTCTTTGCCGAAGAGCCATACTTTATTAAAAATGAAACCTTCATCTCATTGACACAATAGTTTTAATAATATAGAACGCCATCCCTCAAATGAGGAATGGCATTTTTTTCGTATATCTATTAATATTTAAATTGACTAATGAGCTGTTTTAACTCATCTGCCATATACGCAAGCGCTTGTGCAGAAGCATTAATCTCTTCCATTGAAGCTAATTGTTCCTCTGTAGACGCTGCAACGTCCTCTGAAGCAGTCGCATTTCCGTGTGCTGAGAATGCCAAATCCTCCGTAACGGCTGTTACTTCTTGTACACTTGCTGACATCTGTTCAGAGGCAGAAGATACCTCTTCCATTTTAGGAGTAATTTTATCCATGCTTGTTTTAATCATTTGGAATTTAGTAATGGCTTCATCTGATACTTGTAATCCATTTTGAACATCTTCTGTAACTTTTGCCATGATGTTTACGGATTGTTCTGTTTCTAATTGAATACTATTAATTAGCTCGAAAATTTGCTTTGCAGATTCCTGCGATTGCTCCGCTAACTTTCTTACTTCATCAGCAACAACAGCAAAGCCTTTTCCGTGCTCCCCTGCTCTTGCTGCCTCTATCGCTGCATTGAGTGCAAGTAAGTTCGTTTGATCTGCAATGCTTGTAATTACATCTAAAATGGATGTAATTTGCTTAGAGCGTTCATGTAGTGTTTGAATTTTCGTATTCGAATCGGTCACAGATACATGAATAGACTGCATTTGATCTTTTGTATCCTGGACTGCCTGTCCACCTTCATCTGCTTGTAGCGTCGCGTGCTGTGAAAGATCTGTCACAGTAGAAGAGATCTCCGCAATATGAAGAATAGCCTTAGAAAGCTCCTGTAACGATTCTGCATTCTTATTCGCACTCGTCGTTTGCGTGTCTGCGCTTGAAGCAACATCTTGAATTGAAATGGCCACTTTTTCTGTAGCAATGCTCGTTTGGTTAGCATTGGCTGTTAGCTCTTCTGCCGACGAAGCTACCTCTTCGGCATTTTGTTCAATTTTTTGAATAAGAGTTCTTAAACTGTCTTGCATATCATTAAAAGCTTGACCTAGCTGTCCAATCTCGTCATTGGAAGTGATTGTCACTTTCTCTGTTAAATCACCTTTACTAATGGTTACTGCACTATCTTTTAGTAATCTAATCGGTTTTATAATGGTCTTCATAACAAAAAAGAATACAATCGAACTGATTACAATCGCAGCAATTAATACGAGAAACGTATTTTTCAAAATGGGTGATGCTGATTGGTCAATTTCCTTTGCAAAAATTGTCCCTGTGATTTTCCAATTTGTCAGTTCATTCGTTGTAAAGAACATAATACGGTCATCACCGTCAAAGACATAATCATACGTGCCAGATTTGCTGTCATACAGCTGATCGAGAAAGCTTTCTTTTAACTCGCTACCCGGTTCTAAAGTCGGGTGTGAAATGACCATCTTATCTTCACCAAAAATAGAAGAATATCCATTTTTTCCGATACTAATAGAGCTTGCGATATTTTGAAGGTTTGTCAATTTTATATCAATTGCAACTACCCCAGATTGATCCTTTAACTGACGAGCAATTGTTACGACCATATCTCCAGTTCCAGCATCTATATAGGGATTCGTAATTAAAACTTCTCCCTTTAATGCTGTAGTTTCTTTATACCAGTCTCGTTCCAAAAGATTATATTCGGCGCTATTCGATTTTGGTTCTAGAAATAATGTTCCCTCATTTGTTCCAATATAAATGCTCAGAACATCTGGATGTAGCTTTATATATTGTTGGAATTTTGTATGTACTGCAGATCCTTGCTGTTCATATTTAGAAGAATCTATTTCCTCGCTAAACACATTCATGTCGTTTATTTTTTCACTAATGGTATTATCAATCAACGTATTCAAAATTTTAACACTTTCATCTGCACTAAAAAGTATTTCTTCCTTTAACGAATCTTTTGCTGAAAGATACGATAAGCTTCCTACAGAAATAACTGGGATTAATAAGATAAAAGCAAATAATGTGTAAAGCTTACCCTTAAAGCTTCCAAATAATTTTTTCATACAACAGCTCTCCTTTTGACTTTACTAGTTCTTTAAATGTGCTTTGCCCCATTTTATGGTTTCTTTTTAGACTCAAAAAGAATGCCACTCCCTGGTTCACAATCGCCTCCTCTTCTATCGATTAAATTTTCATCCTATGCTTTTTTTATCGGACGAAATACTCAAATCCGAACCCCCTTTTTCATTTTTTTGATTTTCTTAACATAAATTCTTCTATTTTTGCACTTCTTCATTATGTAGTTAAACATAAAACCCCTATGTATCATACTTTAGCTATGATGCATAGGGGCTCCTGTTGTTAGTATTTAAATGCTTGAATTGATTCTTGTAAGTCAATCGCCATTTTTGCCAAATGTGTAGAGGCTGCAGCTACTTCTTCCATCGCTGCATTTTGTTCCTCAGAGGATGCTGCAACACTTTGAACATTGCTACTCGATTGCATTGATACTTCGCTAATGTAATCGATTTCTTTGACAAGTTTTTCAATATCTTGATGGATCGTTCGAATAGCCGCTGTAACTGATTCGGTTTGAGCTTGTACATCATTAATGGCATCGTCAATTTGTATAAAATTATCTCTTGCCACATTTACCTTTTCACGGCCAAGCATTACTGAATCATTACTACTGATCATATCTTCCTCGATAATTCTTGTATCTTCAGTAATTTGCAAAACAACCTTTTCAATGTCTACTGCTGCTAAATTCGATTCATCTGCTAGCTTCCGTACCTCTTCTGCTACTACGGCAAAGCCCTTGCCATGCTCACCGCTTCGTGCTGCTTCTATAGAGGCGTTGATAGCCAATAGATTTGTTTGGGTAGCAATATTTTTAATAACATTGACTGCTGAGACGATTGCTGCTGTATTTTCGTCTAAGTCTTTAACACGTGTACTTAGCTCTGCTGTATTATCCGCAATTTCATTCATCTGTTCAATGACATTACGAACTGAGGAACGTCCTATGCTAGCCATATTTTTAGTTTCTACCGTTGCACCGTTCACATGATCAATACTCGTTGATATGTCATTCATTTTTTTCAAAATGTGAGAGGATAAGTTACGTACATCACCTGTTAATGTATCCTGTTCTTCAATACCATGGGCAATATCTTGAATCGATTCTGAGACAACTTCTGTTGCCTGTGTCACTTCCATACTACTCGCTGTGAGCTGCTCGGAAGTTGCCGCAACCTGCTCGGATGAATTAGCGACATGCTTCATAGTATTGCTAAGCTTTTCGGACATCGAATTAAACGAAGCTGCCAGCTGTGCAAACTCATCTTTTGTTTTAAATTGCAGGTGCGTTTGTAAATTGCCATTTGAGAACTTGTCCATTTCTACTACAGTTTGTTGAATATTTTTCGCGACTCTACGACCAAAAACTGTCGCAATAATAATGCTTATAAGTAAGGAAACAATCGCTAGTATGGCAATCTCTTTGCCACTGTTGTCGCCTTTTTGCTTAGTAGCCTCTACACGCGCCTGCATTTCGTCTTGCTGAGCCGTTGCCATCGTTTTCCCAAACTCAACAAGCTTTAGCGAGCCTTTCCCTAAAATCGGTAATGCCAATTCCTGCGCTTGCTGTTTTTCACCACTTTGAAAAAGCGGTACAATTTGTTCATCTATAGGTTTTTCCCATTCCTCTAACTGCTTTAAAAACTGTTCAAAGTCCATATTTTTATGTCCAAGTTCTTCAATACGATGAATAGATTTATGTAAAGTATCTCTTATTTCGAGATGATTATTGAGCATGTCTTCTTTACCATATAACATATACCCCCGGATGGCAGCGTTTGCCCGAACCGTTTGGAAGGAAATATCATTATACAAGTTGATTAATTCCGTCTTTTTTTCGATTTCCGCAAGTGTTTGTTTATTATCATTTAAAAAGTACATAGCAATACTAGTAATTAGTAATAGAAATACTAAAACTATACCAAAAGAAAATTGCAGTTTTCGTTCTACCGTTGATCTCATACGACTCCCTCTATTCCCTTTTAACATTAATCATCTTGAGTATAGACTAAATATCCCAATCGTCCCATAAGGAATGCGTCTTTTATCATAAATTAACACAAAAATTTTACAAAAATAAAACACATCACCAAATGTCTTGACTTCTCTAAATTCTATATCGCAGTATTAGTATTGCAAAAATGAACACATAGCAAGTCACTCAACCAAAATGTTCCTACGGCTATCCGGTTTTAAAAAAATAGTCAGTGAGCTTTTATCATCAATTTGGTTATAATTCACAATTTTAGATATACTATTACCATAAGTATAAATAAAGGAGAATATTAGAAATGAGTAAGCCAGATTTGTATGTTAGTTTAGTAGTAGGCTCTAATTGTGATATCGAATCACTTGCATTGCGCTCAGTTCTCGAATCATTTGGTGTTCGAGTAACACTTCATTTAATAGGAAGACCAAATGATTTTATTGATGTTTTATCTGGAGAAGATTTAGATGATCGAGTAGATTATTTAATTTTAAACTTCCACGGGGATGAAGGACGTTTTTGCATGCCTGAGCTAGGTGCAGATATTTATGAGTTAAATGAACCACGAGGTGAATTTTTCGGTCCTCAAGAGGTCTTAAAATATAGTAAATTAAAAGATGTGAAGGTTATTGCCTCTGGCTGTACTTTAGGTGAAAAACAGCTAGCAACTGCGTTTTTAAAAAGTGGTTGCCATTCATATTTAGGACCGGATGATTACATAGATGGCAATGCAAACTTAATGTTTCTTATAAGATTTATGTACGAAATTATTGCTAATGAGCGAACACAGCAAGAAGCCTTTGAAATCACAAAATCAATTGACGAAGAAACTTCAATGTATCAACTTTATTTTGCTTAGAAGACAAATCCAAAAAAATCGTAGCATATGCATGCTACGATTTTTTTATTTATTGTTGATGTTTTTTTACCATAGACTCTGTAAAAGCCTGAGATTGCCCCTTTGGAATACTTAATGTTTCCCAATCAGAGCCCTTTAGTTGCTTAGCGATGTAAACAATTTGACCGACATGTTCTGAGTAGTGGGACATTTGTCTTTCGATAGCGTCTATCACTGAATGCCTCTCTCCTCTTATCGTTACAAATCCTTGTAAATCAGCTTCCGTTAATCCTTGTAAAGCGTCTAAAAATACTTGCCAACCCTTTTCCCATACCATCATTACCTCTTCTTTTGTCTGAAGGCTATCGGTAAATTCACCGTCACGATTTCTCATTGCTTTCTCGCCATCTGTCGTTAGAAAGTCCGTCCATCTCGATATCATATTACCACTAACATGTTTTACGATAACGGCAATGCTATTGGATTCTTCGTTAAAAGCCCAATGCAGTTGTTCGTGATCCAATTGTATGAGTGTTTTATCGCCTTGTTCTTTCACACTTTTAAACCTTTTCTGAATAACATTTAAATAAGTCTGCCCCATACTCATTCGTAAACGCCCCCATTATTTTATATCAACTTTCTTGGCTACTGAAAACATTGTCTCCCCCTTAAATCTAAGTTTAACTAGTTTAATAAGATTGTGAAGGGAATTATTACTTTACAAATCGTTACCCAATATAAATTCTTTTACAAGCTCAATCATTTTCTTTTGCATATCTTCCTGATCTGAATGTTCTAATTGATATCCAACGTGGAAAACATAACCGTTATAATAAGTGTAAAGCTCATTGGCTTCATTGCTAGTTAGACGAACCTTCTTATTTTTTATATCAAAGTCATAGTAAAAATAAGACAATCTACCACTACCAGGTGTAGCGATTGGATGAAATAATGGACTTTCTCCGATTAAACCCTCATTCTTAATAGTATTGCCTAAAAAATCACTAATATCATGTGTAATATCATAATTTGCTAATGGATTACTATCTACATTAGTGACTGTAAAAATAGCAAATTGTTGATCTTTACCACTTAATGCTTTTTGTAAATAAGTAAATTGCAATTGATTTTGTAAGCGACCATTAGTCATTTCTGAAGTTACAGCATAAACTTCCTGTATATTGGCCTTAAAAGGTAGTTTCTTAGGATCAATCGGATGAACGTTATTCCCCAATACTGTGGCTACCTCTTGCATTGCTTCAAAACCTTTCACAGGCTCGTAAAATTTTGGGTTTTTACGGTCATTGAGACGATCAGCTGTTTGAAAATACTGACTATAGGTTACCATAGATCCTTTGACCTCGGTGTTAAATAGATCTGTTAATTGTTTAGACACTTCCTTCCCTTCTATTTGCGAAGTATCAGTTGTCATTTTTAAAATATCATATTTTGTTAGCTGCAAGGCGACGAACAATAAAACGGAACAGGTAATGGTCAATGTGACAATACGATAGGACCAACGATGTCTCTTTGGCGAAGATTGTTCTTCATTAATTTTTATTTTTACGTTTCGAATAATTGCTTCTTTATGCACAGATATATCCTTTAACTCTCTTAATGTATGCTTATCCACTAAAACAGTACCTCCCATTCGATATCCTGAAGATCAATTTTTAATAGCTCTTTACCTTTTTTCAGCCGTGATTTGACTGTACCTTCTGGGATTTCGAGTAGTTTCGCAATTTCTTTAATCGACATATCTTCTAAATAAAAATACACAATAGGTTCTCGTTGCTTTAACGGTAATTTCAAAATGGCTTCATCTAAAATCGTTTGTTCATCCTGTTGAATAAGCGTGTCTTTTAGAACGGATTTTTGCTTAGGGAAAAGCTTGGATTGAACTGAAATTTTCCGATATGCCCAGCTTTTTAAATAATCCTTACTTTTATTTATGGTCATACGTGCTAAGTAAGCCCGCATCTCTCCTCTTTCTTCATAATGCTTTTGATGATGATAAAATTTAATAAAAACATCTTGAACAATATCCTCAGCTATTTGTAGATCTTTCGAATAGTAGTAAGCGATTCGAAATAAATGCTCTGTATGTAGTTCCATTAGTTGCTCTAAATATTCTGTATCAGACAAAATCTCTCCCTCCTTCTACACTATAAACGAGGCTAAAGTTATAAAAGATTAAATTTGAACCACAAAAAAAACCGTCTCTTCATAATATTGAGACGGTTTCCTTCTATCCATTATAAATTTTCATCAATATATGTTTCTATATCTGATGCAATTGTGTCAATAGGGACATCCTCGGCATTATCTGCAAACCCAGAATACATTTTTACGATTTTGCCATCTTTATCAACTAAGAAAAATTGATTTCCGTGTACCACTTGGTCGGTGTTAGGATCATCTTTCACCCATATTTTAGTTGATTTGACTGCGAACTGTTCGATATATTTTTGTGAATATCCAGTAAGTAGATTCCATTTTGATTCATCTGGAACATTATATTTGCCTAAATAATTAGCTAATATTTCTGGCTTATCTACATCAGGATCAATTGAAAACGCAACAATATTATAATCTTCCACACCTTTTTTCTTCAGCTTTTCTTGAACTTGCGTCATATTAAAGGTCATTGGTGGGCAAATCGATGTACAATTTGTAAAAATATACATACCAATCCATGGTTTCCCTTTTAAACTATCTAAAGAAACTTTTTCTCCGCGTTGATCTACATGTTCAAAATCTGGTAACTCCAAGCTATAATCTGCTTTAAATTTTGTATTTCCACACGCACTGAGCACTGCAGCTAATGCAAAAAGTAGAACAAGCCCAATTATTTTATTTCTCATCTTTAACACGCTCCCTACTTACACTATCCTCATCCTATCGTACGATGTAAATATTGGCAAGGACACTCAAGTGACAGCTTTCGTACATCTTTGTGAAATCGATTTCACTTTAAGGAAACCAGTGCATCATGGATTGCATCTAATTTAACTTCTACTCGGTGCAGTAAATAAAACGACACTAAGATAGGAAAACCGATATCTGATATCATGTTTAACCACTGTTCCATGTTGACCCCTCCTTCACACTAAGCTTATTAAAACCATTATTGTCGAAAATGGTCCTTGCAGGAAATTCTGCAAAGACCATTTTGTGACTATTCGATCTCTAATTCAAATTCTCTTACTTGTCGATCAACGATGCGAGCCCCAGTCATTGCAACCAGAGCACTAGCTTGTCCATCAAAAACATTTTTAGCGATGATCGTTTGCATGACCTGTTGAATTTCCTCCGCTGTTACATTTGGCTTCGGCGCATCAATCGTTATCGTTGTCGTTTTCCCTGCTGCTGTCTCAAATTGCAGCTCTAAAACTTGTGTCATAGCTTTCCCCCCTTAGGATAAATCTGTTGTTTCTTGTTTTACAATGCTATCTAGTGCGTGTGAAGATAGACTTGCAATAGCCTTTGCTACCTCTACTAAATCCTCTGCTGAATGCGAGCCGTTTAAATTGCGGTACGTTTTAATTGTAAACATGGGCTCGTTTTGTGCATTGTGTCCAGCGACATACTTTAAGCGTAGTGTAGCACCTACGAAATTGACTTTTGCCATGAGCGTCACCTCCTTTACACAATATATACTGACTTATTGCTAAAAAAGGGACATTTAGGATGGATTTTTTTCTGCAAGCTTTTATAATAGAGTAAGAGAAGGCAAAGAGGTGAACGATTTGTTAACTGGTTGGTTTTTATGGTTTATCCTATTTTGGGTAGTTGTACTCATTTCATTTATGGGGATAGGCGGATTTTTCATGTTCCGCAAATTTTTAAAGGCATTACCGAAGCAGGACGGTAAATCTGATTTAGATTGGCAAGAGTATTATTTAGATAAAACCATTCATTTATGGGGACAACCTGAGAAGGAGCTTTTATATGAACTTGTAAGTCCTGTACCTGAGCTATTTAGACAAGTAGCTAAGGAAAAAATAGCAGGAAAAATTGGCGAGCTTGCTTTAGAAGAAAAGGCACCTGCCATAAACCATGATTTGATTATTCGTGGCTATATCCAAGCAACACCTAAGCGCGACCATAAATTTTTACGCAAAAAATTAGATGAAATGCAAATTGACATCGCTCCATATGAACATTTGTTTGATTAATGGTACGCTGCACAATGATATGTGCAGCGTTTTTAGAAAAATTTCCTACAGTTCAATAAAAGCCGTTTCAGCGATATACTTGACTGCTCTATCATTCGCTTTGCCAGGGAAATGTGAATTTAAAAACGTACATGCGCAAAGAATCCCGTATTATAAAAGTACAGGATTCTTTTATTATTCTTCTAAATGAACTTCACCTTTTTCAATTTGCTTGAGAACTTTTTGCCACTCATCTTTTGTAAACTTGGATTCATCAGACATTTTGACTGAAATCAACTCGGAAAATCCTCTCTTTGATTCCTCTTTTTCTCCATTTGAAGAAACTAATGTTGCAACTTTGTTTTCTTCTTGAATAATTTCTCCTGAAATAGATGGTGTATTTTTTTGGGCTAATGTAGCTCCTCCTACGCCAATACTTGCAAGTGCTAATAATGCAACAGTGGATAAGGCTATAACAGGCTTACTCATTTTTTTAACTTTTAACATTTTCATCAATCTCCTTTTTAAATTCATTTGTTCAGTTGAAAAAGTGGTGCCATAGATATATGAATTAGATTGCTCATTTGATCGTTCAATCATATTCAAAATTGTTTCTCCATATTTTTTCCTCTCTACATGAGACATTTTCATAACAACATCTTCATCACAAGAAAGCTCACTCCACATAAGTACTTCTTTTTTTAATAAATAAATTAATGGATTATACCAATGGATAATCGTTGCAATTAGCATAAACCTTCTTATCCATAAATCTTTTTTCTTAAAATGAATCAATTCGTGTTTAATAACCATCTCTAATTCATCATTTGGAATCTTATACATCGGCAACACAATAGTCGGTTTTAAAATCCCGATTAGAATGGGACTTATATTACACTTGTTATACAAAATCTCTATATCAGACGAGCAATTCATACGATCCATATTTTTAGTAAGAAGTTGGTGTACTTCACTTTCTTTTGGAACTAAAAAACTTGATACTTTTATTTGCTTGTTGAATCTTTGATACGAATAGAAAGACCAAACACTTTTACCGATTACTCCTACAATCCAAATGGCAAATAAAACTTGGACAGCAGTTAATGATACAGTTAATGTATTTTTAAGTGCTACAGTCTGATTCCCCAAAGCGATATCATTATTTGTTTTCCTAAAAATGATAAGTAATTCAGGGAAAACAAAGATTGGAACTAGAAAAAAGAAAAGAGACAGTTTTCTACTCAAATAGTTCCATTTTGCAGTGAGTAACTCTTTTGTCACATACGTGATCAAAAAGGAAAGTGATAGAACGATACTTCCAGCGACCGACAATGTCACCAAGATTCTTAACCACTCATTCATCATCACACCTACTTATCAGAAAACCATTTTTTTAGTTCATTCAACTCGTCAGATGGAACCTTTTCGTCATAGAGCGTTGCTAAAAAGTTCTTTACTGAACCTTGATACAACTTATCTAATAGGCCTTGCGCTTCTTTCTTTTTATACTCTTTTAGCGAAAGAAGAGGGATATACACATTTGATCTACCTTCCCTTTTTACATCCAGCAATCCCTTGTCAACCAATCTTGTCAAAAAGGTAGAAATGGTTTGAGACTTCCACTGCTTCCCTTTCTCTCGATTAAAGAAATCTAATAATTCTGTAGATGTAAACTTACGATTTTGTTTCCATATAAAGTCCATCAATTCCTCTTCTGTTTCGGACAATTTATTATTAACCACCTCTGTCATTCCCTTCACTTTAATTACTACACCATTGTAGTAATTAAAACATACTACAATGGTGTAGTGTGTGTCAATCGTCAAAATTCATATACTATTTTTCCAAATGTCTTTGATATTCATTTTCTCGCACATTCATCAGTTGCTCTGATTTCTTTCCGTCGCTTTTGTCTTTCTTTCCGTCGCTCAAATTTCTATCCGTCACTTTGACTCTTCTTTCCGTCGCTTGGTCGATTCTTTCCGTCGCTCCAGCAACTCCATCCGTCGTTCCGGCAACTCTATCCGTCGTTCCGGCAACTCTATCCGTCGCTCAAATTTCTATCCGTCACTTTCACTCTTCTTTCCGTCGTTTGGTCGATTCTTTCCGTCGTTCCGGCAACTTTATCCATCGTTCTAATTTCTATCCGTCACTTTCACTCTTCTTTCCGTCGTTTCTGTCTTTCTTTCCGTCGTTCCGGCAATCCTATCCGTCAATTTGGCAATCCTATCCGTCGTTCTAATTTCTATCCGTCACTTTGATTCTTCTTTCAGTCGTTTCTGTCTTTCTTTCCGTCGTTCCGGCAATCCTATCCGTCGTTCTAATTTCTATCCGCCACTTCGACTCTTCTTTCCGTCGCTTGGTCGATTCTTTCCGTCGCTTTTGTCTTTCTTTCCGTCGCTTTTGTCTTTCTTTCCGTCGCTTTGGCTCTTCTTTCCGTCGCTCTGATTTCTATCCACCACTTTGACTCTTCTTTCCGTCGCTTGGACGACTCTTTCCGTCACTTCGGCAATCCTATCCGTCGCTCTAATTTCTATCCGTCACTTTGACTCTTCTTTCCGTCGCTTGGTCGATTCTTTCCGTCGCTCCAGCAACTCCATCCGTCGCTCTAATTTCTATCCGTCACTTTGACTCTTCTTTCCGTCGTTTCTGTCTTTCTATCCGTCGTTCCGGCAACTTTATCCGTCGTTCTAATTTCTATCCGTCACTTTGACTCTTCTTTCCGTCCTTTGGTCGATTCTTTCCGTCGCTCCGGCAACTCCATCCGTCGCTCTAATTTCTATCCGTCACTTTGACTCTTCTTTCCGTCGTTTCTGTCTTTCTTTCCGTCGTTCCGGCAATCCTATCCGTCGCTCTAATTTCTATCCGTCACTTTGACTCTTCTTTCCGTCGCTTGGTCGATTCTTTCCGTCGCTCCAGCAACTCCATCCGTCGCTCAAATTTCTATCCGTCACTTTGACTCTTCTTTCCGTCGTTTCTGTCTTTCTATCCGTCGTTCCGGCAATCCTATCCGTCGCTCTGATTTCTATCCTTCACTTTGCCAAGCCTCTCTATCGCTCGGACCGCTCTATCCATCAGCCAAACTACGCGCAAAAAAAGACTACACTAGATAAATTCTCTAGTGTAGTCTTCCTATTAAATATTCTTTAGCGGAACTGTTTTTTTGATTTTAATAAATTGAACAAGCATTGCGATTCGCCAAGGAAGTAACATAGCGAACGCTAAAATCCAAAACATTCCTGCTAATTCACCAACGTCGATGGAGCTACTTAATATCATTTTTGCAATTACACGGAATACTAACAGTCCGATTAATATAAAAACGAATGCTTTTGAACGTTTTAAATAAATATCTTGACCTTTTACTTCAAATTTAGAAGTGGCAATTAAGATTGTTGAGAACACCATGCCGACTGCTGCCGCTTCAAGGATTTGCATGGGTGGCACTCGAAATTGTTCGAATAAAAACATTAACGCACCTGAAGACATCGCAATAGGTGGAATGATAATTTTCTTCTCATTTGTCGGTTTCTTAGATGCACGCATACGAATAACCATGACAAAGGTACCCATAAAAATGGCCATTATGGTTGAACCTATTACATAATATTGAGAAGGGATATTGTCAAACATAAAATTTCCTCCTCTAATGTCATTAACAATTTTGTCCAAGTAATTGATCAACTACAGCTTTTAATCTTTCTGGCTCGAAAGGCTTTGTCATAAAATCCTTTGCACCACTTTCAATTGCTTCCACGACTAACTTTTGTTGTCCTAAAGCTGTAATCATAATTATTTTTGCATCTGGAAATTCAGGGATGATTTCTTTTACTGCTGCTATACCTGTCATAACGGGCATTGTTACATCCATCGTTACTAGATCTGGTTGTAACTCACGATACATCGCCACAGCTTCTTTACCATTCACTGCCTTGCCGACTACCTCATAACCCCATTCAGTAAACATATTACTTATTGCAACACGCATAAAAAGCGTATCATCCACTACTAAAACTGTAGGCACATGTTCATCTCCCTCCACGTTAAAGTACGGTATTGCCTCTTTAGTTTAGCAGATTAGAAGCCTGTAAATCCACCAAAAATAGGCTGTAAAATGCGTGTTAAATACGATAATCCGTCAAAGAATAACAATACACCAACGACAATCATAATATAACCGCCGATTTTCACGATTTTTTGGCTGTGTGTACGAATCCAAGTCATACGTGCTATAAAGAAAGATAACACGAAGAACGGAATCGCAAAACCTAAATAATAAGCTAACATATAGCTAAATCCTGCTGTTGGATTTGCACTTGCTAATGCAATAATCGATGCTAAAATTGGACCTGTACAAGGCGTCCAACCAGCCGCAAAGGCTATTCCGATTAATACCGATCCCAAATAACCCGATGGTCGGTTTTTAAATTGGAATTTTCGGTCCTTCATTAAAAAGTCAATTTGCAGTAATCCCACAATCATTAATCCAAATACAACGATTAAAATGGCTCCAACCTGACGTAATAATGTTTTATAATTAAGGAAGAACTCGGCTGCTAATGATGCACTTAGACCAATCAAAATAAAGATGATTGAAAATCCTAGTAAAAAGAACAGGGTGTGCAAAATTGCACGTTTTTGCATCATACCTCGTTCCGATTTTAGCTCATCTAATGACATACCTGTTATGTATGATAAAAATGCCGGATACAGCGGTAGAGTACAAGGTGAAATAAAACTTAAAAACCCTGCACCTAAAGCTAAAAATACGTTAATATCAGTTCCCATATTTTCTCACTCGCTCCTTACAGTTACTGTCTCCATCGTACCAAAAATCACTGTAAATTGCGCCCTTCTTGTTTGTGAACGTTTCATGGCAAAAAGGTGTTAAAAAAGTGAAGTTCCATCATATTATCATACTTATTTAATTTTCAGACCTTATTAAATCAAAGTATATTTGCTAATGTACTTTTGCATTATGCGCCCCCTTATATTATCTGTCAACAAAATTCACCATAATTCTGCAATTCAAGTTATGTCCTTCTAAGCATATCCAAAAGGCACTAGAACAGAGCTATGGTGGGCTGTTGTAAAGCCGTTACCTACCGCTTATTTCAGAGTTGTAGTACCCTTTTTAATTTACTGTTATTAGTTAGTAAATTAACTTTCTTCATGTATAATAAAAAAACAATAGAGCAATTGATAGAGATAAATGAGGTGTAGTCCTTGGAATTAAGAAAAATTAAACCGAAAAAAATATATGAGGAAGTATCTGAAATCCTCTATGAAAAAATTAGAGCTGGCGAACTGAAGCCGGGTGACCGACTTGATTCAGTAGAACAACTTGCTGAACAATTACAAGTAAGCAGATCTGCCATCCGAGAAGCTCTTTCCGCTTTAAAAGCAATGGGACTTATTGAAATTAAACAAGGCTCAGGTACATTTGTTAAAAGTAATCAATCCAATCAACTCGATTTCCCCTTATCTACTGCCATTTTAACAAATAAGCAAGATATCTCAAATTTGTTAGAAGTACGTAAAATTATCGAAGTAGGCACAGCGGCTAGCGCAGCTATTCATCGAACAGAAGAAGACATACAGTCCATGTTGCAAATTTTGGATGAGATGAAACGAGTACAAGGAGATGGAGAGCTAGGAGAGAAAGTGGATTTTCAATTTCACGCGGCCATTTCTGCAGCATCTCAAAACCCCCTACTTACAACTATATTGGACCAGGTTTCAGGTTTAATGATTGAAACGATGAAAGAGACACGTCGAATTTGGTTGTACTCTAAAAAAATTACGAGCGAAAAGCTGTATGATGAACATATGCAAATCTTCCTCGCGATTAAACAGCAAAATGAAGAGCTCGCAAAACATGCTATGGCTTCACATTTAAGTAATGTGGAAAAGGTCTTAATGCAATATTTTGAAACAACTGAATCTATGAAATAACAGCAGCTGCCTAGTTTTTACTATAGGCAGTTTTCGAATTTTTTGAAAATTAATAATAAACACCTTTTATTCATCTGTACAATTGTAGTAATATAAAAACAAAGTCATCAGATGACCTGTTGAATTACGGGTAATAAAGATGAAAAGGAGCGATTCTCATGAAAGTAACACTTTTTGCGACTTGTTTAGTTGATATGTTTCAAGGTGATGTAGGAAAAGCTGTAGTAGAAGTTCTTGAAAGGCTCGGTTGTGACCTAGACTTTCCTGAAAATCAAATTTGCTGTGGGCAGCCTGCCTACAATAGTGGCTATGTAAAAGAATCTAAAAATGCTATGAAAAAAATGATTACAGCGTTTGAACATGCCGAATACGTTGTCTCCCCTTCTGGTTCCTGCGCTTATATGTTTAAGGAATACCCAAAAGTGTTTAAGGGAGATCCTGTTTGGGAGCCAAAAGCGCAAGCATTAGCAGATAAAACATATGAATTTACAGAGTTTATCGTAGATATATTAAAAGTCGAGGATGTAGGAGCACATTTAGAGGGCAAGGCTACTTATCATACTTCCTGTCATATGACACGTCTACTCGGAGTTACAGATGCACCGTTTAAACTATTAAATCAAGTTAAAGGACTACAGTATGTAGAACTCCCAGGAAAAGAAAGATGCTGTGGATTTGGCGGAACATTTTCAGTAAAAATGGGCAATATTTCTGGAGAAATGGTTAATGAAAAAGTACAAAATGTTGAAGAAACAGGTGCAGACATTTTAATCGGAGCTGATGCAGGTTGCTTAATCAATATTGGTGGTCGAATTAATCGACAAGGTAAGCCTATTAAAGTCATGCATATTGCGGAAGTATTAAATTGTCACTAAGAGGGGGTAAAAGAAATGTCCATGAAAACAAGTGATGAACGCTTTAATCATCGTGTAACGAAAGAATTAGAAAATACGTTTATGCGCGGAGCTGTGTCAAGCGCACAGGAGCGCTTACAAACACGTCGGCTAAAACAAGCTGATGAGCTCGGACATTGGGAGGAATGGCGCTCTCACGGCGAAGAAATTCGAAAGCATGTGCTGGAGAACTTAGATTATTACTTATATCAGCTAAGTGAAAACGTCTCTAAAAGAGGTGGACATGTTTACTTTGCGCAAACAGCGAAAGAAGCGACGGACTACATTCAAAGTATCGCGAAAAAAAAGAATGCTGCTAAAATTGTAAAATCAAAATCTATGGTGACGGAGGAAATTGATTTAAACGCCGCTTTAGAAAAGCTCGGGTGTGAAGTTATTGAAACAGATCTTGGAGAGTACATTTTGCAAGTAGATGATCATGAGCCACCATCTCATATCATTGCTCCAGCTATGCATAAAAATAAGGAGCAGATTCGTGACGTTTTTAAAGAAAAACAAGGTTATGAGAAAACCGAAAAGCCTGAAGAACTAGCTCTATATGTACGTGAAAAATTAAGAAATGAATATTTAACAGCAGACATTGGCATTACAGGCTGTAACTTTGCTATTGCAGAGAGTGGCTCGATTACGCTCGTGACAAATGAAGGGAACGCAGATTTAGTAACAGCTTTGCCGAAAACACAAATTACGGTAATGGGAATGGAGAGAATTGTTCCAACATTTGAAGAGATGGAAGTACTAGTAAGCTTATTAACAAGAAGCGCAGTTGGGCAAAAGCTAACAAGCTATATTACCACATTAACAGGGATCAAAGATGAAGGTGACACAGATGGACCAGAGGAATTCCATTTAGTAATTGTTGATAATGGACGTTCTGATATTTTAGGCAGTGAATTCCAGCCTATTTTACAATGTATTCGCTGTGCAGCTTGTGTTAACGCTTGCCCTGTTTATCGACATGTTGGCGGACATGCTTATGGTTCTATCTATTCTGGGCCAGTAGGTGTCGTTCTTTCACCATTATTAGGTGGCTATGAAGATTTTAAAGAGTTGCCATATGCCTCCACATTATGTGGCGCCTGTACAGATGCTTGTCCTGTCAAAATACCATTACATCAGCTTATTCATAGACATCGGCAAGTAATTGTCGAAAACGAAGGAAAGGCACCTGTATCGGAAAAGTTACTAATGAAGGCCTTTGGTCTAGGTGCTTCCTCCCCTGCCCTATATAAAATGGCGACAAAAATGGCTTCACCAGCAATGGCTCCATTTACAAAAGATCAAAAAATTTCTAAAGGCCCAGGCCCACTAAAAGCATGGACGGAAGCAAGGGATTTTCCTGCCCCCAATAAAGATAATTTCCGTGACTGGTTTAAACACCGCCAAAAAGGAGGCGATGAATGATGACAGGTACTATTGAAAATAGAGATGTATTTTTAGCAAACATTGCGAAACAGCTTGGACGTACACCAAAAACAGAAATCGTACGACCTACATGGCAATATAACCCTCAAGATCGCGTCCTAAATGAAGCGACAAAAGATGAGTTACTAGAGGTTTTAGTTGAACAATGCAAAAATATTCATACGGATATTGTCATTACAAATACAGCTAATCTTCCTGCAGATTTACAAAAAGTAATTGGAAATTATGGAGGTCAATCTGTTATAACATGGAAAGATGAGCGTTTCCAAAACTATGGCCTAGGAAAATTAATGACCGAGCAATGGCCTCAAGAAAATATTCAACTGTATGAATGGGATTCTGAGCAACCAGAGGAAAATATTCGACAAGCTGAAAAAGCTAACATTGGCATTACAATCAGTGAAATTACATTAGCAGAATCAGGAACTGCTGTACTTTTTAGTGATAAGGATAAAGGTAGATCAGTTAGCTTTTTACCAGAGAAGTCTATTATTTTAATTCCTAAAAGTACCATTGTTCCACGAATGACACAAGCGGCTCGTTGGATTAGCGAAAAAGTTAGAAATGGCGAACAAATTGCTTCCTGCATTAACTTTATAACAGGACCAAGTAATTCGGCAGATATCGAAATGATTTTGATCGTTGGTGTACATGGACCAATTAAAGCCACTTATATTGTGATTGAGGATCAGTAAAACCAATCAACCAGGCATACTTCAACATTGAAGAAATGCCTGGTTTTGTATGTTGCCTATATAATCTCGTTGATAGATGGTTACGAATCGCTGGTAAAACTGCTATTATCGCTGATAAAGTCTCACTAATCGCCGATAAAACCGCTATTATCGCTGATAAACTCCCATTAATCGCTGATAAAACTGCGCATTTCGCTGTTACATTAATTAGCAACACTCTCAGTTACTATCTTCTTTTGTTCATAAAACTCTGGATGTGCTTCTTTTAAGACAGATGTTCGTAGCATAACTAGTGATATCGTCACGATAATGACACTTGTGACAAGTAAAATAACCGTTGCTGGGAATGTATCGTACAAGATGCCGTAAACGACCATACCAATCGGCATCATTGACATTGCCATTGTTTCCATTAATCCCAATACGCGTCCACGATATTCTTCTGAAATCAGCCTTTGCATATAAACCCCAATTGGCATGTTAATCCCCATCTCAAAAACAGCGAAAATAAAGTAGATTACAATATAAAAGATAACAATAGCTAAATAGGATAAATTCGTTACTAATGGAACAACCGCCAGCCCTAAGCTGCTAGCCAACAGCAATAAGCTGATTTTAGAAAAACGTAGTGGCGCCTTAACCTCTTTCCGTGTAGCGAAAATGAGGGAAGCAACAAGCATACCTCCTGCACCTGAAGCTTCAATAAAACCAAAATGAGTTGATTTTACTTTTAGTAATTCAATAATAATATAGGTCCCCCCAACAACAATGGCAGAGAAAAACAAATTAATCCATAATGAAAGCCACATTACTGTTTTAACAACTTTTTGTAGCTTAATATAGCGAAAGCCACTAACAAGCCCAGCCCACATTTTTTCCTTTTCTATAGCCTGATCTCTTGTACTATAGAGAGTAAAATTCATTGTTGCTTCTAAGCAAAATGCAATCACATAGGCCACCATATGTACAAGCAAAAATGCTTTCATGGAGAAAAATCCATACATCATTCCCCCGATTACTGGCCCACCAATTGCTGCTAATGACACTGACATTTGATTGAATGACATTGCTTTCTGTAGGCGTTCTGGATTTACTAGTGTTGCGATTGAGGAAGAAAATGTTACACCTGAAAAGGCTGAGCATATTGTATTAAAAACAGTTGCTATATAAATAGCATAAACCGACAGACCGACCATTTCTGTATAAAGTAGTAGCCCAGTAACGGTCAAGATCGTTCCTGCTTGTGCTAATAAAATCGTGCGTTTCTTTGAATAATTATCAGCTACATACCCTGCCAGAGGCGCGACTAATGCACGAGGCAAAATGGAACATATCATAGTTGTCGCAAAACTCATCGCTGACCCTGTCAGTGCCAAAATATATAACCCTATCCCAAATGACAATACATGTGACCCTAACAACGAGATCATTTTACTGGTTGTGAATGTCCATAAATGATACGTCGCCTTTTTATATTTTTGCTCTTCACTCATCTAAAATCCCTCCGTATTTTTAATTATATTAAAAAGTTTAATTTAATTAAACAAAATATAACACACCTCCCACTTTTCACGCAACAAAAAGTTTAATATAATTAAACAAAGGACATGATTTAAAAAGGAGGCGAGGCAGTGGACTCTTTAGGCACACGAATTCGCAAATTAAGGAAAGAACGAAAATTAACATTAGAGGAATTTGCTGGTGAACGTCTAACAAAAGGTATGTTAAGTCAAATTGAAAATGATAAGGCCAAACCTTCGATGGAAAGTCTTGAATATATTGCGGAGCGTTTAAAGGTAAAAGCAAGTGAATTACTTGAAGAAATAGCACCTTCTACGATACGTCATCTTTTAGAGCAGGTGGAGACTATATATGCTGAAATAAAACTAGGTAATACAGAAAATCTGCAGCAAATCATAGAGATAATTAACCCTTATGTAGAAGATCTTCCGCTTAGCTATGAAGCTGGTCGTTTACTGTATATTTACGCAACAGCACAATATCAAATGGGATTAACAACATGGGAGTCACCACTCCAACAAGCACGCTTCATGTTTAAAGAAATTAATTTACTGAGCCATTGGTTTGAAACCTATATATTACAGTCGGCCATATTCACAGAAGGTCGAAACTATAAAATGGCGTATTCCTGTATCTTACAAGCTAAAGAAGAAGCTGAGCAAGAAAATTATCAATTAGATTCACGAGATGCCGGAAAAATGGCTTATTATATTAGTGTTTTTCAATTAGCAGTCGGAGAATATGAAGCCGGTAAACAACTCGTTAAAGAGACAATTGCCAATGCACATAAAAATCAATTTTACTCTTATATAGATGATATGTATCGTATTGCAGCGTTTTGTGCTATGGTTGACAACGATTTTGAGCAAGCAGAACATTTGATAAAAAAACTTGAGCAGTATCGAGTTTTTGCGGAACAAGTGGAAGTAGATGCCTTTATTTTCACATTACGAGCGCATTATTATAACAATTTCACTCATGATTATGAAAAGGCACTAGCGGAAATAGAGCGGTTTCGTCCACTTATGGATATGGGATTGATTAAATTTGATAAAAATCTTTACTATGCGGAAAAAGGAAAATCCTTATATTTGCTAGCCCGATATGAAGAGGCTAAAGAAGCATTTGAACATTTAACAAACATTCCCCCATTCATCTTACATCCATTTGACATATTAGGCTTTAATGAGTGTTTTTCTTATAAAGCTCTTTGCTATGCACACTTCGGTGAATTAACAACTGCCTACGAAATCGCCAAAATGGCCTATATGGATTCTCAGTATTTAATTGATCTACCCTATAAACAAAAAATTGAAGAAACTTATTATTCAATAAAAGCACAAATTAACTCGGTTCAATAAATAAAAGGGATTGCACATTTTATAATTTATGTGTAATCCCTTCATATTATTAGCTCGATTTATCTCTCTTTATTTCCTTCTGAATCTTTCGAAGGGCTTTTTTCGAACCGCGCTCTATGTCATGCTGAAGCTTTCGTTCTTTATAATCCACAAACAATGTCTCTACATCATATCCTTCTGGGTATAATTCTGTTGCCGGAAGCTCTAATGCCAAACGCTTGACATTTACATTTATAAATTCTCCCTCGTAGAAAACGACAACATTATAGAAATTATCCATTTCTTGATAAACAATTCCAACGTCATCATGATCTAACAGCTTCACACGATCTCCCTTTTTAAAGTCATACTTTGCTTTGGTTCTCTCTTGCTCAATCTTAGGCTTCCTGATTTTACTGTCATTTACTTGTTCTAGATGATAATCCTTATTGTCAATATAGCCCTTCGCTCTTTGCAATACTGTTTCACGTATATTCATTTTCTTAGAAATCCATAGCGCATTACTTTCTCCAGATGTTCCGATAACTAATTTATACAAAGGTTCTAAAGTTTCACTATTGAAACGCATAGCCGCATTCATAAAATCACTATGCATTTCAGAGAAACGCTTAATTTCTCCATAGTGAGTAGTTGCCACTGTCATACAGCCCATATGATAGAACTCCTCTAAAATGGAAATCGCCAGTGCTGCTCCTTCATTCGGTTCCGTACCACTTCCTATTTCATCAAATAGCAAAAGCGTATTATTATTGGATGCCCTCATAATATCCGAGAGATTTTTCATATGGGATGAGAACGTACTAAGTGCATTTTCAATACTTTGATTATCACCAATGTCTACAAAAATATGATCGAATACAGCTATTTCTGTACCTTTATCTGCAACAATATGGAAGCCTGACATAGTAGCCAATGTTAACAAGCCAATGGTTTTTAGGACAACGGTTTTACCACCAGCATTCGGTCCTGTAATGATTAAGCTGCGATAGTCTTTACCAATTTCAAAATGAAGTGGCACCGCCTTCCCTGTTAACAGTGGATGCTTACAATTAACGAGCTTAATATAGCCATAATCATTTAAGCTTGGTTCAACTCCTCCAATGTGCTTGCTAAACTTAGCTTTGGCAAACACCATATCATATTGGCTAATCAATTCCTTGTTGATGTTGATTTCACGGATATTTTCCATCAGTAGCCCAGATAATGTCGCCAAAATCTGATATTCCTCCACCGCTTCTTCTGCTTTCAAAGTGGCCAATTCCACATTTAATTTACCTACTGTACTTGGTTCCATAAAGACCGTTGCACCTTTAGACGAAACCTCTACTATTGTCCCTTGCACATGATTTTTATAAGAAGCCTTAATAGGAATCGTGTATCGATCATCCTTCTTACTAATAAAAAATTCCTGGATATATGTTTTATTGGCACTATTATTTAAAAATTTAGTTAAGCGCTCTTTAATTTTTCCCTCAGTTGTTTCGATATGATTGCGAATCCGCTTTAACTCCCTACTAGCAGCTGAATCAACACGATTTGCTTTAATAGCAAAGTTAATCTCCTCTTCTACACTTTTAAATTCAGACATCGAATTTGCATAGGATGCAAGTACTGGTGCAAAAAATTCCTTCTCCAGCATAAACTTTTTAATTTTTCTACAGCCTCTTAAAAAGTCAGAGATGCTAACCAATTCACTAGGGTCTAAAATTATCCCTTTTTCAAGTTTTTTAATCGTGTTGTCAATATTGGATACCCCTAAAAACGGGACATGACCTTCCGCATCTAAAATCGCTCGTGCCTCAGTCGTTTCATTCAAACGATTTTTAACAACTGTCAAATTTGGGCTCGGCGTTAATTTATCTAATAACTGTTTACCTAATCCACTAACACAGTATGATTTAACGATATCCTTCAATTCATTGTATTGTAACTTCTCAAAAGTAGAATGATTCATTTTAAATTCTCCTCACTATGATTTTTCCATAATCATTCATGAAGATACCTACTCATTAGATAGCAATGATTTTAAATTGGTTCTACATCTAATGTTGGAGTGAAGCACTAGGTGAAGTCTCACCAAGGTTACGACAACTGTCCTTCCCTTTGTAGGGACACCTCAACAAATAGTTTGAAAACCTTTATATTCAATTAAAAAACAAAAAAGCTGCGGGGATCCCACAGCTTTTACATTACAAGGCATGTGTAAAAAGCATCGTGAAAAAGACTTCAATCAAAATGAAGCATTTTCAGACCATTACACGCTTTATAAAGTATTGTAGGTATCTTCATAGGTATCGAAATAAATCCACGACTAAATAAGGGGTCACTTTATGACACAAATCCCCTGTCGTCATTAAATTTACTTCATTAAGTTGTTCCTATTTAGAACCTACCGCACTCATCAAAAGCACCTCTCATTTATATAATTTATAATCATTGTTATCTAATTGATTGACATCATATTACTATATGCTGGCAGAAAAGTAAAGTTCCTTATTACTATTCATCATTTGCTTTTCTCTAATACATCAATTAAAATCTTTTCAATTTTTTCAGCAACTAATTTTAATTCTGGGTCATTTAACAAACCTATCATCGCAGTTGGTTTTGGAAGGCCGATTTTCTTTTTCTCTGCATCTTCATAAACCGTTATCTTACACGGCAGAAAGTATCCAACTAATGCATTATGACCAAGTACCTTCGCAGCCTCTACCGGATTACAAACCTCGAGAATTCTATAAGGCATTTTAAAACTATCTACGCCTTTTTTATGCAGCGTTTCAGTCAAGTTGAGCTCCCATAAAACGCCAAATTTATGTTCTTTTAAATTTAATGCTATAGCTGAAATTGTTTCTTCAATCGTTTTATTTGATGTGACTGTATAGTGAAAATCCATAAAGTAGTTTCTCCTCTTTCATTGTAAACGAAATTCATTCGTGACATTTTTTATCTGAGTTAAAGATAGAATAGCTTAATTTTTATGGAATATGCAAAAAGGACCTGTAGAAAATATCTACAAGTCCTTTTTTAGGCTGATTTATGATGAGCTCTTCTCACTTCAATGATTTTCGAACCTGAAAACAGTAGTAAGGCTGCCCAAATAATACTAAATGCTAATAGCTCTATTTGACTAAACGGTTCTTTATAAAGTACGATCCCTAAAACTAACACAATCGTTGGTGATACGTATTGAATAAAGCCTAATAAATAGAGTGGAATATTTTGAGCACCTTTCGCAAATAAAATTAATGGCACTGCTGTCACTATACCACTCACAATCATGAGGATGTCTGTTTTCACATCAACATGTAAAAATGATGCTTGATTCGTTGTAAAAAGGTAAATATAGTAGCCTAAAGCAAACGGTAGAATAAATAACGTTTCAATGGCTAGACCTCTTGTCGCATCAAGCGTAATTTTCTTTTTTAGAACACCGTAAATGGCGAAGGATAAAGCAATAAGAAGTGCTACCCATGGGATTGACCCATAATTAATCGTTAAAATAATTACAGCGATAAAGGCAATTCCTGTAGCTGCCCATTGCGCACGACTAAGTGCTTCTTTAAAGAAAATAACCCCAAAAATAACTGACAGTAAGGGATTAATATAATAGCCTAAGCTCGTTTCAATTAAATGATTATGGGTAACTGCCCAAATATATAAATACCAGTTCATTGAAATAACAAATGAAGCTCCCGCAAGCTGCCAAAAATGCTTTTGGTGTGACCACAAATATTTTAAGTCTGCGATAAGATCTTTGCGCATTCTAAATACTATTACTGCTAGTACTGTAAAGACAAAAGACCAAATGACACGCGATAATAAAATTTCCATACTCGGGACATGCTCAAGCAATTTCCAATAAAGCGGAAATGCACCCCAAAAAGCATAGGCTAAAAATGCCGCCAAAACGCCTTTTTTCTCATTTGACATTGCCTCTAACTCTCCTACTCTATTTTGAATCTATATGTTTTTGCGTTATATTTCCATTTGAAGAATAGACTAATTATAGGTCTTAGATTGGAAACTGTAAATGACGAATTTTAACAAATCGACATTACTCTTTATGTTCAGATTCAAGCTCAGAAATATATTTACGCACCATACTATAACTAATATCAGGGTTAATTTGACGTTTAATGCGAATCTGAATTTCTTTAATACCAACACCCTGCTCCCGCATATCACGTATCATAGATTTTAACGGACCTGACAGGTTTTCCTTAGATAAAGTAGTATGTTTACTTAATTCAATTAATAGCTCTGTATTTTGTCTACGGATCTCCTTCAGCTCTCCTACGATACAATTGTATTCCATTAGCTTTTTTTGCAAGACTGCATTTTGCTGCTTCATTTTTTGCATATCATCCATAAGCTGTATATTTTGTCTCTTTAAATTTTTTTGCTCCAGCTCCTGAATATGATGCTTTTCATCTAAATCTTTATGTAAAGCATTATATAGCTCAGCTATATGTGTCAATTCTTGATAGCGACTTTGCGATAACAGCATCAGTGTTTCTGTTATATCAATAGAAAGTGTTCCATCTTTTAACGTTGCACACGATAATGTAGTTGGATTTATTTTGTTCATAGATTTTTCTTCACTCCATCACTAATGAGTTCGTGTAATGGCATAGCTTTGTTTAACATTTTTCCGCTTCCTTTGAAAAAATTTTTCATTGGTCTAATTATCGTATTAATTTCTATTTTGTCAATGTAAAAAAGCTTCTTGCGAAGAGAGATGCAAGAAGCTTTTCGATTACATTTTTTTCAGTTTCTCATATTCAAGCTGCAGACGTTCAATACGTTTACGGCCTTCCTCACGATTTTTAGCTGTTTCTGCTTGAATTTGCTTCGTTTCTTGAATACCAGACATAATTGTTTGCCATGTCGTTTCAATGGTTTCGATCTTAATACTTGGGCTACCAGCTGCACGCGCGATATTAACACTATTTTTACTAATATTTTCTGCATTTCGTACAAGCATTTCATTCGTACGACGGTCTAATTCAGTCATTGAGTCTGAAATAAGCTTTTGGCGTTTTAACGTCACCGCATGAATAAGCCCTTGCTTGAATATAGGAATTGTCGTCACAAACGCAGAGTTAATTTTAGCGATTAAATGGTTATTCCCTTGCTGCATTAATCGAATTTGTGGAGCAGATTGGAATGAAACTTGTTGCGCCATTTCTAAATCATAACGACGTTGTTCTAGTAAATCAACGGCACGTACCATCGTTTCATAGTCCATTGCCGCTAATTGATCACCAGTTTGTGCTTTTTGTTCAAGTGCTGGTAATGATGAACGTACTTCATCTGTTTTCACTTCAATTGCCGCAATAAATTTACTTAAAGTTTGGAAGTAATTTAAGTTTTGATCATATAAATTTTCAAGATCAATTGTATTACGTTTCATTTCACCTTCGTATTTTTGAACCTCACGGAAAATGACATCCACTTCCTTGTTCATGCTGTCATATTTGGATAGAAACTTTTCTAATTGTTCCTTTCCTTTACTAAACAGCTTAGTAAGGAAGCCACCTTTTTTATCCTCCGCAAAATCTTGAGGATCAAATTTATCCATAATTCTATTTAAATTATTTAATAATACACTTGATTCCTCAAGTTTACTTGTTTTCATCGTTGCTAGCATTTTATCTGAAAAAGTAGAAATACCATTCGCAGTTTCTTTTCCAAGCTCTAGCATAGCAATTTGGTCTTTGACATCAATTTTTTGTGCTAATGCATGAACCTCAGGATCTTGCTTTAAAGCAAGTTGATTTTGAGCAATTTGTGATAGCTCTTGCTCAGAAACAAGTACTGGTTTTTTTGGCTCTTGCTCCACCTGTAATAATGGATTAGGTTGTAATAATGGATTTTCTGATGCAAATGGATCTTTTGATTTTAATAGGTCGTTGTCGAATTCAGACATAAAAGTTTTACCCCCTGCGATTTATCTCTTTTATTAACATACGATTCCAAGCTGAAAAAGTTTCATTTTAATCAAGTCTTACAAAATAAGAGTCACTTAATATATATGAAGCCTCATGATGCTCTAGTTGAAAGCTATAATGAGATGTATTAGAAATATTGACAAAAAGCTTTAATCGCTTACGATTATTTAAAATTCCAGCCAATTCATTTCTCATAGGTAGCTGCTGCTCAAGCTTCACAAAGAACTGTTCTCTCTCCTCTTGTGTTGCAAGGCGTTGAATTGGTGATTTTTTTAATAATGCTTCAATCTTTGCTTGTGATAACATATCTTCACCCTCTTACATAAATTATAGCTTGTTTCAGTAGGAAATTCGACTGAATCAATGAAATACTTTACATTGTTTTCTAAAATTAGCAGAGGCTTTCCCCTATAATGTTGGGTTGATTTCCGTTCCGGCTAGGTCGTCAGATGAGCAAAAAAGTAGCTACTTTCGTTTTATTAAAAGTCAACATATTTCCAATATGCTTAGTCGTTAGTTAATAAAATAGATAAAACATTTAAAAGTGCAGAACCATCAAAAAAACAGGCTGCTTCTGTTTTTATTATTAATGCTGATTTCTCGAAGATTGTTGTTTTCTGGATAAATAATTAAAAGTCTGGAATTATCTGATAAAATAACATGTAAAAAGGAGGTAATCCGTTGTCACAGGGACTAATACACCACATTGAAATATATGTTTCAGATTTAAAGAAGTCAATTACCTTTTGGGGGTGGTTATTAGAAGAATTGGGATATGAGCCATTTCAGGAATGGGATCGTGGACAAAGTTGGAAGATTGGAGAAACATACATCGTTTTCGTTCAAACAGATGAACGATTTATGGACATACCTTACCATAGATGTCGAGTAGGTCTAAATCATTTGGCGTTCCATACAAGTTCACGTCAACAAATTGACGATATGACAAAAAAGTTAAAAGAAAAAGGTATTAAAATTCTTTATACTGATAAGCATCCCTTTGCAGGAGGGGAAGAACACTATGCAGTTTATTTTGAAGACCCAGACAGAATTAAGGTTGAATTAGTAGCGCCCTAACCTCTATATTTAGAGGTCTTTTTATGTTTTCCTTAACCTTTCGACTGTTGTATAGTTGGACTTTTAACACGCTGAAATTAACTTTGTTTATCTCGCTAAACCTTCCAGTTATTAGTGGCACTCCGTATCCGCTCTCACTCTCATCCCACACCTTACGGATGGGGCTTTCCCGTTCGGAAAATCTGTCATTATAAAATGTATAACCCCTTAATAAATCATTCAAAATAAAAAAACACATTACTAATTTTTTCATAGTAATGTGCTTTTTAAATGTTAATTAAATTCAAAATACAATTACTTGTACTTAATCTTAAAGAGTGTAGCTGCTTTAATCATCACGTTGTCACTTTTAGCACAGTTTTAATTTTCTTAATAACGCCACCTGAACTATAAGTCAGCACGCTGCGTTTATAGAATGAAATGCTGAATAAGTAAGCCACAATAATTGTTGCGATTAAAATACCTAACGATAAAAGTGGTACAATTAAGCCTATATCAGTACCCCCAATACGCATCGGCATGAGCATTCCAGACGTAAATGGAATATAAGAGAATACCTTAATGATAAGTGTATCTGGATTACCCATTCCCGTTATCATAACATAGAAACCAATGATAGTAATCATCATGGCTGGCATTAATACTTGGCCTGATTCTTCCACTTTAGACACTAAAGAACCGAATAATGCTCCTACAATTAAGTAAAGAATAATTGTTAATAGTAAGAATAGAATGGCGTATATCACATAACCTATCGATAATTCTTTAACAATGCTAGCTGCCATATCCCAAACAAAACCGTTCTTCGCAAATTTCGCATAGATTAGGAAGACAACTGTAATAATACCCATCTGTGTTAATGCGAGTAAAAGCACACCAGCAATTTTTGCTTTAAAATGGGTAGCTGGCTTTACACTAACAAGTAGCATTTCCATTGCACGTGAACCTTTTTCAGTAGCAATTTCCGTTGTAATCATAGATAGGAATGTAGAAATAAAGAAATAGATTAAAATTCCAACTGCATAAGATACAACTAGCCCTGATTGTTTTTCTTCTTCGCTTTTACCACCATTAGACTCTTTATTTAAGTTTTTATTAGAGATTATCGTTTTTGCACCCATAATTTGAGTTGCTTGTTCTGGTGTTAGTGATAACTGTTGTACAGCATAATTTTGGCCAGCAAGTTGCAGTATCGAATTTATCGCACCTTGATCATTTAATTTCAATGGAGTGAAAGTGGAAATTTCAGCGTGAAGCTGATCATTTTGATCTGTTATTTTAACGATTGCATCTAACTTTTCATCCTTAACCTTTTTCTCAAGCGCCGATATATTTGACTCATTTTGTATAAATTCCATATCGCCATTTGATACAAAGAGGCCGCTTAAATCTGCTGTTGTTTCGTTGATAATCGCAATTTGTTGGGTATGATCATCACCCGTAAAAAGCTCTTTAATATCCGACCAGAAAACCGCAACAGACATCCCAAGTATATAAATGCATGTCATTACAACAAAGGATTTTGATTTTATTTTTGATTTGTATAGCTGTTTCATTAATAAATTAAACTTCGACAACGTTGCCACCTACCTTATCTTTAAAGATCTCATCTAACGATAAGTAATCTAAACTAAACTTTTCAATATATTTACCATTTGAAAGCTTTTCGAAAATGCTTTGCGCATAGCTCTCATCCTCTAGAGTGAGTACCGTTTGCTCTTTCTCTACTCGAATATCTTTGACACCTTCAAGTTCCATCAATTGAGTTGTAGACCACTCTGTACGTACTGCCAATCTTGTTTTCCCGTATTGTTTCTTTAAATCTAGTAGACTACCTGAAAATAAAGAGACTCCACGTTTTAATAGACAAAGATGATCGCATAGTTCCTCTACATTATCCATTTGGTGACTGGAGAACAAAATCGTAGTGCCTTGTTCTTTTAAAAGCAATATAGCATCCTTCAGTAAATCTTTATTCACAGGATCAAGTCCACTGAATGGTTCGTCTAGTATTAAGAACTGCGGCTTATGAATAAAGCTAGCAATCAATTGTACTTTTTGCTGATTCCCTTTTGACAAAGTTTCAGCCTTATCTTTCCGTCTTTCTTCTAGCTCAAATCGACTAATCCAATAATCAATCTCCTTTTTTAACACAGACTTCTTCATGCCACGTAGCTCACCGAAAAAGTAAAGCTGATCCTCTACCTTCATCGTCGGAAAAATGCCTCGTTCTTCTGGTAAATAACCAAGTACATCTCGGTTGATAGCATTAACCGGCTTGCCATCCCAAGTAATTGTACCAGCTGTTGTCTCCTGTAAATCTAAAATCATTCGGAATGTCGTTGTTTTACCGGCTCCGTTTTGTCCAATCAGCCCAAAAATCTCCCCTTTTTCAATGGTGAAATTTAAGTTGTCGACCGCTGTGAAGTCTTTGTATTTCTTCGTGACATGCTCTAATTGTAATGTCATCTTTTTTCCTCCTACGATTCAAATATATGTAATTCTCGTTGTAGTCCTTTTTTACGTCTTTCAACTTTCAAAATTTGTGTACACATTATTATTACGACTACAAAATTTAAGAATGGTACTCCCGTGTATAAGATTCTTTCTGTTGATTCACCAAGTAAAATATAAAGATTGATAAATCCAATTAATAAATTAAGAAATGTTGCGGCAATAAAAAGGCGGCTTATTAATGTTAAATATTTTATTTTCGAAGAACTATCTGAAAATAATTCAAATGGACCTTCTGATTTCTTTTTGCGGTAATAAGCCCATACGCCAAATTTTGAAACAAACTCAATATTCATCGTCTCTAAAAAATCAAAGTAGTCCTGCTTTTTACCTTTAACTAGTTCATTGCGATATATGTATTGACCAGGTTCCCCTTTTTCAAAAATAAAGTATCCCACCATTGTACGCTTTAGATGCCAACCTTGTTCTGCCATATCATTAACCCATGCTTCTTCCTTTTCATAATCAAGAAAAAAACGATACACTCTTTTTTTCATAAAGTCCCACCTCCATTCTATTAATCATACAAAACTGATGCGAACTCCTGGTTAAATATACGCATAAATAATAGTCTTATAACTATTGATTGATTTTTCTGATTTCCCGGAAAATAATTTTGAAGCAAATATGAAATCCCATACTGTAGCTTTCTTTTTGGCATTAAATGCAACCATTTTTCAGCCATACAGTCTCCCATACTAATCTGTGAACAGATCCAAATCCTTCTTCAATTTATTGCGCACACGCACAAGTTTTAATAATGGTATAGAAAATAACACGACTACAAGAATATTAGTGATATTCATTGATAATTTAATCCAGTCTATTGCCTGTGCTGAAAAAATCCCACTCAGACCAATTAGTCCTATAGCCAAATTAAGAAGGATAAGCGATAGTAGCAGCGAAATTCTTTGGGACAGCTTATTCATTTTATTTTTCTTATCAGAGTAAAGTTCAAAAGGTCCATCATTTGCTGGTTTCCTAAAGAAGACGAGATTGCCAGAACGATCTACCCGTTCAATTCCTGAGGACCTCAGAAAATCTAAGTATTCGTCTTCATATGAGGCACCATTTCGCTCCATTTCATCATGCCGATAAATATAACTACCTGGTTCTCCACGTTCGAACGTAAAACGTATCCAAGCGAACTTTTTTAAATGCCAACCTTGGCTTGCCATATCGTTAACCCATTTCTCAATCTCATACGGGTTAACGGCCAATCGATATTTATCCATTTGTTCCATCCTCCTTCGTTATACGGACGCCATTGTCAAAAAGTTCCCTTAATCTCAAAATTTCGTATTCAACCACTCTTTTTCCACTCTCTGTAATGATGTATTCCTTTTTTCGTCCATCACCATCTAGCGCCTCAATCCATCCTCGCTCGAGTAAAGTTTTGATAGCTCCATAAATCGTCCCCGCTCCAAGCCGAACACGACCATCACTCATTTCCTCTACTAGTTGCATGATGCCGTAACCATGTCTTGTGTCAAATAAAGCTAATAAAATATAATAAACGCCTTCTGTTAATGGCGGATGTTCTTGAGTCATACAAATCCCCCTTTTTATATCGTCTAACAATATATCGCCATACGATATACTAAAAATATATCAGCCAACGATATAGTTGTCAATGTTATTTTTTCCATAAAAAGTTATTAAAACTTTTCATACTAGCAGTGTAGCACCATGTTGTTGTTTTGATTCACCTTGAGTGATTTTTGGTTTCATCTGAGATTTCCCTGGCTACTCGAGAGGTTCTTATTCTTCTCTTGGTTATTCGAGCATTTCCTCTTATCATCCAAACATTACTGATTTCCATTGTCTGTTAATATTTTTATTGCACATGGAATTTCTCTATGCTAGCATGTAAGTAATTACTTGCACGAAAGGAAGAATTCTATTGTCTACAAAAGGTACCGCAGAACGAATCATAGATGCAGCTTTACAACTCGTTAGTGAGAAGGGCTATACTGCTGCAACAACTAAAGCAATTGCTGAATTAGCTGGGGTCAATGAAGTAACAATTTTTCGCCATTTTGGCAACAAGCGCGGCATTTTGAAAGCCATTATTGAGCAATTTTCCTATTTCCCTCTTCTACAGCAAGAGATTAATAAAAATGTTACATGGGAATTGGAAACGGATTTACTAAATTTCTCTGTAAAGCATTTCAACTTTTTAATGTCTATTAAAGACTTTGTAATGATTGGTTTTAAGGAAGCGATGCAGTTTCCGGAAATTAATGAAGAGATTGCTAATATCCCTCTTCATATTAAAAATGAGCTAATTCATTATTTTCAGGAAATGTATGAAAGAGGAAAAATTAGAGAGATTGATTTTGAAGCAGCAGCGTTATCTCTTATCGCTATTAATTTTGGTCATTTCATGTCACGGGCACGCTTAGGAACAATTGTTTCTAATATGCCTACTGAAGAATTGTTAAAAACGAGCATTTCAATTTTTTCTAGGGGATTGACTCCCTAGAAAAAATTTTTCCTTACAATGCAAGTAAGTACTTACTTTATAGGAGGTCTTTTATGAAAGGGTTACAAGCTTTATTTAAAATTCGAGAAACTTATATTGGCATTGTCATTACAATTGCATTCCAGGTGATTTTCTTTTCCGTATGGATGACTGCCTATGATGGTGTAAATGACAGAACAGAAAATTTAAAGATCGGACTAATTAGCGAAGATACTGAGATGGGGCAACAAGTAGCAAATGAACTAAAAGGAAAACTACCTTTTACAATAGAAAATTACTCCTCTCTAGACAGAGCTGAGCAAGAATTAAATCAACGTAATATCCATATGATTATTCATATTCCAAGCAACTTTACGAGTCAATTACAAGCAGGTAAAGAGGCTGAAATTATTTACTCTATCAATCAAGCAAATGCAAGCATCGCAAAAAATATGATGGATGGAGTAGCAAAACAAGCAACAGAGGAAATTAACCATAATATTTATCCTTTACAGCAAGGCAAAACCATTGAGGCATTTTCTCAAAAGTTCTCACAGCTTCCAATGGAGCCAAATACAGCACAACAAATTAACGAAGCCGTTGCTACAACAATTATGAGTGTAAAGGATCATGCGATAGATTCTACTATTATTAAAACAAATAATGTTGAAGAGTTTGCTGCGAATTTTGTGCCATTGATGGTTATTATTTCGTCATTCGTTGGTGCAATGGTAATGATTATGCAGCATCAGCAGGCTGCACAACTTGTGCAAGATACAATTTCGAAGTGGCGATTGTTCCTAGCAAGACAGCTTATTAATATTGGTGTCGCCTTTGCCCTTCCGCTATTAACGATTGGCTTAATGCATCTATTTAATATTTCAAGTCAAGTAAATTTTTTAACAGTATACCTTTTTCAAGCATTAATGTTCTGGGCTTTCCTCTGCCTAGCACAAGCCTTTATCATCATTTTTGGTAACTTGGGTATGATTTTTAATATTTGTGCTCTTTCTATGCAGCTTGTTACTTCAGGTGCTCTTGTTCCACAAGCGATGCTATCTGATTTTTACAATAAACTAGCGTCACTTCTCCCAGCTACTTATGGAGCTGACGGCTATTTCATCATTATTTTTGGTGGAAGTACTGATAATTTAATGAGTGATTGTAGCTCGTTAGGAATTATCATAGCTGTAACACTGGGCATTTCTGCGACGGTCGTTGCTTTAAAAAAATCAAAAGTAAAGAGTGAAAGCGAGCAAATTTCCCCTGCCACGGCTCAATAATATTGTCAAAAAAAGCGATGTACTAATGATGAGTTGGTACATCGCTTTTGTAGTAAAATCATAAAACAGTGAAGATACCTTCGCTAAGATGCGGCACTTTAAATAAAGGTGATTTCCGTTCTAGGCTATCGCTTTCCCGTGGGTGAGAGTCGAGCCACCTCCTCCTCTTATATTGTTGCATAGTAAACATTTGTCCTGACGCTATTACTAACTTTCGGTTATATCATTCGACGCCTTTGGGATTAGCGTCACAGATGAGACCCTGCAGCGAAGCGTCAGCAACACAGCGTCCAGTCGGAACGGAAATCACCCCCTCGCTTTGCCGAGGAGTCCTTTAATACTATTTACCAATTCGCAAAATAGCCGCAAGTTGTTTATTCAAGGTACTTACGCTATCCACAAAATCTTGACGATACCATTGAATGATTAGGCCAATGATTGCGTTTGCTTGATAAGCACTATAATACTCAATGGATATCTCATCATGTACTTTATTATGAAGTGTGATATCTCTTTTTAGCAGAGCGAAAATTCCATCAAATAACATGTAATAGTATGTCAGTGGCACATTTTTAGAAAAAACAATACGATAGAACATTTTAAAGCGCTCAATATGATGAAAAATACGAATAGTATTTGGATCTATTTGGTTTTTATCCAATGTTGTTACTGCACGGTACGGTTCCTCATAGGAATTATTTAAATCCTCCATAATTTCCTGAAAGTATTCCTCAAATAGCCCTTCCTTTTGCTCATAGTGCAAGTAGAAGGTACCTCTATTCACCTTTGCCACCCGACAAATTTCTGCGATTGTAATGTTTTCTAAAGGTTTCTCGCTTAATAAAGTTAGTAAAGCATTATGTAATGCTTGCTTCGTTTTGACAACTCTTAAATCGTTAGCGCTCAAATTTTTTCCCCCTTACTAAACAGATTTTTCTAAATGTGTTGATTACTGAACAGTTCTTAGTATTTTGCGCATTGAAATCGCTTACAAAATTATTATATTATTTTAATGAACACATGTTCAATATTTAACATATTATATCCTCGAAATCACTGGGACAAACTCTGGTGAATAAACATAAATTATAGGAGGTTTTTGTGATGAGATTAGAAGGTAAAGTAGCCATCGTAACAGGTGCAGCGTCTGGTATGGGTAAAGCAATTGCAGAAGGCTATGCAAAAGAAGGAGCAAAGGTCGTAGTTTCTGACTTAAATTTAGAAGGTGCACAAGCTGTTGTTGAAGGTATCGAAGCAGCTGGTGGCTCAGCGATCGCTATTCAAACAAATGTTGCATCAACAGAAGACTTACAGCGCTTATTTGATGAAACAAAAAATGCTTATGGTAAATTAGATATTTTAGTGAATAATGCTGGTATTATGGATGGCATGGAGCCAGTAGGTGAAGTGTCTGATGAACGATGGGACAAAGTATTTGCGGTAAATACAACTGCTGTTATGCGTTCAATGCGTATGGCGACAGAGATTTTCCTTGCTCAAGGACATGGTGTCTTTATTAACAACATATCTGCTGGCGGCCTATATGGCGCTCGTGCTGGGGCTGCCTACACTGCTTCTAAGCATGCTGTTGTTGGTCTCACTAAAAACACAGCATTTATGTATGCAGATAAAAATATTCGCTGTAATGGTATCGCTCCAGGTGCAGTGATCACAAACATTGCTTCTTCCATGACAAATGTGAGTCAAACAGGTGCAGCTCGCCAATCACTAGGTTTGTCCATTAACCCACGAGCTGGACAACCTGAAGAAATCGCTCAGCTTGCTATATTCCTTGGTTCAGATGAAGCAAGCTTTGTCAACGGACAAGTAATTGCTGTTGATGGTGGTTGGACAGCTTACTAATTTCGTTTTTAGCACATCTGAAAGAAAATTGTGATCTCAAAAAGTTAGTCAAGTTTATTTCATTAGTTGGTATGTTTAAATGAGTTCGATATTGTATCGAACTCATTTTGTATTTGGTCTTTATCCGTTTCGAATTATAGTATTCAACTATATTTTAAGTTCTCGTTTGAAATGCTCTATATTTTCTAATTCCTTCAGGTAAATAAACACGTATTTCATAAATGCTGAAGAAATTCAACATAACAAAGTATTATTCTTTCATATTTAACATTTCATAAATTGTAGATGATTACAAAATGATACTTGTTTCTAGCTATTAAAAAATAGAACAGCCTTCTTTCATAATTAGTACGATTGTTCCAGAATTGTGTGTTTTAAAGTTCTTCCTTTTTAATGGCGTTCCTACTAATTTCTTCAGGAATAACTAATTTTTTTACATTATTTACATCCGAATAAACGGTATCAGAATTTAAAATCACATTCGAATTTCCAATTTCTTCATATAAATTTATATTCGCAATAATATTAGATGATTTCAATAAAAAGTCTTTATTGAATATTAGTGTATATTTGACTTCATTAATCTTTGTCTTTAGGTGCTTTGTTTCCAATTCCCTTTTCATAGTATTTTCAACATAATCTGTTACAAATGCTAGACTCTTTTTATCTGATGAATCGGTCACTTTGGCAATCAATATGTACTCATCTTCTCTGTACTGAAGTTGAAATATGTCTTCAAATTCCAGCATTCTCTTAATATCGCCTAAAAAATATCCATCTCTTACTAGTTCTTGCTTTTCATCCATATCTAATACAGATATCTTGTACCAGCGTTCGTTATTATTAACATTGTAAAATTCGCTATCAATATCAATATAAGCCTCAGTCACATCTTCAGGATCAACGTAATTATAATAAATAAGAAGAGGCTCCTTCTGAACTACCATATCCATTGTGTGAGTTTGTTCTAATTGTTCATTTTTAAATCCTATAGTTTTAGCTCCGATAGTTGCTTCTGTCTTCATTTTATAGCTTGTAATGGTTTGTTCAAGTACATTGTTAATTACTGTCGCTTTTGAAATACCTTCCGAAACTTCCCCAATCGAATCCTTGGATTCTTCTTTGCTACAGGCTATCAAAAGAAGCACTAGGACTAACATGAAAGATTGCAATAATTTTTTCTTCATAATATCTCTCCTCAAAATTCACTACAATTATAATAACATCCTTATATGGTTAATTTAACCAATTAAATTATATTGTTACCGAAAAAATCATTATCAGTGTTAAAGTTATCAACTATAATTGCTTAAAATGCCTCAATATTTACAAATGGAGCTAAATTGGAGAAAACTGCATTATTACAAGCTTTACGTCAGTACGTGAATAAATCTCAAAACAAAAAGAGGCTGGGACAAATGTGTTTCAGCCAACAAAAATACCGAACTATCCAATGAAACTCTCATGAAGTGTTTCGGAATAGTTCGGTTTTTCTATTTATCGTGTTTTGTTAATTTAGAGATTATTCGGCTTTATGAAGGAACCATTTAGTTATGTCCCAGCCCCTTTTTAATTTTTTAGGCTTTCCTTGCTGGGAATAAGTATCCTATAAAAGCACCAATTAACGCTGGTAATATCCATCCTAAGCCCATGTCGTAAAAAGGTAAAAAGTTCGAATAAGCTTTTGCAATCGCATCAAAAAAACCTAGTTTCGCTGCAGGAATGTTACCCACTAACGCTTTATAACCATCAATGATACTAATAAAAATTGTAAAGATCATTACAATCGCATAGACCGTTTGCTTAATTTTAAATAGTGATGAACATAATGCAAGGACAATTAAGACAATTGCTAACGGATATAAGAACATTAGCACTGGAATGGCAAACTTAATAATATTCGTTAATCCGAAGTTGGCAATTGTAAATGACACAACGCACAATAAGAAAACAAACCATTTATAGCTTATTTTCGGGAACACTTCGTGGAAAAACTCACTACAAGATGTGATTAAGCCAATACTTGTCTTTAAACAAGCAAGGACAATAATAACTGCCAATAAAATAGCCCCGTATGATCCAAAATAGTGATCTGCCACTGCAGCAAATATTAAGCCACCGTTATCAAATGTACCAACAGCATCAATACTCGATGCACCCATATACGTTATTAAACCATATATTAACGTCATTAATGCCATGGCAAAAATACCAGATTTCCACGTGGCTTTAGCAATTTCCTTTCTATCTGATATTCCTGCGCTTTTAATTGCGTTAATAACGACAATACCAAATGCTAATGAGGCTAATGCATCCATTGTGTTATAGCCTTCTTTAAAGCCTGTCATAAATGCTGAATCAATATAATCCCCGATTGGCTGCTGGAAATGTCCCATCGGTTTTACAATACTAATAATAATTAAAATAAATAACACAATCAAAAATGCTGGTGTTAAATATTTTCCGATATAATCCATAATTTTCGCTGGGTTCAATGAGAAATAAAAAACGATGGCAAAAAATACGAAGCTAAATAAAGCAAGTAAAAGTGTTGTATGCTCGGCTTGTATATAAGGTTCAAAGCCAACAACAAACGGAACTGTCGCTGTACGTGGAATCGCAAAAAAAGGACCGATCGTTAAATAGAGGGCTAATGAAAAGATGACACCGAATAATGGGTGAACACGGCTCGCTAAGTCACGCAAACCGTTACTACCTGATAAACCAATAGCTAAAATACCTAGAAACGGTAAACCGATAGCTGTTACTAAAAATCCAATTAGGCCAAACCAAAAGTTGGTCCCTGCTAATTGTCCAAGCTGTATTGGAAAAATAAGATTCCCTGCTCCAAAATACAGTCCGAAAAGCATTGTACCAATGACTGCATATGTTGAAAAAGGTATTTTCTGTTGCATTTTGATGTACTCCTTAGATGTATTTAACTTCTTTCTGCAATTATTTTCTGTAGAGAAAGCAAAGTCAGCTACAAGTGTTTTGGTAGCGAAAGTGAAACGTCAGTTACAAATGTCTTTTGTACCGAAAGCGTAGCGCCAGGTACAGGCGAAATTAATCTATTGCGATAATTTAAATCGAAGTGATTTCTTTCTACAATTCCACTATGGTATCAGGCATTTATTTTAAAAACAATAGTTTTTTCTTTTATAATCGTTAATTGTACAGTTCTTAGCTTTAAGTAGACAAAACTAAAAGAGCTGTCTGTTGACAGCTCCTTAGTTTGCGACAGACCACTCTACATGATCTAAAAACTTAAATACGTCCTCATACACTTTATCGCGCTCTTTATCTAATGTAATAATATGGCCAGAATTTTCATACCAAATAATCTCTTTATCATCAGTTTCCACAGTATTTAAAATGAATGGCGCACTTTCTTGATAAAGCTCATCATCTAATGAACCTTGTAATACTAATGTAGGTGCTTTGATTGTAGATAAGTCATCACGTGTTTCTGTTGTTAAACGTGTCACACCATCTAATGAATCCTTAGGTGTAATACGTAATTCATGTAATTCTGAAATAATTTGATCTTTTGATTTATTTTCAAAATGTTTATATAAACGAGCGTAATGATATAAACGTGTAAATAAGCCTTTTGAGTTATCGCGTGTTATTGGTGCACACATGGCAACACATGCTTTCACAGGAAACGTCTCTGCTACTTTTAACGAAAATACGCCGCCAAGTGAAATTCCTACTACCGCGATTTCTTCATGACCATTACTTTTTAGGAAGTTATAACCTTCCACAACATCGTTCCACCAGTCTTCTGGTCTTGTTTCAAGTAATGCTTCTGGTTCTACACCATGCCCACTATAAATCGGTGCATGAACTGTATAACCACGTTTTGATAAAAATTCACCTAGCTTTTTCACATCTTTTGTGCTACCTGTGAATCCATGCAGTAATAGTACGGCTTTTTTGCCTCCCTCAATTGTTAGAGGTTGTGGCTTTGATAAATTCATTTTATAATATCCCCTTCACGGAAACTTGTAATTGTGTAATTTATGTGTCTATCTTAACACCCTTTATTCATAATGTACAATTTATAGTTTTTATCATATTAATGTCTTTTGTGCATTAATGATGTGAGGTTAATGGCTGTTATATCACACTTTCTGCTACTTTTATTTTTCATTCCTCATTTTACGTGCTTTCATTTTTAAAAAAATTTTTCATCCCGCATTAACAGTCAGTAATTTATCTGTACGGAAAGTGAAGTGACAGGTACAAGAGTACTACCTAAAATTCAGCGAAGTAAAGAGATGAACTGCCCGTAATATCCGATTGATGAAGACTAATAATCAGCGGGAAAATCCCCACTGATTAAAGTTTCATTTGATGTGCCTATACTTCCTACTCTTTTACCGTTATAATGCAGTTAACTCAAAATAACGGGAATTGAGGTGAAAAAATGGAGTGGCAGCAATTAGAATATTTTGTAGCAGTAGCAAAGCTTGAGCATATGACTCGTGCAGCTGAAGCATTAGCAATTTCTCAACCAGCATTAAGTCGTTCGATTTCAAAGCTTGAAGAGGAATTAGGAGTACCCTTGTTCGACCGACAAGGACGTTCGATTATGCTCAACCGATATGGCGAGCTTTTTTTGTATCGTGTCCAACGCATGCGTAAGGAATATGAAAAAGCAGTTCTAGAATTACAGGAGCTCAATAATCCAGAGCTAGGAGATGTATCACTCGGCTTTTTACATACACTTGGGACTAGCATCGTACCTGACCTGATTCGCGCTTTCCGTCAGAACCATCCGCATATACGCTTTCACTTTACACAAAATTACTCACATTCCCAATTGAAGCAATTACTCGCGGGAGAGTTAGACCTTTGTTTACTTGCATCGATCGACACGGAGCCCCCTGTTTGCTGGAAGGAGCTGTGGCGTGATGAGCTTTATATTATGGTGCCGATTGACCATCCCTTCGCTAACCGGACAAGCATTAAAATGAAGGAACTTGAACATGAGAATTTTGTACTGATGAAAAAGGGTTACGCATTGCGCCGTACAGCTGATAAATTATTAAATGCTGCAGGTATCAAACCGAAGATTACTTTTGAAGGTGATGAGGTATCAACCGTAGCTGGTTTTGTAGGTGCTGGCCTCGGCGTGTCGTTACTGCCTGTTGACGAAGACTTGAATCCAAATAAATTAGCTAAAATTCGTGTAGAGGATATGGTTTGTGAACGGATAATAGGTATGGCTTGGATTGAAAATCGATATCTTCCACCTTCAGCACGGCAATTTCAACAATTTGTATTCGATTTTTACGATAAAAATAATTGACAGCCCTATCATTCATTAATAAACGAGCTAAAGCAAAAAAGCGAGTAACAATTTCAGTTCTGCGTATTTGTTACTCGCTTATCTTTAAATATTCAAATGGTTATGCATTTTTACCTGTATATTTACTCTTATGGTATTGTGATAAAACTAATACTAGGCTAGTCACAAGGACGATAAGTAATGCAATAAATTGCGAAGTTGAAAATATACCTACTTGTCCCCTAATTACATCACCTCTGTAAAACTCAATTACAAATCTACCTGCACTATAAAGAAGCAAATACACACAAGAAACTAATCCAGGTTTTTTAGTCTTTCTCGCTAAATAGAAGCAAAAGAATACATAATGTAAAACTAAACACACTCTCCATAATTTGTGTAGGTATTAATTTAATATCATTCGGTGCAATTTCTGAGTTATGAAAAGTAATTCCAAACGGACTATGTGTTTCTTCTCCATAGCAGCAGCCAGCAAGTAGACAGCCAATCCTTCCAAATCCCTGAGCTAGTGCAATTGAGGGGACAAAAAGATCAAGGTGTTGCAAAAATTTAATATTATGTAGTTTACAATAAATGAAACCGGCCAAAATCCCGCCAATAATTCCACCGTAAACAACAAATCCTTCACCGATATTCCAAATAATGCTAGGATTCTTGATGATATTTGGGAATTGAGTAATCCAATACAAAAGCTTTGCCCCAGTAAAACCACCTATCAATCCCCACACTGTCAAAGAATAAACATCTGACTACTCCCACAGCTAAAGCAGTGGGCTTCCTGAAGCTCAATTCTGTGATAATTCAAACTGACGGTTTTTAGCACGATAAACAATGAGTTGGTATGCAAGGAATATGCCCAGTGCAATCAATAATCCATACCCATATATGGTTATCGGTCCTACTTTGAGAAGTTCATTATACATACTCTTCCTCCTTAAACTTAATTTATTTCATATTGTTGGTGATTTTCATTACACCTATTATATCCACAAAGTAAATTTTCTCTAAATAAAAACCAAAATTATCATTTATTTTTTAGCAATAAGGGGTCTATACAATATTCGATTCATAATGCTATCTCTCGCAGCAAGCATAATTATTGGTGTTTCCTTCAGTTTGCCAAGCTTTCTTTCAGTCCCTATTTAAGAGCTCAAAACATGAGTACTTTCTCATTTTATGAGGTACACTACAAGACAATTTTCTTCAACTCAAAAAACCACCTTCTTCATACGAAAGGTGGTTACTGCAAAGCATTTTATTATTACTTTCCTACATATTTTACTTGATACGAATACATATCTGTTGTATTTCCATCGATCTCAAAAAGTCCCTGCTTTGCAAGGGTCATCAAGCGTTTTTCCACAAATTCTTCACTTATATAGTCATCAATTGCACCAATTGTTTCACCGATGATACGCATCGGTATAAGCCATTCTTCATTTAGTTCGGCATGTGCTCTTTCCGCACTTTCCATAATGATAGGATCCAATGCGTCTTCCGCTACATGTACAATTCCATCTTGCCAAATTCGTAGTGTACTAGGGTTTTGTTTTAGCTCTTCCCATTCCTTTGCAAGTTCCTGACACTCATCAATAGAAAACCGCTTAGCCTCAGAACGGAGCTTCATTAGCAAGTCTGACGCAAGTTCACCTGATTGACGAATCTTCATGTTTGGCTGTACACGCTTTAAGCCCTCTGTAGCATCAATTCCATATACCATACTACATTTATTGATCAACTCGCTCATAACAAGTCGCAACCCAATCTCTTCATGAGTACTTTGGCTGTACCAAACCCAGACATCAACATCGCACGGTAAACCTGCAATTTTTTTCTTCCATGCTTGTTGAAGATCCTCGTACAATTCACGTTCTTCATTGTCCCTAAAGATATGAGCTGCTAGCCAGTTTTTTCGTTCTTCTGCGCTGCTTAGTGGACCAATCGAGAAAATCTCATTGACACTAAGCACTGATTCATCTCGTTGTAAATGATGCTGTCGTATCGCGTGTTTTATCGAACCCTGTGTAGATAAGCTAAACGTTATATGTAAAATTGCCATGAAAATCCCCCATTTTACTGTTTACTCAGCGCTATTTGTATCCCAATAAAAGTGAAAAGTATGCCTTGAATCATATTTAATCGTTTAGCAATTGCAGGCTTACCAATAATTACTTTTCTAACTTTACCGGCAAAAATGCTAAATAATGAAAATAGTATAAGCGCTTGTACTAAAAATACAATACCCAAAATTAACATCTGTAAACCTACATGACCATTAGAAGGATTTACAAACTGTGGCAATAGTGCTAAGAAAAATAAAGAAACTTTTGGATTTAAAATATTCATTAAAATACCTTTTCGATATAACGTCATATAGGCTTGTTCATTTTGCTGTTCCAGCGTGAATGGATCACCTTTCGCGCGAAACGATTGCCAAGCTAAATACAATAAATACGCTGCTCCTGCAAACTTAACAATAGAAAAAATAACTGTTGATTGATAAATAATAGCTGAGATTCCTAGAACAGCCGCTCCTATATGAACGAGCAAGCCTGTACAGAGACCAAGTGATGTCGCTATACCCGCCTTTTTATCCTGTGTAATGCTTTGCGCAAGAACAAATAAATTATCTGGTCCTGGCATTAATGTTAAAATAATTGCTGCCCCTAAAAACGCCAATAACATTGAAAACGTCAATACTACCCCTTCTTTCCATATTTTTAATAGGCTCATCAACATAACATACGTTTTTACAAAATGTCACACCCAACTTTCGGTAATGAACAATTACTTTTAGAAAAGAACCATTATAATATGATTTTATTTCCATTATACTACATGGTGATTTGCTTTTTCTAAATTTTTACAAAAAATCTCTAAGCGATTATGCTCGTTTAAGCAACACTTTTCTTCTTTAATACATTATAATAAATATTATCATAACGTAAAAGTCGTATTGTTTTGGAGAAAGAGGTGTTTGTCGATGGCAGTAAGTGATATTGTAAAGCAATATGAAGACGAGCAAGGAAATGTCTATTATAAAATGAAAACACATGATATCGAAGTACAAGCTGCACAAAATTCAGGGTTAGCACCAGTTATTACTTATTTTATGGGTGAAAAAGAGATTACTGATGATATTCGAAGTTTACGTTTTAGCCCTCGCCCTCCCTCAAGCTATATTCAAGATTACGATGAATTTCAAACCATGCTTTATGCTAAAGAACAACGTGCCATCAACGAACTATATGAACAAATGAGTATAAAACCAAAAAATATGTCTTCAGGAAAACAAATATTATGGAGCTTTTTCGTAATTGTTATAGCGATGCTCCCACTATTAGTCGCAATCTGGTGGTACAATTAAAAAAGTTGTGTTTTCCTCTCAACGTACCCTCGATTGTTCAGTATTACCTACTAATTTATTCGAAACTTTTTATTAACATTCCTAATCAGCTTGACAGACTTGCTAAAGTAGTGCATTCTTTATTCAATTACTTTTTGAGGAATGAGACATCATTCAAAAAGATATTCAATTATTAAAATAACAGCGGCGAAGACTAGTACCTAGAAACTGCTTGATCAGAGAGCGATGCCCATCGGCTGTAAGGCATTGTACAAGAAAGACTAAAGAACCTACTTCGTAAAACGTCCTAGCTAAACTAGGCGCAGTCTCAAGCGTTATGAGGTAAAGTGGAATGTCAATGACGTTCAATGTAGGTGGTACCACGGAAAGCGGCCTTTTCGTCCTAATTTATTAGGATGAAAAGGCTTTTTATTTTTAATTTTTAGCGAATCTTAGCAGCTGCTAAAGTTTAAATCATAATGCAAATGTAATGGCGAATTGGAGGTATTGCAATGGAAAGAAAAAGAATCGTCGTCAAAATTGGGAGTAGCTCCTTAACAAATGCAAAAGGTGAAATTGATAAAATACGTTTAATGGACCATGTTCAAGCGATAGCTGAATTAAAAAAAGACGGTCATGAAGTATTGCTTGTTTCATCAGGTGCAGTTGCAGCAGGCTTTAAACAGCTAGGGTACCCTTCCCGACCCGTTACAGTAAAAGGTAAACAAGCTGCAGCGGCAGTTGGGCAAAGTTTACTTATTCAAACCTACAATGCTTTATTTAGTATTTATGATATTGTACCTGCTCAAATTTTATTAACACGTACTGATTTTTCAAAAAAGGAGCGCTATAAAAATGCCTATGCCACTTTTGAAGAATTAATAGAGCGCTCTATACTGCCAATCGTTAACGAAAACGATACGGTATCTGTTAGCGAATTAACCTTTGGAGATAACGACATGTTATCGGCTCTTGTAAGTGGTCTCGTTCATGCCGATCAGCTCATTATCTTAACAGATATCAATGGCTTGTATAACGCCAATCCAAATAAAAACCCAGAGGCCAAACGCATTGATCGATTAACAGAGGTATCTGATGAAATGCTAGGTTTTGCAGATGGTGCAGGCTCGAAGGTCGGTACAGGTGGTATGGAATCTAAATTACTTGCAGCTCGAGCAGCTTTAAATGCAGGCGTCAAAGTTTTTATCGGAACTGGCCACGGTGCTAAAAAGCTTGTAGACATACTAGAAGGCCGTGGTGATGGTACGTATGTTGAGCATGATGCGCTTGCTGTTTTAACAAATAATAAACAGTGGATTGCACTCACGGAAGTATCTGGTAAAATTTTTATAGATAGCGGTGCTGAGCATGCACTATTGGCAAATGGGAAAAGCTTGTTACCCGCTGGTGTATACCGTGTCGAAGGTGACTTCGCAAATGGAGACGTTGTCGAGGTCTACAGTGACAATGGACTGCTTGGTCGTGGTGAGGTCTTATATTCTTCCCTAGAGTTAGCACATGCGATGGGAAAACGTACAGATGAGTTAGCGAACTATCCTATTGAGGTCATTCACCGAGATAAATGGCTAAAAATTCAAACAAATTAAGGAGGAATTCACATGACAAGTGAAGTTCAACAAAAAGGAAAGCTAGCAAAAGCCGCCAGCTATATTTTAAATATTAAAACAACTTGTGAAAAAAATGAGGCTCTCACAAAAATTGCTGAGCAATTAATCATCGACCAAGATACTATTATTGCTGAAAATGCAAAGGATTTAGCTCATGGCAAGCAACAAGGAATGCCCGCTTCTACACTTGATCGCATCATGCTAAACAAAGAACGAGTGGAAGCTATGTCAAGTGCTATTCAGTTACTTGTTGAATTAAATGATCCAGTAGGTAGTCTTTTAGAGCGAATAGAAAAAGATAATGGACTATTGATTGAAAAGCGTCTAGTGCCTATTGGCGTTATCGGGATGATTTACGAGGCGCGACCTAATGTTACAGTGGATGCGGCAACATTATCATTGAAAACAGGTAATGCAGTCATTTTACGTGGTAGCTCTTCTGCCAAATTTTCTAATGTAGCACTTGTGGCAAGTATTCATCGTGCACTTAGCAAAACGTCTATCCCTGTAGGCGCTGTACAATTAATCGAGGATACGAATCGTGAAACTGTCAAAGAATTATTCCATTTAAAAGAATACTTAGATGTATTAATTCCTCGTGGCGGAAAAGCACTTATTGATTTAGTAGTAAATGAAGCCACTGTACCAGTACTAGAGACAGGTGCTGGCAACTGTCATATTTATGTGGACCATACGGCCGATTACATAAAAACAGAAAAAATTTGTATCAATGCGAAAACGCAACGCCCATCGGTTTGTAATGCAGCCGAAAGCTTACTTATTCATCCTGATTGGTTTAAGGAGCACGGCAAACAGCTACTAAGTGCTATGCATCAAGCCGGTGTGACAATTATTGGTGATGAAACCGTTTGTCAAGCTCTTGAATTCGCTCAACTAGCAACAGCTGAAGACTATGCAACTGAATATTTAGATTTAAAGATCAGCGTTAAAATTGTGGAAAACGTTTATGAAGCAATCGAACACATTAATAAATACGGCACGAACCACTCTGAAGCCATCATGACTGAGGATCAGTTAGTAGCAGATACGTTCTTAAATAGCGTGGATGCTGCAGCTGTTTATCACAATGCCTCCACTCGCTTCACAGACGGCTTTGAATTCGGCTACGGTGCAGAAATCGGCATTAGTACGCAAAAATTACACGCTCGGGGACCAATGGGTTTACCAGCATTAACATCAACAAAGTATTACATTCACGGTAACGGCCAAATCCGAGAATAATTGTAGAACTATTAATGAAGAGCCGACAGCGTATGTCAACTGTCGGCTTTCTTTCCTTATTTTTGAACCTTAAGGATTGATAGATTTGTAAAGGTGCTGGGGCGTCTTCTATCTGAGTAGATTCTACTGTTAACTCAGCGGGTTCAGACTATACCTGAACGAATTCTTCTCATCAGCCGAACGGTTCTAGACTATGCTTAGGTGGATTCTTCTCCAAGCTGAGTAGTTCGAGACTATACCTGTGCGAATTCTTCCCTTAGTCGAGCGGTTCATGCCTTTACCTGAGCGATTTCTTCTCTTAGCCGAGCAGTTCCTTACTCTACCTTAGCGGATTCTTCTCTTAGCCGAGCAGTTCCTCACTCTACCTGAGCGATTTCTTCTCTTAGTCGAGCGGTTCATGCCTTTACCTGAGCGATTTCTTCTCTTAGTCGAGCGGTTCCAGCCTTTACCTGAGCGATTTCTTCTCTTTGCCGAGCAGTTTCTTACTCTATCTGAGCGAATAACTTTGAGAACGGGGCGAAATAACGTTAAGTTTCCCCTACTTCCACAAGCGACAAAAATTATAATAATTTTATAGAAAGAAGGTTTTGGATGAACATTTCAGCGATTATCAAACTAACTGTTTCAATGGCCCTTTTTGGCTCTATTGGATTTTTTACCGTTCATACTGGCGTACCTGCTACCGAGCTAGTATTTGTTAGATGTATTTGTGCTACCCTCTTTCTAGGAGGAATGTGGCTGATCACAGGTGGTCACAAAACGGAAATATGGGATAAAAAGGAGATATTACGTACACTTCTATGCGGTGTCTTTATTGTCTTAAACTGGGTATTTTTATTTAAAGCCTTTGAAGAAATGTCCATTTCCATTGCCATTTCTATCTATAATTTAGCACCAATATTCGTATTAATATTTGGCGCGTTGTTTTTAAAAGAAAAGATGACTATTCAAGCATTGCTAGCAACAGTTACTTGCTTTATCGGCAGTATGCTCATTATTGGTTTAAATAATTTTATGACACTCTCTGAATTTATGAAATCAGGTTTTATTTGGGCATTACTGTCTGCATTGTTTTACGCGTTTACGATGCTTACAAGTAAAACAATCACAAAGCTTAGTTCCTATGCCTTAACATATATCCAAACTGCAGTTGGAATTATCATACTATTGCCATTTGTTAATTTTTCGTTATTTGATGGCTTAACGACAACAAACTGGCTATATATTTTAGGAACAGGCTTTATTCATACAGGATTTGTTTATTATTTATTTTTTGATAGTATTCGTAGCCTCTCTACTATTCTAGTTTCAGTATTAGTATTTGTTGACCCAGTAGTGGCTATATTGCTTGATATGCTGTTGCTTGATTTTATGCCAAGCTTCATGCAAACAGTTGGTATTGTATTAATTTTTGGTGGCATTTTTTACACAATTTACGTACCGAAGAAAAAGCGTGTGCCTCAGACTTAATCCTTATTTATCTTCATTCAGCGGATGTTTTTTGTGGCGAAAGCGACGCGTCAGCTACAGAAGACTCCCACCTTTAAAGGTGAAGAGATGAATGTGGGTGTGCTTCCTTTTCAGTGGATATATTCTCACACAGACTGGAATAGAGGAACTCAGTCTAAGAACGCCAAGGGCAAGGTGACGGAAAGGTCGAGAAAAGCGACGGATTGAAATGAAGGCGACGGAACGGACTGGCAGAACGACAGATACAAAGCGCTTTGTGACGGAAAGGTCCAGCAGAGCGACGGATTGAAATGAAGGTGACGGAACGGACTGGCAGAGCGACGGATGTAAAGCGCTTTGTGACGGAAAGATCCAACAGAGCGACGGATGCAAAGCGCTTAGTGATGGAAAGCCCACGTCATGTGGCAATTTTTCTGTGCGAAAGAAAAGCGACAGCAACATTTTATTTAAAGGAGATTATTCCGTGAGTAAACTTTATGCAATTGGTGAATTATTAATTGATTTTACACCTACTGAACAAAATGCTTCCCTTGCTACAGTTGAGCAATTTACTAAAAATGCTGGTGGGGCTCCTGCCAATGTTGCAGCTGTTTGTGCAAAACTCGGGCAACAAGCTGCCCTCATTACACAGGTAGGTCAGGATGCTTTTGGAGATTTTCTCGTAGAAACGTTAAAAAAAGCCGATGTCGATACGAACTATATTGTTCAAACAGATAAGGGTGAAACGAGTCTAGCTTTTGTTTCCCTGACAAGTGATGGAGGCCGAGATTTCTTATTTTATCGTCGCCACGCAGCAGATTTACTTTACAACAAAGAACAACTCCCACCTAATTTATTAACAGATCACGATATTGTTCATTTTTGTTCAGTTAATTTAGTGGAAAGCCCTATGAAACATGCACATATGGCATTGATTGAACAAGCCCATCAGGTAGGTAGTCTTGTTTCTTTTGATCCAAATGTTCGCTTGCCACTATGGAATGATGAGAAGGCATGTCGTCAAACCATTTTGGATTTTTTACCAAAGGCCCATATCGTTAAATTGTCCGAGGAGGAGCTTTTATTTTTAACAGCGATTGAGGATGAGGAAACAGCTGTCCATTCATTATTTCAGGGGAAAGTACAAGTAATTATAATTACTTGTGGCGCAGAAGGTGCAAGTCTTTATACTAAAAAGCTTCATGTAAAGATACCTGCTGACAAAGTTCATGCGGTTGATACTACTGGAGCGGGCGATGCTTTTATTGGTGCATTGTTAGCTATTCTCCTGAGCAAACAGATTACAGTGATCAATCTAGTCGAATTTTGTAAGGAGCAGGCTATTCCCCTTCTTACTTTCGCAAATCGATATGCAGGAGCTTCGACCGAAAAACATGGTGCCATTGCTTCTTACCTGACTAAGCGTGAATTGCCATTTAAAGATAATATGTTTTTTTAAATATTTCGCAACTTATTTCGAGGAGGAGAACTGGTGAACTCTATTTCAAAAAAACGAACAAAAGCATTTCTAATCGATATTGCTATTTCGTCGGCTGTCACAGCTGGCGTGGAGTATATCCTCCGAAAAAAGGTAAAAAACGAGGCGATTCATGCCATCGTTACACCGACAGTCGTTATGTGGTCACTTGAATTAGCACAATTACGTAAAAAAGGGCAAACAGTTGGCTACAAAAAAATGGGACTAGTTCTCGAAAATAAAATTGGGACTAGGGTGACTTCCTCCCAAATTATAAAACGAATAGCTTACCGTGACTCAATTAGCACATTCGATTACTTGAAAAATCCAAAAGCATTCGAACAACAAAATGGACAACTTCTTCCCCACGATAGCTTCTCAGGCACTATTGTTAAGGAAATCTAGCAAAATAAGGCTACTCAAAAATAACTTGGGTAGCCTGTTTTATTAAAAGGAGAGGATACACTTGAAATTAGATCATGTTGTTGAGGTTTTACTTGAAAGTCTAAAGGATGATCAATATATTGAAGCTGTATTTTTAAGAGGATCGATGGCTAGAGAAGAGCATGATGAATTTTCGGATATCGATATTTATTGCGTTGTGAATGAAGAAAACGTCGAAGCTTTTTTGCCCAACCGCAATCAACATATTGAAGCTTATAAGAAAACAATTTTTGTAGATGATATCTATATTATTGCTCCTCAGCTATTAGTCATATATGAAGATATGATTCATATCGATTTATTTACAGTAACTTCCTCTGAAATAAGTGAAAACGATGCGATTAAAATTTTATTTGATCCAAATGGGATCCTTACAGCAAAACAAAAGAATACTACTTTGTCATTAACTCCACTCGAATTTCAAGATGCTGTAGATGATACTGTCTGGTATTTGTATCAATATTATTGGAGTGCTCAACGTGGAAATGAGATTTGGAGTGTTCATTTACTGCGGAATAGTTTAGAACACTTCGCAAAAGTACTACTGCATAAGTATTGTCCTGAGCGGGCTTTACTTGGACTTAAAACGTTGTCTAATTCATTACCCACTGACCCATTACATGAAATAGTAGATATCATGAATTGTATGAGCCTTGTAACTCATGAGATGGCAGTAAAGAAATTAGTGAACGCCTTCAACAATGAATCAGATTGGATTTTTGAAAATGTGCCGAATAAAGAAAAAATTAAGCCATTATGGGGAAAAATAAAAGCGCTATTGCATTAAAATAAAATAGCAAACTAACATTAAACCTAGTTTGCTATTTTTTAAAATGAAAAATAAATACCACTACACCCTATTAAATTGTTTTTTCATTAAAATATGTGGGATGCCACAATCCATAAATTCTTCACCTTCACGCTTATAGCCTAATTTTTCATAAAAGCCTTCTGCATAGGATTGTGCGTTTAATTTATATTTTGTTAAACCTTTTTCAAGTGCTATGTCCTCTAAACTTTGGATAATCACTTTTCCTAAACCAAATTTGCGGAATTCTATTAATATACATATACGCTCTAGTTTGCCATAGCCATCAACAACTCGCAGTCTGCCTGTGCCAACAGGTTGTTCGTTATAGTACACAAGAGTATGATCACATGCTGCATCTAGTGTATCGAATTCATCAAATTCTTCTTCCTCTGGAACCTCTTGTTCCTCTATAAAAACTTTTTGGCGAATAGCAAATGCTGTTTGTAAATCTTGTTCATCTGTAATTTTTTTCGTGTTCATTTTAATATTCCTCCTTGTTTTTCGGAGCGTGCTCTCCGTTGGTAGACTTTGTTTTCCGGCGATAGAACCGTCTACTTCGCCGCTAAATCTGCTTGTTGCGCCGCTAAAGCCGTCCACTCCGCAACTAGAACCGCTTTGCAGAACCTCCACCTGTAGATAAGAAGTGAAATTTCCTTGCATGGATGATAATATATAGTATAGAGCATTTTTTATTGCAAATACAATAATTTTTTCGGAGGCAATCAATGAAGGAAATTTTGCGAGATATTGGTGCGATTGCAAGGGCACTTGATTCCATTAGTAATATTGAGTTTAAAGAACTTGATTTAACAAAGGGACAATATTTGTATGTCACCCGCATCTGTGAAAACCCTGGTATTATTCAGGAAAAGGTAGCTGAACTATTGAAGGTAGATCGCACAACCGCCTCCCGAGCGATTCAAAAGTTGGAGACAAAAGGTTTTATAGAAAAGCGTAATGAAATTGGCAATAAGAAAAACAAACAGCTTTTCCCGACAGAGAAAAGTCTCAAGATTTATCCATTGTTAAAGCGAGAAGGTGACTATTCGAATGCTAGAGCATTAGATGGTTTTTCTTCTAATGAAATTGACAGTATTCACGACTTATTAATTCGTATTCGTCAAAATATTGAAACTGATTGGGAGTATGTAAAGAAAGGTCATACACGAAATTATTAAAGGTGATTCCATACGCTTCTGAGCATTTGGAAACGCCTTTCTTTGCATCAGAATCCCTTTTATATACAGCGATCATAAATAATGTCGAAGTGAGCTCCCTCCCCCTACGTTCAGTGCCTTTAAGTGTAGTATGATCGCTTCACGCCATACATCCGTCCGCCCCCTATCCCCGAGATCCCTTATTCACCGACTTAACTCTTTTATTCTATTAATGTTGAAATTTTCTGATTAATCAAACATAATTATTGTACATTCGAAGGGTAGGTGCTTATTATGTCGAAACATCCTCTACTTGTACGTGATGTATTAAAGCGAAAGCATTTTGAATCTGCCAAGCTAATCGCAGGACAACAAGGCCTAAATCGACAAGTACTATGGACACATATTTTAGAAATAAAAGATTTTGATACTTTAATAAATGGTGGTGAGCTCATTTTAACAACTGGTGTAGGTTTACAGTTAGAGCGTGAAACACAAATTGCTTATTTACAAAATCTTATCCGTAACGGTGCTGCAGGTCTTTGTATTGAAATTGGTGATTATTTTGACTATGTCCCTGTAGAACTGGTTACAATGGCTAATACTCATGATTTTCCTATCATCATTTTTGAAGAGGTTGTAAGATTTATCGATATTACGCAGGATCTACATACGTACATTATTAATCATCACCAACAAGCATTAACACAGCTAGATGCAATATCAAAGACTTTTATGGAATTGTCGTTAATGCCAAATGGTATATTAAAAATTTTACAGGTGCTTCATCAAGATACCGATGCATTATTTTTATTTGTCTCCGAAGATACAAAAAGCTTCTATTATCCAATAGAAGCCAAAAAGTATTTACAAGTTATGGAGGAGCATTGTCAGCAACTAGAATTACAAGAACCCATCCAACGACTATCCATTGACAAAGATCATTTCGTTATCATTCCAGTCAATGGACTAGGACAAGTATGGGGCTATTTATGTATGCATTCTGCACTGCCGAAGCCAAGTGATTATACATTGTTAAATCTTGAACGTGCAACGATGTCGATTGCCCAAATTTTGATGCGTAATCGAATGCTACAGGAGCGGCAGCAAAGTCGTGAGGATGAATTTATCCTCGCCTTAATACAAGGAGAACCTATTGATCTTCAGTATTATCAAAGTTATTTGCCACTGGAAAGTCGCAACCTATTTTATCGCGTAGTCGTGTTTAATATGCTTGATTATGCCAATACCTTTTCAAAGGAAGATTGGCAAGAAATACAGCTACAAAATGTTATGTTTGTTCGTTCCATCCTAAAAAAATTTGGCTTTTTCCCTACCGTTTCTGTACGACAGCATGAAATTATTATCCTTGCATTTTACATTGCAGCAGATAATATGGAGGAAAATCGTGACTCTTTCAACCAAGCTATACAGCAGATTATTGTTCGAAAAACACCACAGCTTTTCGAGCAAATAACCCTTACCTTTGGCATAAGCAATGTTTATCAATCCATAAATAGCGTACAACAAGGCTATAAAGAGGCAAAAACAACCATTCAAATGCAACACAATGAACTTACTTCTTCTATTTACTACAAGGATTTAGGTGTTTACAGATTGTTATTACATCAGGATCATGCTGTCCTTTTGCAATACGTAAAAGATTATTTACAAGAAATACTATTGATTGATCAAAAGAATGGTAACGACCTTTATCAAACGCTCTGTGTTTATTTAGCATGCAATGGTGCCAAAAATGATACTGCTGAACAATTATTCATTGTCCGCCAAACACTCTATAAACGAATTGAACGACTAGAAAATATTTTAGGTGCTGATTTTTTACAGGCCCCACATCGTCTCAATATAGAAATAGCGGTGAAGGCCTTTGAATTATTGAAAAAAACAGCACCTGATATTTTACGCTTTTGAACGCGGATCCATAAAATCGCGTAATGCATTGCTAAGCATATACAAACCTAATACAAGTACTGTAATGGCTCCCCCTGGCGCATAAGTATACCAAGGGGCTCCAACTAAATAAGCTTGTGAGTCTTTTAACATTCGTCCCCAGCTAGGGTTTGGTGGCTGCACGCCAAGCCCTAAATAACTCAGTGCCGCTTCAGCAAGCATCGCAGTCGCAAAAGTTACAGTTGCGGCGACGATAATCTGCGATGAAATATTGGGTAATATATGGCGAAACATAATGCTATAAGGTTTTACGCCGATTAACTTTGCAGCTAAGACATATTCATTGTCACGATGTTGGACGAAACCACTACGTGTAATCCTGGCAATGGCCGGTATGGCTATAATGCCTAATGCAATAGCTGTATTAACAATCCCTGGTCCAAATACCGCTACGAGCATTAAAGCTAATATTATTCCTGGAAAAGCCATTAGTGCATCCATCATGCGCATAAAGATTTCATCGATCCAGCCACCTACATACCCCGCTATACCACCAATTAAAATACCAAAAATTGTTCCGATAGATACCGTTAGTAGACCGACTGCAAAGGCCGTTTGTGTTCCTTTCATCATACGGCTAAAAATATCACGACCAAATTCATCCGTACCAAAAAGATAATCACTACTTGGGCTTTGTAATTTTTGAGGTATATTCATCGAGTTTACATCATGTGGTGTATAAAAAAAGCTGATAATCATTATGATTAGAAAACCGACAATGACTAGTAGACCAATGATTAAATTGATATTTTTCATGTACCTTTGTATATTCTTCATCGTATCCACCTCTCATCGTAATCGGATTCTAGGATCTAACACAGAATATAAAATATCGACCATAAAATTGATCATGACCACTGCTACCGTAATATACATAACGATTCCCTGTACTAATGGAAAGTCACGATTACTAATTGCCGTGATGAGGAGTTGACCGACACCCGGTAGTGAAAATACTTGCTCCACAATAATTGTCCCTGCAACAACTTCAGCCATGATCAATCCAAATACCGTTAATATTGGAATCATCGAATTTTTTAAGACATGCTTATACATAACATTTTGCTCAGACATCCCTTTACTACGAACCGTACGCACATAATCGAGCTGAACTTGCTCTAAAATAGCCGTACGCACATAGCGGAAATTGACCGCAATTTGTGGAATCGCAATTGTTAACGCTGGCAGAACGAGTGTACTTAACGCTCCTGTTACACTTTGCGTCCACGGAATATACCCACTTATTTTAAAGAAGCTGAACTGCATGCCAATATACAAAATGAGTATCATCCCAAGCCAGAAAGAAGGAATGGCCATGCCAACTTGCGTCACTGTCGACAACGACACATCACTAAACTTATTTTGTCTTCTCGCTGCAAACATACCCAGTGGTAAGGAAATGAGTAGCACAATTAAGAGAGTGAGCCCAGCCAATGACATCGTTACAGGTAGTCTATCAAACAGTAATTCTTTTACTGGCATTGAAAAACGAATGGAATTTCCTAATTCCCCTGTCAATAATCCCTTCATCCAATCTGTATATTGCACGTAAAGGGGGCGATTCAAGCCAAGCTCTGATCGCAAATTTTCAATTTGTGTGGGATCCGCTTCAGTGCCTAACATTGTCCGAACCGGATCACCAGGTAAAATTTGAAAAACACCGAATGTAATGATCGACACTAGAAGGATGGTTGTTATTAACAGGATGAATCGACGTAATATATACATCATCTAGCTCTCATCCCTTTCTAGTTAGAAAATTTAACCTCAGACATATCATGGAACCAGAATGGATAGTTCTTTAACCCAGTAACGTTTTTATTAGAACCCCAAACAATTTGATAATCTGCGATGTAAACCGCTACTGCCTGCTCAGCTAAAATTTCCTGTGCACGATGGTAATAGTCAATTTGTTTTGCCTGATCTCTTTCTTTTAAAACATTTGCCATAATTTTGTCGTATTCATTATTTCTAAATTTGAAGAAGTTTTCACTATCATTTGATGAAATGTAATCATTTAAAATATCATAGGCAGAGGCACGACCTGTTAAATCGATCGTTGTCATTTGATAGTCGCGACCAAAGTAAACTCGGTCTAGCCAAATGCCCCACTCTACTACTTCAATTTCCACATCAATACCGATTTCCTTTAAATTAGCCGCTACGATTTGCGCGATATTTGAATACATATCATTATGCGAAGACACTGTAATTTTCGTTTTAAAGCCATTAGGATATCCCGCTTCTGCTAATAATGCTTTGGCTTTTTCCACATCACGCTTATACATATTTTCTAAGCCTTTCTTTTGATAGTCCCCCATCGCCGGACTCATATTTGAACCAAGTGGTACAGCATAGCCTGCAAATACTGAATCGATAATATCGGACTTATTAATAGCGTAGTTAATTGCTTGACGGACCTTTACATTATCAAAAGGAGCTTTCGTTTCATTAAATGTAACGATTAATGATGAGTTATTATTTTGATGAGATAAGTTATAGTTATTTTCTACTTCACTTACGCGCTGCCAAGGTACACTCGTTAAATCGACTTCATTGGCCATTAAACTCATAATCGCCGCTTGATCATCCGATTGGAAGGTAAACGTCACTTTATTCAAGTATGGTAACCCTTCCTTCCAGTAGTGTTCATTTTTCTTCAATTCTAAATTAGAGCCTGGAGAGTATTTTACATAAGCAAATGGTCCAGTACCTATTGGGTTTTCATTATGTTTTCCATCATTGCTTTTTGGTAAGATGGCTGATTGTCGAGCAGTTAATGAATATAAGAAGTTAGAGTTTGGCTCCTTTAGCTTAATCACAAATGTATTGGCATCTGGTGCTTCCGTTGACGCAACATTATCAAAACTGTTTGACATCTTTTCGCCACCGTTTTTCCCCATTAAACGATCAAATGAATACTGAATATCCTCAACAGTTAAATCCTCACCATTATGAAATTTCACACCCGGACGAATTTTGAATGTATATGTTAAACCATCGTCAGATATTGCATAGCTTTCGGCTAACCCTTCTTTTAAAGTACCATCTGTTTCAGGTGCCATTAGTCCTTCAAAAATATTGAGTATCATTTGGTACGAAATAGATGCTGTTGCTTTATGTGGATCTAAAAAATCTGGGTCATCATTTATACGTACCACGATGTCTTGAGGTAAATCTGCTTCGGATTTCTCTTTAGAACTTTCATCTTTTTTGTCATCATTTGAACAGGCACTTACTAGTAAAACTACTATCAATGTCAACAACAGCATCAACCACTTGTTCTTCAGTCTCATGTCCTTTCCTCCTATTCATTATGTGCTCATTATTTGAATGCTTTTATAGCTTTCTACTTCAACTAATTTATCAGCAGCTTTAATGCCAGCAATGATCGCTTCCTCCATAGCTCTTGTAGCCAAATGGCCCAAATAGTCAACTGGATATGTTTTATCTCCTGTACCCAGCACGAAAATCGTATCTCCATCCAGCATTGTGTGAACAGGATAAATCGTCCGTGCGAGGGCATTTTGTGTAAGCTGGGCTATTTTTTTCGCCTCTGCTTTTGTCAGCCTGGCATTCACTGCAATGACACCGATTGTCGTATTCGTACCAGATAACCCTTCTGATTGCACATACTCCTCTAAATAAGTACAGCAATCAATCCATTCCCCTGTTTTCGGATTCCTTGCACCTGCTAGCGTTTCTCTCGTATTTGGATCTTTTACATCCCCAACAGCGTTGACAGCAACGATTGCCCCAACTACAAAACCCTCTTTACCAGCTATAGAGGTACTACCTAGCCCCCCTTTCATACAAAATTGAGGGCCTGCCAATTTCCCTACAGTCGCACCATAACCGGCTCCAGTATTACCATTTGCAAATGGACCAACAACCGCACTCTTAGCCGCTTCATAGCCCATTGGAGCAGTAGGTCTTGTCTTTGGATCACCGATAAATAAATCGAATAGCACAGCACTAGGAACAATTGGAATGGTAGCAATACCTGCATCCACACCAATACCCTGTTCCTCTAAAAATTGCATGACTCCGGTCGCAGCATCCAATCCGAAAGCACTTCCTCCGGACAAGCAAATCCCATGTACATGATCAATTTCGTTAATAGGATCAAGTGCATCCGTCTCTCGAGTGCCTGGTGCTGAGCCTCTTACATCGACACCGCAAACTGCACCATTTTCCACTAAAATCGCTGTACAGCCTGTTATGCCTTCACTATTTTCTGCATGCCCAACTTTAACTCCTGGCACATCTGTAATATTTCCAAACATCAAACACACCTCACTCCACAAAAAAGACTTAATTTTCAGTTTACTCATCATATAAAAAGCATGCTACCCGTTGATGGTTATTTTCTTCCTGAAGCACAGGCCGTTCCTGATGACATCTGTCCATGACATAGGGACAACGTGTATGAAACACACAGCCTACAGGAGGATTCATAGGGCTTGGCAATTCACCCTGTAACGATATTTCTTGTTTCGGTTGATCAAAATTGATAACTGGGATCGCTGATAGCAACGCCTGCGTATATGGATGAAGAGGATTCGCATATAATTCTTTCTTTGTGCCAATTTCCACTACCCTCCCTAAATACAACACAGCCACCCGATCGCTAATATGCTTCACAACACTTAAATCATGTGAAATAAATAAATAGGTCAAATGAAATTCATCCTGTAAATCCATCATTAAGTTTAAGACCTGTGACTGCACCGAAACATCTAGTGCAGATACAGGCTCATCCGCAATAATGAACTCTGGATGAATAGCAAGCGCCCGCGCAATCCCGATTCGTTGTCTTTGACCGCCGGAAAATTCATGAGCGAACTTTTGCATAGCATCTTCTGGGAGACCTACCTTTTGTAAAAGCTCCTTCACACGTTCTTTGCGTTGCTCTTTCGTTAATGTTAATTGCAGCTTCATCGGTTCTTCAATAATGGTACCTATGCGCATACGAGGATTGAGTGATGCAAAAGGATCCTGAAAAATCATTTGCATTTGATTGCGAAAAGTTTGCAACTTATTGCCCTTTAACTGCTGAATGGGCTGTCCTTTATAGAAAATTTCTCCCTCAGTCGGTTCGACGAGTTTTAAAATAGTTCGGCCAAACGTCGATTTTCCGGAGCCGGATTCTCCTACAATGCCAAGCGTCTCGCCACGGAAAATTTCAAGTGAAATATCATCGACTGCTTTAATGACTTTTTTCTCTTCCTTCATCGACTTACGTTTCACAGGAAAGTAGGCTTTTAAATGATTAATTTCAAGCAAAACTTCTTTCTTCGTCATGATCAAGCGCTCCCTTCTCCGTAAATAAATGACAGCGCACTTTATGTTCATCTTGAATATGGATTACCTCTGGTAGCACCTCATGGCATTGTTCCATCGCAAATGGACAGCGCGGTGCAAAGCGACAGCCCTCTGGTAACGCATAAGCTGGTGGAACAGTGCCTGGGATTGACGGCAACCTTTTAACATCTGTGTCTAGATTAGGCATTGTTTTTAAAAGAGCAGTTGTATATGGATGCTTTGGATTCATAAAAAGCTCTCGCACTGGTGCTTCTTCTACGATTTGTCCCGCATACATGACCATAACGCGATCTGCCGTTTCTGCTACAACGCTCATATCATGCGTAATAAATAATATAGCCGAATGATGTTCTTCCTTCATCTTCATCATAAGCTTTAAAATTTGTGCTTGTACGGTTACATCAAGTGCCGTTGTTGGCTCATCCGCAATCAGCAGCTGAGGGTTATTAGACATGGCGATTGCAATCATGACACGCTGGCGCATACCACCTGATAATTGGTGCGGATATTCAGCAATAACCTTTTCCGCATTGGCAATACCAACTTCTTTTAACAACTGTAGAGATTTCTCCCATGCCTCTTTTTTTGAAATCTTTTGGTGTCTACATATTCCTTCCATCATTTGATTACCGATTGTGAAAACTGGATCTAATGACGTCATCGGCTCTTGAAAAATCATACTAATTTCATTGCCTCTTATGTTACTCATCTCTTTATTTTTATAGTCTAAGAGATTTTTACCATTCAATTTAATCGTACCAGCTGAAATTTCTCCTGGTGGTATGGGCAGTAACCGTATAATGGATAGCGATGTAATACTTTTACCACTACCAGATTCACCTACAAGCGCAACCGTTTCTCCCTTACGGATCGTAAAGCTCACATCATCAACAACTTTTGCCTCTTTACCATTTTTTAAATGGAATTTTATTTTTAAATGATTTACCTCTAGTAGCACTTGATTTTCTTTTGGCTGATCCATATGCATCCCTCCGTTTATCACATTTGATTTGGTGGTGCATAGCGTATCGCGATATTTTTCATTTGCGTATAATTTCTCAACGCGACAAAACCTTTTTCTCGACCAATGCCGCTCTTTTTATAGCCACCAAACGGCATTTGAATTCCGCCTGCTGCTCCATAGTTATTAACAAACACTTGTCCAGCTTTTACACGGCTTGCGACATAATGTGCAGTATCTAAATCCTTCGACCAAACCCCTGCAACTAAACCGTAGTCTGTATTATTTGCCAAGGCAATTGCTTCCTCAACGGTCTTAAATGTCAATACCGTCAACACCGGTCCGAAAATTTCCTCCTGTGCAAGTGTATCGTTAGCTTCTACCCCTGCAAGTATTGTTGGTTCAACATAATATCCTTTTTCATAGCCCGCAATCGTCAGTGTCTCACCACCAGTAATCACAAAACCATTTTCCTTCGCCTTTTGCAACAGTGTTGAAATCTTCGTATATTGCCGTTCATTTAGAAGTGGACCCATATCAACGTCTGCTTCACCCGGACCAACTCTTAAAGCTTGAAATTTCTGCACTAATTGAGCAATGAATTTTTCTTTGGCACTTTCTTCAATTAGTAATCTAGCCCCCGCAGAGCATGTTTGCCCGGCATTCTGAATAATGGCACGTACAACACCATCAAGTGCTTGCTCTATGTTGGCGTCCGCAAAAACAATATTTGGTGATTTCCCACCAAGCTCTAACGTTACAGGTACAACATTTTCAGCAGCTGATTTCATCACTGCTATGCCTGTTGGAACAGAGCCTGTAAACGTAATATGATTGATATCAGGATGAGATGTTAAATAGGGTCCTACATCACGACCTAAGCCTGTAATATGCTGGAAAATACCCCTCGGCAATTTATCCGCAAACCATTCCGTTATAGCATGAGTAGTCAATGGCGTATCTTCCGCACTTTTGACAATTACTGCATTGCCAGTAGCAATTGCAGCTGCTACACTTCTCGCTGTGATTTGAATAGGATAATTCCAAGGCACGATATGTACGGTAATTCCAACAGGCTCTAACACTACCGCATTTAAAATGCCGTCTTCAACAGGAATCGTGTCCCCCATTACTTTATCAGCAGCTCCTCCATAAAACTCAAAATAGCGAGCTGCTGCTTCAATATCGGCTCTTGCTTGTGTTAACGGCTTACCTACATCACGACATTCTAATAAACTCCATTCCTCTGCATGCTTGCGTATATAGTGCGCAAGTTCCACAAGTAGCTGTCCCCGTTCATAGGCCTTTATTTTCCGCCACTCTTCACTTTCAAACGCTACACGCGCAGCACATACAGCTTCGTCGACATGCGTTTTACTTGCATTCGTAATTTGGGCAATGACTTCACCAGTAGAGGGGTCCATAACATCTAATAAGGCCTCTTCTATAGCACCGTAAGCCCATTCACCATTTATAAACATCGGAATTTTTTTCACCCTTATCCCTCCTATAGTCCGCGACCACCGTCTACATGTAAGGTCGTTCCTGTAACCACGCTAGCTGCTTCAGAGAGTAAATAACTTACTGCTCCTGCAATGTCCGATGGATTCACTAAACGTCCAAGCGGGACCGATTGAACAAAGACACTTTGCTTTGTTTGCTCGATATCTGCTCCTTGTGCCGTAAATTGACCAAGCATCTGTGTATCAGCAGGCCCTGGGTGAATCGTATTAACACGTATTTGAAACGGTGCTAGTTCAATAGCCAAAGCACGTGTAAAACTCTCCGCAGCCCCTTTAGAAGCAATATAAGCTTGTAACCCTGGGCGTGGACGTACAGCAGAAATGGAAGCGATTGTGACAATTGAACCTGTGCGTCGCTCTTTCATGTATGGAACGACTGCCTTTGTTGTAATAAATAAACTTTTAACATTGACATCCATTAATCGATTCCACTCGTCCATCGTTACTTGCTCAAGCGGTGTTGCTGACTGCGCTATACCTAGTGCATTGACAAGGCCATCAATACGTCCATACTTGTCAAAAACCTGCTTGAACACTTCGTTCACGCGCTCCTCTTGCAAGGCATTAACTTCAAAGCATTGAAAGGTATCCTGCACTAAATCACTTAAAGAAGCTACTGATAAATCGAGCCCAACTGCTATATTGCCCTTCGCAAGCTGTTCCTGAATAATGGCTTTCCCCATACCGCCCCCTGCACCTGTGACGATGACGACCTGTTGCTCTACTGCCATGCTATACACCCCATGTCGCTAAATTCAGTTTTATAATCTCCTGACAAATCGCATCACCCATTTGTGCTGTTGTCGCCTGTCCACCAATATCTGCAGTTTTCACAACACCTTCTCGAAGCACCGTCTCAATCGCATGAACAATTAGCTGTTCTATATCCCGTCTTCCGATATGTCCAAGTAACAAAGCAAGTGACCAAATTTGTGCGATTGGGTTTGCTATGCCCTTTCCTGCGATATTTGGTGCTGACCCATGCACAGGCTCAAACATTGATGGGAATTCTTTTTCCGGATTTAAATTTGCTGATGGAGACAACCCAAGACCACCAACAATAGCTGACCCTAAATCTGATAAAATATCTCCGAATAAATTGGAGGCAACTACAACCTGAAAATCTTGTGGTCGCTCTACGAAATAAGCTACTAAAGCATCGATATAGATAGATTCTAACTCTAGTGCAGGTGAGCTTTGTGCTAGAATTCTCTTAGCATGCTCATCCCAAAACTTCATTGAATGGATAATGGCATTCGATTTTGTCGCACTCGTAATTTTTGTTTTGCCATTTTTATAGGCATAATCACAGGCCGCTTGGACAATTTTTTCAATACCGATCCGTGTCATAATCGTATTTTGAATCGTCATTTCCTGTGGTTGATTATGATAAATTCGCCCACCACTATCGGAATATTCCCCCTCTGCGTTTTCCCGGAAGATCACAAAATCAATATCCCTTCCGTTGGCAAGCGGTGAGGCTATGCCAGGTAGTGATTTAATCGGACGGAAATTAACATATTGCTGGAAGCTTTTTCGTATCGGCATAATTAATTCCCATACTGTCACGTCATCCGGAACACGAGCATCTCCAATAGCCCCGAATAAAATTGCATCGTATTCTTTTAATATGTCTAATGCATTGTCTGGCATCATTTGACCGTGCTTGAGGTAATAATCTGAACTCCAAGGAAAAATTGTTGTTTCTATTTGTAAAGACGAATCGTGTTCCTGAAGAGAACTTAGTACCTTTAGTGCTTCTTCCATAACTTCCTTTCCAATGCCATCACCAGGAATTACTGCGACTTTTGTGTGAGTCATTGTGCATCACCTGCTAAAAACTTTAATGCCGCCAAACGGTAAATGGCTGTTGTTTCTGCTAATTCTTCGATATCGACATATTCATCAATTTGATGGGGAATATCACGATCACCCGCTCCAACGGTAACGATTGGTACTCCATGCACATGAAGGAACGTTCCATCCGTAGCCCCTGGTACACCGTTATATTTCGGCTCTTTTTCCGTTACTTCAGCGACTGCCTCATAAATGGCTTGTACAACAGGATTCTCCTTCGCTGTTGCTGTTGCAGGACGGTTATCAAGCACTGTTAGCTCCACTTTAAAATCTGGATCATCTGCTTGCAGACGTTTAATAATGGCATCAATTTTACCTAGAAGCTCATCATGATCCTGTGCAGGGACTGTACGAATATCAAGCGTTGTCATACAGTGATCAGGAATGACATTAATTTGTGCATCTCCTTTTACAGGCGCTCGTAAAATCGTTGGTGTAATAGATGGCCAATTAAGCATCGGATCACGTCCTAATCGTGCTTGCTCTTCTTTTTCTAATTTTTCAAGCTCTACAATAAAACGTGCCATGCGCCAGTTCGGATTAATGCCACTCCAAGAAATTGCACCGTGCGCCATTTTACCGAAGATATCTACTTTCAAACGTATTGCCCCGCGCTGTGCAATACAGACATTGTTTTCCTCTGGCTCACAGATAATCGCCCCATCCACATCATCTGCCCAGCCATTTTTTATAAAATGTTTAATCCCAAGCATCAATCCTTCTTCATCGCACGGAATACATAAAATAATCTTGCCTGTAAATTCCTCCTGATCCAGTAACAACGACTGACAAGCTGTAATCATACACGCAAGATTTCCTTTTGTATCATTTGTACCTCGGCCATACATTCGACCATCAATAATTTCTGCACCGAATGGATCGTACGTCCATGCTTCACGATTTCCTTCGGTAACGACATCTGTGTGTCCTTCAAAGAGTAGTGTTTTTCCTGGCTTACCCGAATCAATAATACCAATAACATTCGGCCTTCCTGGCACAACCTCCTCTACATGTGTTTCTATCCCGATCTCACGTAAATATTGAGCGACAAAATTCGCGACTTCTTGTTCATTGCCATTTGGATCATCTTCTCGATAAACGCTATCTATTCGTACTAGCTTTTGTGTAAGCTCAATAACTGCTTCTCGGTCGCGCATATAAGATTCCGTTGTCTTTAAATTTGTTACTGTCATTCAAATGCCTCCTTGTTTTATAGAATATTCTAGAGATCATTTATGCCTCCGCATAATTGCGTCCGGAATCGGCTTTGTCTTGGGCCTGCAGATGTTTTTTGCGCGAAAGCGAAGCGACAGCAACACAGCACCGATGCAGGTCAGTTAGCCTTTATCGCATGGATGCGATGGTTTTAGGCTAACATCCTCTAAGAACTCTTTTCCGATTCCATGACATCCGCCGGAGACTTTGGGCCAACAGATGTTTTTTGTGCGAAAGCGTAGTGAAACGAAGCGCAGCAACAACATGATGTTGGTCACTCAGTCGTTGCCACAGGACGTGGCGTTCTTAGACTGAGTTCCTCTATTTTAGCAGGTGTTTGGACATCTGCTAAAAGAAGTTAAATCATTTTAACATTGTCCTATTAGACAAGTATTAGACACTTTGTTAATAATACATAGAATGCTATTAACGTTTTGTTTAGTAGTAAAAAGCTAAAAAACAACAAAATTATCTACCTTATGTTGTTTTTCGATATAAAAAGATCGAACATTTACCATAATGTGGGATTGATTTTCGTTCCGGCTGGGCGCTTTTCTGGAGCGTCCGATTTTCACCACAATCAACTTATTCGCATGGCATAGGTTTTATCAAAATGTCATCTCATTTTTAGGTGATAAAAATATAAATAGCTTTTAGTTTTAAGCTGTTTCCGAAAAGATTGTTGCTATTCAACTGACGGAGCAGGTTAGTGCAGCGAGGAAGTATGATAAAATCAAACATACTATGCATTTAAGGTGGTTAAAATGAAATGAATAAAGTTTTTGTCGTAGATGGGAATAATTTTTCAAGCTTTGAGGAATTTTGTAAGGAGTTTTCGAGAGTTGTTCTTTCTGGAAAGTTTGAGTGGAACGGAACCCTCGCTGCATTTAATGATATTTTGCGTGGTGGCTTTGGTGAAATTGAATTTAATGAAGATTATACAATTATTTGGACAAATTCCGATAAATCTAAAAGTGATTTAGGATATGAAGAAACAATAATTAAACTCAATGAAAATTTGGAAAGATGCCATCCAAGTAATAAAAAATATATACTACAAGAAATAAAGGATGCGAAAATGAACAAGGGTCCAACTATATTTGACTCAATAAAAGAAATAATCCTTGATCACGAAAATGTAACATTGATATTAGAATAATCCTTATTAAATAAACGGTGCTTTAGTACAAGATTGCAGAGCTGTTCAGGCAGCTCTTTTTTCTTATTCTAGTAACGATGCAGGTTAGTTTAACAAGAAAAACTAAGATAAAGGTATTTGTATGCTGCTTATTGAAGTAATATTAAGCTTATCAAAGGAGGCTTCCTTATGACTTATTTGAAAAATAATGGATTTAAATTTCTAAATTTTATTAATATACCAGAAACAGATATAAAAAAATACCAGCCTCTATCGGGTTCTTTTGCCGTAGTAAAGTGCGAAGGAAAGTTTCTCCTTTGCTATAACACTTGGCGTAAACAATGGGAACTACCTTCTGGAGGTAGAGAGAATAACGAAACGTCAAAGGAATGTGCCATTAGAGAACTTTACGAGGAAACTGGACAATTAGTTACAAACTTAGAATTTAAAGGATTAATCAAAGCCGAAAATTCATTAGATGGCAACATAAAATATAATCCTGTGTACTTTACTACAATGGAAAAACTACAACCATTTATAGAGAATGAGGAAACATCAGAAATAAAGCTTTGGGATTTAAATGAGGAAATAGGTTATATTGATTCAGTTGATATAAATATATTTGATTATCTTTAAACAAAGATAGTGAGCAATGGCTTCTTGAACTAACGGAGTAGGTATTTTTTTTAGATACCAATATAACTACAAGAAGAATTAGGATAATTAAGAGGTTTTTTATGCAAAAAATCGGAATTGAAAAAGCAAACTATAAACCAACATTAAAAATTTCAAAAGATTTATATAACTATAATTCTATTTTTGAATAAAAAAGTAAGTCAGAAATTTTTGAAATGTTAACTCCTTATAATAACAAGTTAGTCATTTTTAAAAATAAGACAGAAATTATAAACTGCTTCAACTAACGAGTAGCTTTACTTAAATAAGGGGAAATGAAATTATGAAAAACCATTGTTGTGAGGATATGACTTTTCATGCAAATTTCAAGTGTGAAATACATGAGAATCCGTTTGAATGTCCTGATAAAATAATCATTTTTTATGAACAAAATAATGACTACGGTTTGATAATACATGATGGTGGGATGTCGATTATTAGCATTGATTTTTGTCCTTGGTGTGGTTCGAAACTTTGATTTTTAAATACTTCCTTCTTTAACTATCGAGGTACTATAGTTGAGGAAGAAGATAGCCAAACCAGATGTAACAAACTTTGAGAAAACCGCCTAGTTTTAAAAACATTGTGCTACGGCATTTGAAGATTTAGGACAAATTAGAACTTCCTAAAGAAATGTAGTCTTGCAAGCGACTTATCGACATTTTGCCGGCTGGAAAAGTGAATTTTAGGGGGGATTTTACTTTTCAGAAAAAGCAACAATAAAAGAAAACCAGCGTCTCTGTTGAACTACATTCATAGCAGAGAGCTGGTTTATTTCTTTTATCCACATTATCGGGTCACTGATTAAAGTTTCTCATTATTGCTGGCGAGACTCTGTCATTTGTTTCCAAACAGAACCTTTTGCTTCCTCACCCTGTTCGATGCGGGCAATCGCCATTTTTACTTGTAGCTTTACTTCAAACTCTTTATCTTCTGCAGCAGCCTTTAATGCTGCTAATGAGTTCTCAGTGCCTACCTCATATAAGTACATAGCTGCACGCCAACGAACAAGTTTGTTTTTATCCTGTAATGCTTGTTGCATCGCGTCTTCAAATTCTACGAAGCCGAGGTCACTCATACAATCTCCAGCAGTTCGACGGACCGCTGCACTTTTATCCTGTAATGCCTTTTCCAAATATGGCACGACTGCTACATCTTCAATCATTCCTAAATAAACGGTTGCTAGTCGACGGATAGACATTTGCTCATCTTGTAACGCCAAATCTAAAAGCGGTAAATCATCTAGCTCTGGATCTGCCATTTGGTCAAGCAATTGGAAACGTTTTTCCCATTCTGGTTGCTTAAACTGTTCAACAGTAATTTTTAGTTTAGCTGGCTTCTCAATAGTTTTCTCAGAATCATTAATCGTTGCTACAATCTCCGTTAAACGTTCCTCAGAATATGTCACATCGATTTCTTGTTTTACTGCTTCCGCAATTTCCTCGAGCTCTCCATAACGTACGCCATAGTCGATCCATTTACGTTGGAAAATATAATTTTCATCAACTGCTGTCTCAATAATTTTATTGAAAGCTTTCACAAAGCGATCACCACAGCTTACACGGTGCTCACGTTGGTTATCAAATACCTTTACTTGAAGAGGTACTTGCTTATAAAATTGCACATGAACGTACACTTCACCATAAAATTCATTGGCTACTTGTTCTTTGTTTACTTCCTGTACGTCTTCACCTAACACTTGGCGAATGCTTGCTAAAATACCTTCCCATGCATACTTTGCGTTACGCTCAACAGCGAAGAAGTCTGCTACATGATAAACACCTTTAACACCTTCGATTGCTAAAATCGCTGCTGCTTCACCAGTTGCTTCGTCTTTATTATCTTTTGTAAAATTATAGCTCTTGCCAAAAGGTAACTCTGTATCAACGACAATCTTCATAGAATTAGGACTTGGTGTCGGTTCAATTGTAATAATCTTCATGTCTATCGCTCCTTATCCATTTACGATTTCATCTAAATATGACCATCTTTCAATAAGGTGTTCATATTGTGCATTTAACTCATCTAGCTTCGCCGTTAATTCCTGTAGCTTTGTAAAATCAGCACCAGCGTTGGCGATACCTTCTTCTGTCACCATAATCGCTGTTTCCGTCTTTTCAATTTCTTCAGCAATCGTTTCCCATTCTTTTTGCTCTTTAAAGGATAATTTTTTCTTGTCCGATTTAGGCTTTTCAGTCTTAGGTTTTTCGACTTTTGGCGACTCTACCTTTACAGCGGCTTCCTGTTCACGCTTTTGTAAATATTCACTGTAAATATCAAGCGTCTCATTAACATGCCCAAGACCATCTAAAATCCACAGCTTTTTCGCAATTCGATCTAAGAAAAAGCGATCGTGGGATATAGTAATAACGACTCCAGGGAAATGCTCAATGAAATCCTCTAGTACACCTAATGTTTCAATATCCAAATCATTTGTAGGCTCATCTAGTAACAGTACGTTTGGTTGCTCCATTAATAATCGTAATAAATGCAGACGTTTACGCTCGCCACCCGATAATTTACCGATAGGTGTACCGTGTGCATGAAGTGGGAATAAGAAACGCTCCAACATTTGAGCAGCCGAATAGCGTACACCCTCTGCATCTGTAATATCATTGGAAGCTTCGCGGATATATTCAATCATGCGCTCATTTTCATTCATTTTTGGTAAAGTTTGTTTAAAATGCGCTAACTTCACTGTCGAGCCAACAAGAATTTCACCAACATCAGGTGTAAGCTCTCCTGATAACATGTTCAATAATGTTGATTTTCCTACACCATTGGCTCCGATAATTCCAATACGATCGCCCTGCTGCAGTAAAAATGAAAAGTTTTCGAGGATTTTTTGATCACCAAAAGCCTTTGAAATATTTTCAGCCTCTAAAACCTTCCGGCCAAGACGAGTTGTTGCTAAGCCAATTTCAAGAGAAATATCCTCAGATTTACGCTCTAAGTTATCCTCTAACTGCTCAAAGCGCTGGATACGTGCCTTTTGCTTCGTAGAACGCGCTTTCGCTCCACGACGAATCCATTTTAATTCTGAGCGATAGCGGTTGCGGTCTTTTTGTGCGGAGGCTGCTTTCATTTCTTCACGAATAGCACGTGCTTCTAAATAATCCCCATAATTCCCAGTATGTCGGTATAGTGTTTGATCAGCTAGCTCGTAAATATGAGTAGACAGCTCATCTAAAAAATAACGATCATGGGTAATAAATATCACTGCTCCCTTTAATCGTAACACCATTTCCTGCAGCCACTCTGTTGACTGCACATCTAAATGGTTGGTAGGCTCGTCTAATAAATAAAGATCTGCCGGCTCAATTAAAACTTTAGCTAAAGCAACGCGCTTTTGTTGACCGCCTGACAGTGTTAATACTTCTTTATCAAACATTTCAATTCCAAGCTTCGTAAGGGCTGTCTTAGCAAGTGCATTGACATCCCATGCCTGCTCTTCATCCATACGATGTTGCAAGCTAAATAACGTTTTTTGTAAACTTTCTGAAGTCGGATTTAATGCAAGTGCAGCAACCGTTTCCTCATATTCACGATTCAGTTTTAAAATAGGTGAATCCCCTGCAAACACTGCCTGTAACACAGTTTCACCACCATTAAAAGTAGGCTCCTGTGGTAAATATGCAACACGATATTTATTTGGGCGGTCAACTTCCATTGAATCCGCTTCGATTTCATTTGCTAAAATAGAAAGCAATGTGGATTTACCAGTACCATTAATACCAATTAGCCCAGCTCGCTCCCCTTCATAAATTGTAAATTCAATATTTTGAAAGAGCGTTTTATCGCCCACTGTTTTCGTTAAATTTTGTACAATTAAATGACTCATTACACTTGTCCATCTCTTTCATTTAGGTGTTGTTTAGTGTCCATACTACTTTTATATGTAGTTTATTATTGATATCCATTTTTATCATAACACCAAATGACAGGTAAACAAAGGACAACAAACTCTTCTTACCTATCTAAAAAACGCCTCTCCATTAAATCCAAATGAAGAAGCGTTAAAAATCTCAAAAAAATATCCGGATAGAATATTTTCTATCCGGATACAGAAGCTAACTCACCAATAACCAAGAAGCTTCCACCATAGTCCTCCTACTATAACAAAAATCAGGATAGTAACTACGGAAACTACAAATCCAACTGTCCACCATTTCTTTTGGTCAATATAGCCTGCACCAAAGAAGACCGGTGCTGGACCAGAACCATAATGAGTAGTGGCGCCAAATAAATTACTAAATGCCGCTAATAATATAGCTGCCAACATAGCAGGTGCTCCCGCTTGCAACATAACAGATAAAAATGCTGCATACATCGCACTAATATGCGCAGTGGAACTCGCAAAGAAATAATGAGAATAGAAATAGACTAAAGCTAATATGACAACCGCCCATATCCAGCTATATCCAGATACAAGTCCACCAACTTCATTACTAAACCACGGAATCAACCCTAGTTTGTTCATAAAAGATGCCATCATAAATAGCGTTGCAAACCAAATTAGTGTGTCCCATGCTCCTTCTTCCTTTTTAATATCTGCCCATGTTAATACATCTAACAATAACAGCAATGAAAGTCCTATAAGAGCTGCTGTAGTAGCACTAATGCCTAAGTAGTCTCCGCCAATCCATAACGATAACACAGCAACAAATACTACGATCATTCGTTTTTCGGAACTTTTCAGAGGACCGAATTCTTCCAGCTTCTTTTTAGCGATAGCTGCTGCCTCTGGTGTTTCCTTGATTTCAGGCGGATAAATTTTATAAATAACATAAGGAACAACGATTAAAGCGGTTAGCCCCGGGACAATCATGGCTACTGCCCAACCAAACCAAGTAATAGTTACTCCAGCTGAATCACTTGCTAGCTTAACAATTAAAGGATTCGCTGCCATGGCTGTCATAAACATAGCAGATGTTATTAAATTCCCTTGAAAACCTACCTTCAAAAGAAAGGCACCCATCTTACGCTCTGTCCCATCTTCTGGTTTAGATCCGAAGGTATGAGATAATGACTGGATGATTGGGAATATAACACCACCAGCACGAGCTGTATTACTAGGAATAGCAGGTGCTAATATTAAGTCACTTGCTAGTAATGAGTAGGACAGACTCAAAGTTTTTTTCCCAAAAAGACGAACAAATACATAGGCAATTCGTTCCCCTAGTCCCGTTTTAATAAATCCTCGAGAAATAAAGAAGGCAATAACGATTAGCCAAATCGTTGAATTACCAAAACCACTTAATGTCTCTTCAATAGTTAATGTATTTGTTATGGCAATCATAGCCATAGCAATAAATGATATTGCTCCCATTGGCAACGGTTTCGTTATAAATCCTATAATGGTCGCAACAAAAATAGCGAACAGATGCCACGCTTTTTCATCTACTCCTGAAGGCGCTGGACAAAACCAGATAGCCACGCCAACAGCAAGGGAAATGAGGAAAGGAATCCATTTGACTGCGCTTTTTGCTTCTTTCATGATGTTAAAACTCCTTTGACGATTACCCCAATGTATTTAAAAGGAGATTTCTCCCACGATCTAATATTCGAAAGAAAAATAGACCTAATTCAAGATCCCCATTGTCGAAAAAACATAAGTAATTATATATGTTTTATATAATGAATGAAAAGATTTTTAACTCATTACTAAGAAAAAAATGATCTCGGTTCAGAAATATTTCCCTTTTCGTTAATATTATTGGAAAAAAGTTACTTTAAGATTAGCATGTGCAATATCCATTGATAAGATACACGAAGTCTTTAGGTTTTACCCAAGTCGCTCCTTCAAGTTCATGCTTGGGAACCCTTCCTATGGCTACCCACCATATGATTATCCTTCAAACCGCTTCCCTCCATACAAACTTCCTGGGCTAGGTAAAACTTTTTAAACTGTATGAGAATAGCTGGATCAATCCAAACTGATAGTAACAGTTACTGCGTTAAAACCCCATTAATTGAAAGGAGAATTCATAGATGCCACTTGTCACCGTATTTGGAGGAAAAACCTTTGAAGTAGAGGAAGGAAAAAAATTAGTATTAGCTCTTGAAGATAATAATATAAACATTTTTCATCAGTGTGGCGGAATAGCAAAATGCACAACTTGTAGAGTGGAGGTATTAGCTGGTGAATATAAGGATATTTCAAAAATAGAAAAACACGCCTTCTCTATTAAAAATATTGATGAGAATTTATATGAAGACTGTTTGCGGCTATCTTGTCAAATTCGAGTAATAGAAGACATTACAGTTCGGCCTATTTTAACCTTGGAAAATACACAGGGCGAAAGAGGTCCAAGACCAGCAGATTAACCAAATATCGATTATTAATTCAAACTTAAAAAAGATGCGTTAACAAAATGTGATAATTTAAGTTACTTTAATTTATCCAATATAGGAAATTCGATAACGCTGTCTTAATTTTTTATTCAGTATATGTAAAATAAAGAAAGGCATTGGAAGAGGGTTAAATGTCTGTTAGGTTCCAATGCCAGTTTTTATTTATGCTATTTTTTATTAAATCAACAAACGCAACAATGAAGTATTATAAGAATTTAACCACTTTGAATAGGGCAGATAACCCCATTTCCATTTTCCGTTACTTACCCACGACCTGCTTGAAAAGAAGGGTATAAGGTCATTCCACCATCAGCAAATAGAGTGATTCCTGTTACGTAACTAGCTTGGGATGAAGCAAGCCATGCTGCTGTTGCTGCAATCTCCTCTGGTTTTCCGATATACCCCATTGGAACCATACTTTCCACATCTGCACGTTTTTCGGGATCGGCAAATTTCTCAGCATTAATAGGTGTATTAATCGCACCAGGCCCGATATTATTGATACGAATTCCTTTTGGGGCATATTCTAATGCTAATGTTTGTGACATCAGTTTAATGCCTCCTTTACTAGCCGCATAGTGAACAAACAAAGGCCATGGAATAACTTCGTGAACACTGGACATATTGATCACTGTCCCTTTAATATCATGTTCGACGAAGTACTTAATCGCTTCTCTACTTCCTAAAAATGCACCTGTTAAATTCGTATTGATTACTTTATTCCAATCTTCAAGCGGCATTTCATGTGAGGGTACTGGATTTTCTATTCCAGCGTTATTAATCATTACATCGAGGGTTCCAAACTTATTCACAGCAGTCTGGACGAGGTTGATGACATCCCCTTCAACTGACACATCTCCTTTTACAGCTATCGCTTCCCCACCTGCTTTTTTCACTCCTTCAACAACAGCATTTGCCTCTTTTTCATTTGAGCGAAAATTCACGATAACTTTTGCTTTTTCCTCGCCAAAACGTAATGCCATTGCTTTTCCTAATCCTGTTGAAGCACCTGTAATAACAATAACTTTCCCTTCTAAATCTGGATACATTTAAGGTCCTCCTCGTTATACTTTCGCCATCCCTAACATAATTCCAACAGTAAATTGCTGTAAGCTGTCGTTTTGCTTTTTCTCACCTATGATAAAAAACTCGGCCCATACGGGTTTCCACCTGCTTAAAACATAATAGTAATATGGAACGAAGCAAAAACTTTTATACCATTGATATATAAAAGGTTACTTTAAAATAAGGCTGTTTTCTAAAAGATTGTTGCTGTTAAAGCATAAAAAAAGAGTTAATCTACAAAATGTGTAGAATCAACTCTGTATTTATGTTTGATATTTCGTAAATCGAATATTTAACTAAAGCCCCCGTTTATTCAACAAGGTTTTAGTATTTTTTCAAGTACAATAGGACCCGTTTTCTTTGTCTTTGTATTGACTGTCCGAACTTTGATACGAGTAGGTCGCATTATAGGAGAAACTTCATCCAAATTCCCAGCCCAAGTAGTTTCTCCATATTTAGTTAAAGGAGACAATGAGAAAATCCAACTTATTTCTTTCGGAATATATGCTAATACTTCATAACCATCATAATCCCCAAAACTAGATGGCTTTGGTAAATGAAGTGCGTGAACACTGAGACTTGTTCGTTCATCATTAAACTTTCTTTCAATATTATAAATCAGTGCTACTCCTCTGGCATTTTTAGGTACGTTTTTTGTTGGTTCAAGTATTGCTGAACAAGGTGGCAACTCTTCAATTTTATTCTCAGAGTGTGTTTGTGAAGGAAGAATTACTAAAACGAAGATAAGGCTAAAAAGCAATTTTTTCATTTCTGATTCTCCTTAAATTTGTTTAGTATCATTATTCCCAAAACTCCATATTTATTGTATTTCAATCGCTCCTTGTTGAACTATCCTGCACCGTTAGTTGAAGAGCAACAATCTTTACGAAAACAGCTAAAATAAAGAAGAATCCATTTGAACATTTGTTCAAAATGGACTCTTCTTACATTTTGTAGATTGTATTTTAACGTAATTGCAAAATGATGCATATAGAGGTACCGTCAAAAAAATGCGGATTTACAACGCTCAGAAATCCGGATTAAAAGCCGAAATTAAACAACAACCAGTCGTTGGTTCAATACCTTCAACTGGCTGTAAAAAGGTTACTGTCTCAAAAATGACACTCAGTGCCGTACTGCTTGGTATATCATATACATAGCAGATAATTATTTGTGAAATTTTATTCGATCTTCAAGTGGTTGAAATTCTTTTTCGCCTGGTGTTACCGTTGGATTGCCAAAGGGCATTTGCGCAATAAGCTTCCAATTATTAGGGATATTCCATTCTTTTTTCACTTCATCATCAATTAGTGGATTATAATGTTGTAAAGAAGCTCCTAATCCCTCTGCTTCCAATCCTGCCCACAAAACTAATTGGTGCATACCTGATGCTTGATTTGACCAAATCGGAAAGTTTTCAGCATAGGCGGCAAATTGCTCTTGAAGTGATTTAACTACCGCTTCATCTTCTAAGAATAATACTGTACCATAACCTGCTTTAAAAGAATCCATTTTTTGTTGAGTGCCTGAAAAATCTCTATCTCCAACTACTTTTCTTAATACTTCAGTTGTGATATCCCACAATTTATTATGTGCCTCACCTGATAATACAACAATACGTGCAGTTTGAGAATTGAATGCTGACGGGGTATATTTCACAGCAAATTCTACAATTTCTTTAATTCTTTCATCAGATATTTTTACCTCTTTATTAATTCCGTAGTAAGTACGTCTTTCTTTAAGTGTAGTGTAAAAATCTTTTGTCATCATTTTCTTCCTCCAAATTTATTGAAATTGTTTTTACCCACATTGCATCTGTCGCCTAGAGATTTTTAGTTTTATTTCCTAAGACCTCGCCTAATTACAACAGGAACACCTGTCCATAATGAGCAATTTCCTTAATCCTTTCGACTATGTTCACTACTTTTACTATTTTAAATTAAACTAATTATAATATTATGATAAAAATATGTTATCCAAACAAACGAAAGAGTATTCAAAAATAAAAAATGTCTTATATAAAAAAAATCCCAAGCTTATTTGCACAACGCTATCTCACTTACTATTTTCAGAGCTATAGGATGATGCAACGGTTTTTTATGTAATATAGGTAACCTTATTTTCACACAATAATATTTGAGTAGATTTTACGTAAAAAAATTGAATCAAAAAATACTCCTTCCGAAGCAAATGAATGAATCAACATTATTTAACCCTAAAAATCCGTTGTCTATTGAAATAGACAACGGATTTTTTTAGTAGCGTGAGGTATTACTCACCTATTTCATTTTGTAATTGCTCTAAAAACTGTACCATAAATTGATGGCGTTCTTCAGCCATTTGCTTGCCCTTGTCAGTAATCATTAAATCCTTCAGCAATAATAGCTTCTCATAAAAATGGGTAACTGAGGATGTATTTTTATTGCGGTACTCCTCTTCTGTCATATCCGTACGTGCATTCTCTTCCTTGTCGTAAAGCTTTCGACCCTTAGCTCCACCAAAAGCAAATGTGCGCGCAATACCGATTGCTCCAATCGCATCTAAACGATCTGCATCTCGTACTATTTTTGCTTCGAGAGAAGTTGCTTCTAGCTCATTGCCACCATTATACGATACTTGTGCGATGCAATCTTGAATATGTTGCTTCTTCTCCTCGCTTAAAGACAGCTCGGCAATTAGCTTATTCTCTTGCTCCTTGCTATCGGTATACTTTTTATCACTAACATCATGCAACAGCACAGCAATTTCCACGACCTCTGCATCGGCTTCCGGTTCTGTTTGTAATATCGTTAACGCATTTTGATAAACACGTTCAATATGTTGAAAATCATGACTAGCATCAAATTGCTCGTAAATCCCTCGTACTTTGTCCATTAAATTGTTCATATTCTTAGTTCAGTCCCTTCATCCTTTATTATACGGTATTGCTTAGAATTGTTGGTAATTAAGTAACCTCTAGATTTAACAAAAAAATCAATTTGGGAAGTTAATTTCAATTGACTAATTTTTCTGAATATTGTATGATAAATGTACAGAACAACTATTTTTGTTCTGTAGGCTCACTTTTTCAGTGATGTACAAGAACTATGTTTTAACAGATTAAACAACTTCAGCGGGATTTAAAATTGAATACTGTGTTGCAAGATGACGTGCGTATAGTGAAAACCAATCATCTAAACAAATAAAAGTGAACACTTTCCCTTAGAAATTCTTTGTTTTAACCCGCATAGTGAATGTACATTTCGAGATAAGTGAACAAACAAGCTTTTCACGACCTAGAAAGCTTTGAGCATATGTCGCAAGCGTGTGATATTTTTATCATTAATCGATGTTACCTTCTTCTATTCATTATCTTGAATATGTATGAACGTAACTCCTCCCATTAATGGCAAATAGCATACCAATTTCTTGCCATTTTGCGAAAAGTCTAATCATCCAGAGTCGTGCTAACAAAACTAGAGAATTTTTTTAGGCAACAATTTTTCCGAATTTTATTTAAGCCGTAATTGAAGTATTAAGTTATGAAGGAAGTAGGAAACGATAGTTATGTTATGTAATACCAACCCGCTGAAGAAACAATAAAAGCTGCCCATCTTATTTATTGTAGATGATGGCAGCTTTTATTGTTTCTTCAATTTCCATTTTAAAGACATATATCTCCTATCTCCCTTTTCCTTGCTACTTGTTATCCCTTATTCCCCTTCTAAAATATTCCTATGGAAGAAATTCTGAACACGTGAGATTTTAGGGTCATGACGAGCTTTGTTAACCTTTCCGCTATTTGTCTTCACGTCTTTGAATTAGCCTTTCTTTGATTTCTTCAATACGCTCCACAGATAAATCTGTTATTTTATGAATAAAATCAATATCCATGCCATTCGCTAAAAGTTTGTTAGCCGTTTCTTCTTTTTCTTTTTCGATTCCCTGTTGCTCTGCCATATGCTTTACATCCTCCAACTTTGCCTCTTCATCAAGGATATACTTTAAGCGAGATTGATAAGCTATAACATCTTCCTGTGATAAACTTAGCTCTTCCCAAACATTAAATGCCTGTAATAAATGTTCGTCCTTCATCGCTAGTTCCTCCATTTCACGATATATTTTTTTATAGACCTTTTTCTTTCGTGCATCGACCATTCCTAATAACAATAACCAACGTGCTAAAATATCATCCAGTGGCTTAAGAAATCCCCTATGCCATTGTTCAAGGAATTTATTCTTTTCAATAAAGTGCACTTCCAAAGCATCATCCTGTATAACTAATCGCTTTAATGTTTTATCCTCATATAAATGGAAGGTACTGTGATAATATGCACTTTGAGGAAACAATGTGAAATTACATATATTAATAGTAATCGTCGGTAGCAGTTTATGATACCCCATACCCTTTTGTAATTGTGATGTATAAAGTTGAGCCCAGTAAAATAATGTACGCTTAAACATATCGTGTTGATTAGACAATTGAATTTCAATATTAATCATTTGCTGATCCTGCGTTTTCACAACAATATCTAATCTTGACTGCTTATCATCTTTGTATTCGCCACCAATTTCTTGTTTACCTACATCAAAGCCATTTTCCTTTGCTAATAAGTAATCAGTCACTAGACCCGATACAATGCGCACCCCATTCAACTGATGAATGACATTTCCCAATTTTTCTTCGTAATCAACTAAAGTATCAGCATACTAAAACAAGACAACTCATACGTTCTAGTATGAAAGGATGATCTTGCTGAAAAGCCTATTAGAAAATGTAAACCTGTTAGAAAACATATATCAAATATCTATAGCATTCCTTCTCTTATGTTCAATTTTTTCTGTGAGACTTTTAAAAAATTTAAAACGTGAAAGAAAACTTTCTTTTTTTGAATATACAATGTATATAATCATTCGAATTGCAATTTTTTTATGGTTAGCCAGTTTTCTCCTTCGTGAATATAGGGGCTATTAATTTTCTTCCCCTTTTTTCACAATAACTAATATGCTACGGCATTGTTCAGTTACATCCGATAACAAAAGTTAAAAAAGCTGCCCTTTATAACTTAAAGGAACAGCTTTTGCATTTATATATTCTTTTGTACTTCTTACTCTAGAACAACCCTACCGCATGTCCTTCATTATCAACATTCATACGCAAAGCGGCTGGTGCTTTTGGTAAACCTGGCATTGTCATAATATCCCCAGTTAAGCAAACTAGGAAGCCAGCGCCAAGTTTAGGAATGACTTCGCGAATAGTGATTGTAAAGCCTTCTGGACGTCCTAAAAGACTTGGTTGGTCTGATAAAGAATATTGCGTTTTCGCCATACAAATCGGTAGTGAATCCCAACCGAATTTTTCAATTTGGGCAATTTGTTTTTTCGCTTGATCGGTAAATTGCACATCTTTCCCACCATAAACTTTTTGCACAATTGTACGTACTTTTTCCTCAATAGATTCTGTTATGTCATATAATGGAGAAAAATTGTTTTCTTCATCAAGAACAGCTAGCACTTGTTCAGCTAAGCCTAGACCACCTTTTCCGCCTTCCTCCCAGACATTAGTACGTGCGATACGAACATGATTTTCTTGACACCAATTCAGGACTGCTTCTAACTCAGCCTCTGTGTCCGTAATAAAACGATTTAAAGCAATAATCGGCTCAACGCCAAATGTACGAATCGTCTCAACATGTTTGGCTAAATTTTCGATTCCTTGTAAAAGGGCATCAACGTTTTCCCCAACTAGTGACGTTTTCGCTACACCGCCATGCATTTTTAATGCACGAATTGTAGCTACGATTACAACTGCACTTGGTTTAAAGCCTGCTTTACGCGCTTTAATATTCATAAATTTTTCAGCGCCTAAATCTGAACCAAAGCCCGCTTCTGTCACAACGATATCTGCCAGCTTACGAGCTGTTTGTGTCGCCATAATCGAGTTACAGCCGTGTGCGATGTTGGCAAATGGTCCACCGTGAATAATGGCCGGTGTCCCCTCAAGCGTTTGCACTAAGTTTGGTTTGAAAGCATCTTTTAATAATAATGTTAATGCCCCTTCCACTTGAAGATCACGCACGAATACAGGCTCACGGTCAAATGTATAACCGATTACGATACTTGCTAAACGTTCACGTAAATCTTCAATACTTGTAGCTAAACAGAAAACTGCCATTATTTCTGATGCAACAGTAATGTCAAAGCCGTCCTCACGTGGCATCCCTTGAACAGGACCACCGAGACCCACAACAACTTTACGAAGGGCGCGATCATTTAAATCCATTACACGCTTCCAAATTATACGGCGAGGGTCAATGTTTAAAGCATTTCCTTGATGGATATGATTATCAATAAAGGCTGATAATGCATTATTCGCAGTCGTAATCGCGTGAAGGTCACCAGTGAAATGCAAGTTAATATCTTCCATCGGCACAACCTGTGCATATCCACCACCTGTTGCTCCACCTTTTACACCCATTACAGGGCCGAGTGATGGCTCACGTAAAGCAACAACAACATTTTTATTTAATTGATGAAGTGCATCAGCAAGCCCAACCGTTACAGTTGATTTCCCTTCACCCGCTGGAGTTGGACTAATAGCTGTTACCAATACAACCTTTGCATCCTCACCATGTGCTGTTATTTTTAATGGATCAATTTTTGCTTTGTAGCGACCATACTGTTCAAGTGCATCCTCTGGAATACCTGCAGCTTTCGCTATTTGAGTAATAGGTTGCATAACCGCTTGATTCGCGATTTCTAGATCTGTTAGAGGTTGTTTTTTCGTTGTCATTTGGCATCCTACTTTCTATGTCGATCAATTATGCCTCGGCATAATTGCGTCTGGAATCGGCTTTGTGCGTACACAAAGAATTCCTTTCCGATTCTGTGACATCCGCCGGAGGCCTTAACTTCTTGCTGAAAGAAGTTAATTCCATTATAGACTTTATTGTGAAAAAAATCATAGTAAGTTATTCAAGTATTTCGACAATCAATTGACAACATTGCTCAATTCATGTATGTTCTAAATGAAAATGCATTTTTTCACATTTTCACAATTTATGTCACGACTTAATTGATTTTATTCTACATTCAAGCGCATGGGAGGCGAATGCTTATGCAACAGGGAATCGTAAAGTGGTTCAATAATGAAAAAGGTTATGGCTTTATAGAATGTGATGATGGAGAAGATGTATTTGTACATTTTACGGGAATCCAAGAGGAAGGCTTCCGTACACTTGAAGAAGGTCAAAAGGTATCATTTGAAGTGGTGGAAGGCAATCGAGGGCCACAGGCGTCAAATGTTGTAAAAGTATAAACTCAAAGGAGCTGTTCGATGGATGAACGGCTCCTTTTTTCAAATGCTCTTAAATGTACTATCGCTATAAACACTATAACTTCAGCGATTGATCCAATAAAAAGCTCCGGGAAAAACTAGCGTTTCCTTCGTTCTGTCAGTATCCATAAGTGTTACCCCAAACGCCCCTTCATTTAAATGACCTAGTGTCATAGTAGCTGCAGCGACTTTGTCATAAAAATCCAGGCGAATATTTGGTAAATGTAAGGAGATAAACTGTTCTTGTTGTTCAGGCTCTGGTAGTTGTAATACTTTCCTCCATAAATTCACTGTTGCTTGCACATCTTTCACATAAAATTGGACAGATTCCATCGATATAGTTTGATTCGTATCAATGGCTCCATTTGCTTTTAATTGTGCAATACGTTCCTCATCTGTATCAGTCCACTCAATCAAAAATGGAAAATCAATTGCCTGCTCTGTCTTCCCAAAATGCAATAGCTTCCATTCTACTACAGAGCCATCTGGTCTTGTACGACTACAAGCATCTGGTCCATATACTTCAAATCCAAGTGAACGTAAACGTTGTGCCTCTTCTTCAATATTTTTTGTACGCAATGCAATTCTTGAAAAACCATAGCGCTCGTTAGCACGTTTAAACGTATAATGTAAGGAATAAGGTAATTTCACTGCATTTTCAAATAAATTACGATCATAAATTGCTATTTGCTCAATATAGTTTAATCCAAAATAGCTTAACGTATTGTATGTCCCCCACATTGTATGTTGACCACCGTTAACTGTATGGATATTACGTTTATTTAAGAAAATCTTTGTATTTTCTGGTGATTGAACTTGATGAACTAGATGGTCAAAATATAAAGTCATGACTGAACCCCCTTTTTTCTCTATTATATACTTTACCTGTTAGTTTTGTTGGTTTAAAATAAAATTTAGAATATTATAATTATTAGAACTTACTATATTTTATGATATCTTTTTTAAAATGCTCGGCAACAAAAGGATTTCGATGCTAGTAGTTCATCAAAAAAGATTTTTTATTTTCATAAATCAATGAAGAGGTGATTAGAATGACAGACAAAGTAGCTGCTTTTAAACTAGCATTAGGTAATTATCCAACAGGTGTTACAGTTGTCACTGCTTGTAATGACATAGGTGAACCTATTGGCTTAACTGTCAATTCCTTTGCGTCAGTTTCCATAGATCCACTCCTTATTTTATGGTCGCTCGATAAAAAATCACAGCTACATCCATATTTTACAGTGGCTCAAAAGTTTGCTGTAAATATTTTAGCGAGCAATCAAGAACACTTATGTACGTTATTTTCAAGTAAAATTCCAGATCGTTTCGCCCAGGCTAAATGGTCAAACTCTGATTTAGGTCTACCGGTTTTACATGATACTGCGGCCATTTTACAATGCAAAACATCTCAGCAAATCGATGCTGGAGATCATACGATATTTATCGGGCAGGTCCTAGAAATTGAGAATGCACAGAAGGAACCCTTACTTTACCATCGCAGACATATTGGTGAAATCCCAAATAGTTTTTATGATTAGGCTTTGGCAAGAAATATATACGCAAAAAACAGGATGATTGGTCGTAATCATCCTGTTTTTTTGACGTATCTTTCAGCTCTTTATCGAAATAATAAGTTTGATTGATGAAAAAGTAAGAGATGAGGTGTATTACAAATGTTTAAAAAAATCCTTTTCATGATATCTATTATTTTTTTATTTTCTACAAATGAATGGGTAACTGCAAATTTCGAAAACCCTCCTCCTTCCTTTGAGGAAAAATTCGCTGAAGGTGGATATAAATCCGTAGAAGAGTCCGTTAAGGAATTTGAAAATCATTGTAAATGTGCGGTAAAGTTACCCCAAATTATGCCACCGATTTCCTTCACACATCAATTTGGGAAATTTTACGAAGATAAAAAATATAATATGAATGATGCATTGAGTCTTATGTTTGTTAATAAAGAAATAAAAGAAAATATTTATAAAATTGAAATTCGATCAATAGAGAATAAAATAAACTTCAAAGACAAATTGAACTTTAAAGGTAAAGAATATACTCTTCAAGGTGATACAAAAGCGATTTATTTTGAAGACCAACTATTTAACTTTTTTGTCTTTGAAAAAAACAATTCGCAATATTTACTAGGTATTTATAAAGAGGTAACTAACACTGATACACCTCACATATTCGTTAAAATAGCTAACTCTATAAAATAACCTATGCTGTTGCGAAAATGGCCACATAAAACGAAGGAAATAATTTTTGTGGCCTCCTATACAGTTTACTTTTTCTGTGGAAATCTTTGCTTTTCAAGTCTGTTAATTTGCACAATGACACCATCTTGAATCGTAATGTGTACTTCTCCAAACTCCAAATTTTGAATCGCCTTTGCAATTGCCTCTAGTTTTTTGTCATCTACCTTTACCTGTTGAGTCATCCGATACACCCCTTCTTTTAACATATTTTGAGGCCAACTCGTCAATCATAGCCCACTTATCCCTTAGATAGCTTTGTTGGATTTGACCTACAATATTTGTTATCAAAGCTTCTTTTTAGGCCAAGTTGCCGGTATTTCGTTTCTTGCAAATAATTCTATAATTCAGAAAACCCATTGTCAATATAAATATTACAAAACTTAGTTGTTTACTAAGAAATAAAGGAATATGAAGTATGTCTATAGTTATGCCAGTAAGTATCACTATAGACTTTACGGGGGAAAAAAATAAAAACTGCGCAGATCAATTTGCCTCTACACAGTTTTTGTTTTAATCATTTTATAAAAGATCCATTAATGCTTTCGCTGTCTTTTGCTTGCCCATAACCTTTATCGGTTCGCCTTTAGCCGGTACAATCCAGTGTGGCTCATCTCCACCATATAAAGACTGTGAGCTATTTGCTACCATAAACTGAGCGTTGGCCGATTCCATTCGTAGGCGTGCACGGGACAGTAAAAATTCCTCGTCATCTGTTGCCTCAAGTTTAAAGCCCACTAATGTAACTTTTGGCTGCCACCCTTTAATTTGACCTAATACTTTAGGTGCCTTTTTAAAGTGAATGATAGGTGGCTCATCAGATGGCATTTTACCTGCTTCCTCCATTAAATTCCCAGATTGATCATACACTTTGTCAATGAGCCAATCAGAACCTGCAGCTGCCATAATAACGATATCTACTTGTTCTTCCTGAACAGCATGTCGAACTTTCTCACCTAAATCTTCAATACCTTCAAATCGAATGGTACGCATTTTATCTTTGTTCTCAGGAAGCTGTGCAAAATAACCATGCATATACAATACGTTTGCCCCAGCCTCTAGTGCTGCTTCAGCTAAATAACAGCCCATCGACCCTTTCGATAAATTCGTATGCCCACGCACACGATCCCATTTTTCAAGTGTTCCCCCACTTGTAATGAGTACGGTCTTACCTCGTAATGTCCCCATACACTCACCTTTTTTCTAATCAATTTCACCTTGGCGTAATTGTAGCTGTCGCTTTGCTTTCGCTACAGATAAACAATGCGACCGGATTTTGAATTGTGCCTAGGCCTGCACGAGGACCGACACGATGTCGGTCATTTCGGTAATGCCACAGGACGTGGCGTTTTTACCGATGCAGGTCAGTTAGCCGTTTTCGCAGGATGCGAAGATTTTAGGCTAATATCCTTATATTCATTCCTTTGAAAATCCGTGACATCCGCCGGAGGCTTTGGGCCAACAAATGTTTTCTGTGCGAAAGCGCAGTGCTAACGCAGCGTCAGCAGCATGATGTTGGTCACTCAGTCGTGTGTTGTTGCTGACGCTGCGCTTTCGCACAGATAAATTGCCACAGGACGTGGCTTTCTTAGGCTGAGTTCCTCTATTTCAGTAGGTGTTTGGACACCCACTGAAAAAGTAATCAAAATTGCATTCATCTCACCTCCTTTAGAGGTGGGAATCTTCTGTACCTGTCGCTACGCTTTCGGTACAAAAAAGATCTGCTGAATGAAGATAAATATACAAATACTATTTTAACGTAATGCTATGTTATGCTTCAATGTTGTTTTTATAAGGTTGGAGTTAAATTAATACTATTTCATATTTTGCTCTTTTAACCAGGAACTTAATATCTCAGCAAATTTCTTGGTCACTGGTGATGCCTGATTTTTCATAGCTATTCCTATTGTGCGATAGCCACCTTGTTTTAAAGGTATAGCTTTTATCGTAGTAGGCAAGTTATACGTCACTAATTTCGGTAAAATACTAATTCCAAGCTGGTGAGCAATCATCGAAATGATCCCTACCTCTTCTGATAGTTCAAAGCGAATATTTGGCTTTACGTGATATTGCTCTAACAGTTCTTTTACATCATTAGTGCCTTTATATGAAGTCATGATAAATGGCATGTCTTCTAGTTCAACAATATCAATTTCGGCTTTATTATAAAGTGGACTTTTATCGGAGACAATACACAGCAATGGATCCTGCTGAAGTTCGGTAAACTGAAACTGCTTAGATTTTTGACCATTTAAAAATCCCGCATCAACCTCTCCACTCAATAGCCATTGTTCAATTTCATAATAATCTCCCTCGCGCAATTCGACTTGGATACCAGGAAATTGATTGTCCATAATACGAACAATTTCCGGCATCCAGTTTGAAGAAATACTTGAAATTACACCAATTCTCACTTTCCCTCGAGTAACGCCAAGTATATGTGCAGCTTCTTGCTGTAACAGTTCTTGTGCATCGAGGACATGTCTCATTGCCCTTAGCATTACATTACCTTCACTTGTTAACGTAACACCTGCTCGACTTCTGTGAATGAGTGCAAAGCCGAACTCCTTTTCTAAGCTTGAAACAGCATGACTTACAGCAGATTGGGTTAATCCCAATGCTTCCGCTGCTTTTGTAAAGCTAGCTACCTCAGCCACTTTATTTAAAATCTCATATTTGACTAAACTCATCGCCTTGTCCTCTATATACATGAATTTTTTTAATACTAACCATTATAAACATTCGTTTTACTAATCACAATACAAGATATATAGTAAATTTTAGTATAAAAACTGTTTTAGTACACAGATAGTAGGTGAGCATAATGAGTATCCAAGGAAAAGCAAATTTATTGATGGTTATAGTGACAATGTTCTGGGGCTTATCTTATACTTTTATGGTAATGGGGCTTGAAACATTGGCTGTTTATAATGTGGTGGCATTGCGTTGTATCATCGCATTTTTCGTAGCAGGTATTATCTTTTATAAACGCATGATTAAAGTCAATGTTAAAACATTAAAATATGCAGCTATACAAGGGTTTCTATTATTCATTGTGTTCGTTCTAAGCTTATTCGGACTAGAAACCACATCGGTATCAAATGCTGGTTTTATTTTAAGTCTAACAGTTATCTTAGTGCCTATTTTCAGCAGTTTTATTGAAAAGAAACTACCTTCAAGAGCAGTTAGCTTTGCGATTATTTGTACAATGATTGGGATTACAGTTTTAACGGCACATGGTTCATTTGCCTTTCAAAAAGGGGATATTTTAATAGCCATCGCTGCACTATGTTATTCGTTTTATTTACTGTTAAACAGTTCATTTACACGGAGCGTTGAATCAATTTCTTATGGCATTTACCAGCTTGGTTTTGCTGGACTTTATGCACTTGTATTAACATTCATTTTCGAAACGCCAACACTTCCAAATACAACGACTTCTTGGATTGCTATTATAGGACTTGGTGTCATTTGTAGTGCATTTTGCTTCGTAGGTCAAACTGTTGCACAACAGTTTACCTCTGCTACACATACAGGACTAATATTTTCCTTAGAGCCAATTTTCGCAGCGATGTTTGCCATGATGTTTATTGGTGAAGGAATAACGGTAAAAATAGTAATTGGTGGTAGCTTTATTCTAATTGGTAATCTTGTTGCCCAATTAGAGCATCTCCATGTTTTACGCTTTATTAAAAAACATGAACATGAAAAAGCTATAAATTAATTCTTACAACACAAATAAACAGAGTGGTGCATGTGCACTCACTCTGTTTATTTTATAACTTACTTATTGTTCAAAAGGAAACTCTCCCTGTCACACGTGAATCAAGACGAATAACAATCATCTTACTATACATTATGTCGTCATAGGTTCAGTTGAATGCTCAGCAAATAATACGATGACACCCTGTTCAACGAGATGAGCATAGTAAGCTGTTTGACCTTCCGTAAGATCAAATCGCTTAAATCCTTCTTTTACAGCCGATTCACCGGTAAACCAAGACTTAATTTGATCAACCCAATTCCCAACCTCATGTGTTTTAACATTAGCATCCCATTTCACACCTTCAAATTTACTTGGATCCTTTGCAATAACGTAAATATCCTCTATTTGATATGCATCTAATTGCATACTTTCTAAAATATGAAGCATTTCTTCCCTTGTATGGGCCACTTCAATTTTTTGGTTTTGTTCATTTATCATGCTCAATTCCTCCTAATTTGTATGGCTTACTTGGTATCTACCCTTCCTATTCAAGAAAAAAACCTTTTTACCTATTCTTTTAACGAACTGTAATATTTGTAATATCTCTGTAATACATATTCACCTTTTGAAACAATGGTCTTAAACTTTCAAATATCAAAAAATAGGCAACGGAAGTGAATTAAGAAGTCCCATCGCCTATCATTTACTTGTGGTTATTAATGTCCGAGGAAGGCTTTCAGCATCCATGTATGCTTTTCTAGGGACTGATACATAGCATTTAGTATATCCTCTGTTCGATCGTCCCCTTCTTCTGCCGCAAGCTCCATTGTTGAATTTAAAGCTTTCATAAGTGTTTGGAAATCGGCAATGGTTGTAGCCACCATTTCCTCTGTCGTCTCATTCCCTTTTGCTTCCTCTACAAAGGACAGCTCAAGATGTTCTTTTAACGTAGCAACTGGTTTTCCATCTTTCGAAAGAATACGTTCTGCAATTTCATCTAGATTTAACGTTGTTTCATTATATAATTCTTCAAATTTTGCATGTAGTGTAAAGAAAGCATTCCCCGTTACATACCAATGATAATTGTGCAATTTCGTATAAAGTACAGACCATGTAGCTACAAGTTTATTCAATTGTTTGTTTAAGTTTTGTGACATTATTTCTCCTCCAATGTGCCAGTTGTTCTAGCCTTTAGTATGCGTTGCAAAGTATGCTTGCTATACACACATTTTTTCATTGAAAAAAATTCTAAGGTCATCTGTAGATACAAAAAATACAAAACCAAAACATTTTCCACTACATAGCCAGCCCTAAAAAACAGATGGATTACATTAATTGGACGTTTAAAAATCACAACAAACCTATAAGAGATTATCATACAATTTGACTACTTCAGTTCCTTACGAATTTCTTTTATCTTTGTTATTGGAAGCTTTGAAACTTTTGCAATCCACTCATCGTCAGCACCTGTTTCAATCAAACCGCTGATTATTTGTTTAATAGTTTGTTCAATTCCTTGTTCGATTCCTTCCTGCCTTTCTAATTCCAAAACTCCAGCAAGTGTCGGCGGTAAATCTTCTTTATTTAGATGCAAAATTTCTTCATCCCCTTTAATTTCATCTTTTACGGCTCTTACAAGCTCTCAAACATATTTTTTGTAGTTTCATTTGTCTTTCAACAATAGTGTCTAGATCTAATACTTTTTAATTATTTCAGTTCCTTACGAATTGCTTTTATCTTTGTCACTGGAAGCTTTGAAACTTCAGCAATCCATTCATCGTCAGCACCTGTTTCAATCAAACCCCTGATTATTTGTTCAATTCCTTGTTCAATTCCTTCCTGTCTTTCTAATTCCAAAACTCCAGCAAGTGTCGGCGGTAAATCTTCTTTATTTAGATGCAAAATTTCTTCCTCCCCTTTAATTTCGTCGTCTTTTACATCTCTTCCAAGCTGACTAAACATATTTTTTGCAGTTTCATTTGTCTTTCAACAATAGTGTCTAGATCTAATACTTTTTAATTATTTCAGTTCCTTACGAATTGCTTTTATCTTTGTCACTGGAAGCTTTGAAACTTCAGCAATCCATTCATCGTCAGCACCTGTTTCAATCAAACCCCTGATTATTTGTTTAATGGCTTGCTCAATTCCTTGTTCAATTCCTTGTTCAATTCCTTCCTGTCTTTCTAATTCCAAAACTCCAGCAAGTGTCGGCGGTAAACCTTCTTTATTTAGATGCAAAATTTCTTCCTCCCCTTTAATTTCGTCTTTTACATCTCTTAAAAGCTGCTCAGACATAGATTTTGGTAGCTTTAATAAATAATCAATGAAGTAAAGAAGCGCACGTATCTCTGTCCGTTCAACATTACTTAATAACCATACTTCTCTTAGTAATGCTCTTTTGTAAGCACTACGATGGCTCATTTCGTTTTTTGTTTGATTTAAATAAATTGATGCTAGTAAAGCTTTACTAAGCAGCTTCGGTGATTTTTTCAATTCTTCTTCATCAAAATCTGACACGACAAACTTGTTAAATGTATAAGTTATTTCTGTACCATAATATCTTTCATGATACTGATTCGTGCTTTTGGTACTCGTATCTGTAAAGATTGCAATGGCCACAATCTTCTTACCATAACGATCACTGATACGATAAAAATACTCAAACATTCGCTTCGCAAAATGCACTTCATCTACTGCTTGTATCTCTGTATGGACAAGAATCCATTGCTCTGCCCCACTCTTTAGATGAACCTTCGCAATTTGATCAGCTACCTTGCGCCCTTGACGATGTTCAATAATTTCTTTGAAAAGCTCTTGCTGTAAAAACTCCACTTGCTTAGAAAAATCAACTTCTGCATGTAAGTCTGGCAAAAAGAACAACAAAAAATCTTCAAACAAATCCGCAATTAACTTCTTCCATAGATTATCTTGATTCACTTGACTAAGCTTATATACATCTGGTTTCTCCCAAACTAGCTGCATTATAACTACATCCCCCCTTTAACTTTAAATCTATTATAACTATTACGAACAAAGTTTCCACTCTATTGTTATATTTTTAAGAACATTGAAACTATTTTCTATAATTATTTCACTTTCCGAAATAGTTTCGTTATAATGGAATCACTTACTAAAAAGGGGTGTTAATTAATGGAGGTATTGCCATTACGAAAAGATGTACCAGTAGAACAAACATGGGATTTAACAGTTTTACTTGAAAATGACGCGGATTTTGAACCTGCTCTAGCGAAGCTTGTGGAAGATGCAAAAAATTTCGAAAGCACGCATCAAGGTACAATTACGGATGCTCAAAAGGTAATTGATGTTTTAACAGCTTATGAAGCACTATATGAAAGCATAGTTCCTATTGGTACTTATGCAAGCTTAAATAATCAAGCTGATCATACAGATAATGAAGCCCAAATGCGTGCTGCAAAATATGGTACAGCAGTCGGAAAAATAAGTAGTACAATTTCTTTTGTACGCAGTGAATTACTAGCACTAGATGAGTCTATTTTAGAAGAAGCTGCTACATTAAGCCCTAAATATAAAGTCTATATAGAGGAATTATTAAAACAAAAGCCTCATCAGCTACATCCAGAGGTAGAAAAAGCACTAGCTGCATTTAGCTCTACTTTTGATGCACCATATGAAACGTATAATACGACAAAGCTTGTAGATATGCATTTTGGAGAGTTTGAGGCCAATGGCGAAAAACATCCACTTAGTTTTGTATTATACGAAAATGATTGGGAGTTTGACGCTGATACAAATGTTCGCCGTGCAGCTTTCCAAGCATTTTCGAATAAGTTGCGCGATTATCAGCACACAACTGCAAAAATTTATAACACTCACATTCAACAAGAAAAAACTATGGCTGATTTACGAGGTTTTGATTCTGTCATTGACTATTTATTATTTGATCAAGATGTTGATCGTACGCTTTATAATCGTCAAATAGATCTGATTACGAAAGAGCTTGCTCCGCATATGCGCCGCTACGCAAAGCTTATTCAACAAGCAAACGGCATTGAAAAAATGACATTTGCTGATTTAAAGATTGCCCTTGATTCAGACTATGATCCGAAATTAACAATGGCTGAAGCAAAAGAATATGTTGAAAAAGCATTAGACGTTTTGGGTGAAGATTACAAAGAGATGCTCGAAAAGGCGTTTAACGAACGCTGGATTGATTATGCACCTAACAAAGGTAAATCGACTGGGGCATTCTGTTCAAGTCCATATGGTAGTCATCCGTATATTTTAATGTCTTGGAATGAACGTATGAATGAGGTATTTACTTTAATTCATGAGCTTGGGCACGCAGGGCATTTTGTGAATGCACATGCCAATCAATCTTATTTTAACAGTCGTCCTTCGTTATACTTTATCGAGGCACCATCAACAATGAATGAAATGCTACTAGCTAATTATTTATTAACCCATAACGATGATCTTCGCTTCAAACGTTGGGTAATTTCAAATATTGTATCCAAAACGTATTATCATAACTTCGTCACACATTTACTTGAGGCAGCTTATCAACGAAAAGTATATGAATTAATCGACGCTGGAGAAGCTGTGAATGCTACTGTTTTAAATCAATTAAAACGCTCTGTATTAGAAGATTTCTGGGGTGACACTGTCGATATTACTGAGGGTGCAGAGCTTACTTGGATGCGTCAACCGCACTATTATATGGGCCTATATCCATACACATATAGCGCTGGCTTAACAATTTCTACACAAGTATCTAAGCGTATCTTAAAAGAAGGTAAGACTGCTGTAGATGAATGGCTAGCAGTCCTTCAAGCTGGAGGTACGAAATCACCTGTAGAGCTAGCTCAAATGGCAGGTGTCGATGTTACAACAGACCAGCCGCTACGAGATACGATTGCTTATATTGGTCAACTTATTGATGAACTAGAACGATTGACGACTGAAATGGAAGCTGTCAAAGGCTAAACAAAGCGAGAACCATCTACGCTATTTCTAAAGCGTAGATGGTTTTCTTTTTTTTAGGTTCTAAGCAGGAAAATACATACATATACTAGAATCAGGCCGTCCTTCTATGTTTTTTGATATTTCTAAATAGACAATCATTTTTCTTCGTACAAATGTACCGTTATTATTAATTGTATGCAATTTATTTAGCAAAATTCTACTAACAATTTTCAAAGGAAGTGTTTCTAATTATGGTAAAACGTAATGATCCATGCCCATGCGGTAGCGGCAAAAAATATAAAAAATGTTGTGAAGGTAAACAACAGGTTACCGTAGAAGCTGTAGCAATCGAAGAATTAGAGCGTGTACTACAAACATTTTACTTAGAATATCCTGAACGTAAAGATGTTCGTGCCTATATAGAGCATGTAGGTACATGGCAACCTAAATTAGAGAGCGTACTGCAAAGAGAGCTGATTGAGGCGATCGCGTTAGACGACTTCTTCTTCCACCAAGACCCCTCTATTTGGAAAGGTTACTTAAAGAAAACAAAGAAAAAAACGGTAAGACCTTCTACGGTAAAAGTGTTAGAAGGCTGGTCACAACCTCGTCTATTTGTTGGTTCCGTGTCAGTTGTAGAAGAAAAATATTTCAAGGCTACACATGTGTTAACAAATGAAGAGATTAATATTCGTCGTGAAAATGACAAACCAATCCCTGAAGGTATGCATGTCTTTGCATTCATCTTACCAGATGGTACAAAAAAATCAGAGCATTATTTAGCTGTCTCAACGCTTATCTTCTTCCCAGAAGATCATGCTAAAGTATTTGAGCAATTCAAGAAAAATTTTGAGGCTTCTGAGAAAAAGGCTGGAGCATTCTTAAAAGAAGAGCATTTATCCTTCTGGGAATTACTTGTGTCAAACGGTTATAAAGGCGAGGAGTTCACGAACTTTGAGAGCAATGTAATCACACAGGTAAAAGATTTCCTTGAGCAAAATGAGCGTGAAACAGCTCCTATGTTAGAGCTTTTAGAGGACTATTTAATTGAAGGACAACCATCTGCGCGCAAAGAGGCGGCCATTGCTGCCGGCGCAATTCGATATGGTCAAGAAAAAGAGCTATTCGAGCCGTTATCACTGACTGTAAAAGAAATTGCGGCGACGTTCGATATTTCAGCTTCCTCTCTCACAAAATACTACCAAGACTTAAGTAGCTATGCTGCAACTAAATAATGATTAAAATAGCGCAACACACTCTATGCAATTTTAGAGTGTGTTGCGCATTTTAGTTTACATAGAAAAAAGCTACCTTTATTATCGGCAATGAGCCAACAATAAAGGTAGCTTTTTCCACGGTAACCAACCATCACTATCATTTCCGAACATATTGTTATTTATGCATCGAATTTAGTAAATATGATTATTTATTGAGCAAAAATGAAATAAGCTTTATTTTATTTAAACATAGTCTGTTTAGTTCCTATGATTACTTTGCCATAGTTGTAAAACATTTCTGTAATGGTTTAAAACATTATTTACTATACACCTTCAAGAGCTCTTCTCCGAGAAATTGTAGTCGCTCTCCTACAGTGCAAGCTTCAATACAGAAACGGTGAGCTCCAGGTTTACCACGATCTTTTCGTAATTGCTTTATGACTAAGCAATCAGCACAATACGTATCATGTAGTTCATCAATATCTTTCATAACCGTCACTTTATCCAAATTGAACTCTCGCTCCTTTCACGTCCAAATTTCGCTTCTTACTATTATGAAGTGAACATTTTGAACAAGCAACTATTTTGTTTAACCATTTAGCAAATCTCTTTTGTAGCGACAGGTAAGTAAGTTCCCCACCTCTATAGGTAGTGAGATAAAAGCGGATTTGAGCTACTTTTCTTTTCAGCAGGTGATCCAAAGCCTCCGGCGGATGTCACGGAATCGGAAAGGAGTTCTTAGAGGATGTTAGCCTAAAACCATCGCATCCATGCGATAACGGCTAACTGACCTGCATCGGTAAAAACGCTACGTCTTGTGGCATTACCGAAATGACCGACATCGTGTCGGCCCTCGTGCAGGCAAGACAAAGCCGATTCCGGACGCAATTATGCCGAGGCATAATTGATCATCAACTAAGATATTGTGAAAAAGCACTATTGATGTACAATTAATGTATAATCTAAATCAAAAAGTAGGGATTTTATGTTAGAAGTATATATAGATGCTGCTAGTGCAGGTAATCCTGGCCCAAGTGGTATTGGGATATTTATTAAAGGAGAAGGCCATCATATACAAATCAGTGAGTATATAGGGCAAACTAATAACCACATTGCCGAGTTTACTGCCTTAGTTCGCGGTCTTGAGGAAGCACGAAAGCTTGGTTCAAACCTAGTCTCAGTGCGCTCAGATTCAAAAATTGTTGTTGCCTCTATGGAAAAAGAATATGTGAAAAATGAGGAATTTAAACCTTATCTTGAGCAGGCACTTACACTTGTGAGTAGCTTCGATTTATTTTTCATCAAATGGATTCCAGATACGCAAAACAAAGCAGCAGATGCACTTGCACGTAAAGCGATTCAAAATGAAAAAAATTAATTTATAGGGACTGCCTCTTGTCTTACCAAGAGTCGGTCTCCTCCTTTCACTTCATTCAGATACTTAATATCCCCCAATATTTTAATTTTTATCATCTTCATTTTCATATATAAACAAAATATATGCCATGCTCATAAGGAATCGCCAAGTCCTCATCCAATTAACTTACATACTTGGCATATATATATAAATATCTCCCCTGATTTTTGATGATAAGCCATAAATCAATATATTTTCCAATTATTATTAGTATAATTTGTATCCTCAATGTTATTTTATTGACATACTATTGTAATATTACAATGTTAATATCATATATGTATTAAGTTTTTAAAGTTATTAGGAGGATACATATTATGAAAAAGAATAAAAAGTATAGATGGGGATTGAAATTAGCTACATTGGCTTTAAGTTCATCTGTACTTTTTTCAACAATTGACACAGCATCAGCGGCAACTTATACAGTAAAATCTGGTGATTCTTTATGGAAGATTGCCAATCAGTATGGTGTTACTTATCAAACATTGATGAAATGGAATAACTTATCTTCTACGACAATTCGCGTTGGACAAAAGTTAAACCTCAATACCCCACTCACATCAGCAACAATATCAACACCTACACCTAAACCAACAGCTGCAGCTAAACCAACAGTTACACCTAAACCAACAACTAACCTAGTGCAAGTTGCTAAAAAACAATTAGGCGTAAAATATACATTTGGTGGAAGTAAACCGAGTACAGGTTTTGATTGCTCAGGCTACGTCACTTACGTATATAATAATGCTGGTATTTCGACAGCTCGTAAGTCTGCAGCAGGTTTTTACAGTACAGCTAAAAAAGTAAGTTCACCTCAAGTAGGTGATCTAGTATTCTTCGCTAATACATATAAAGCTGGTATTTCACATGTAGGCATTTATATTGGAAATGGTCAAATGATTAGCGCAAGTGACGGTGGTGTTTCTATTGCTAACATTAATAGCTCTTATTGGAAAACACACTTTGCTGGATATGGTCGTATATAGTGAATAAAAAAAACAGTTGGGATTCCCCAACTGTTTTTTCTTTATACATGTGCTACTTTTTTCGATTTTATTTTTGCTAAACGTAGTAAATAAATGATAAAGACTACAACTAGCAAGCCTGCTCCAGTTAGATAAACAGAAGAATAGCCTGCTTGCACGGCCACCATTCCTAAAATGTATGAGCCAAGCGCAATGCCAAGGTCAAACATCGTAAAGAACGTTGCTGTTGCATAACCACTGCGTGTATGTGATGTAGATTGTATAGCTAATGCTTGTAAGCTTGTAGTTACTGCCCCATAGCCTAATCCAATAAAGATGGCTGCAAATAAAAATAATGCTGGTCCTGAGACAAATGCGAGCATAACAAGACCGATAGCAAAGAGTATAATACCAGGTATAATAACAAACTGCGGCCCTTTTGTATCATAAAGTTTACCTGTATATGGACGTGTAATAAGCATTGCTGCTGCAAAAACTGCATAAAATAGACTCGCTACAGCCATTAAATCTTTTTGCTGTGCGTAGACTGATAAAAACGATAAAATACTCGAATATGAAAAAGCTACTAAACTAGCAATCGCCGCAACTGGAAGTGCACGACGTTCAAATAAATCATCAAATTTAAATGTCAATTTACCCTGATGTTCAGGCTTGGATAAATCATCAGTTTTTATCGTTACAGCTAGGATGCCCCCTGCTAATATACAAATACTCATCACAATAAATAATACATTGAAGCTACTATATTGAATAAGTAGCAAACCGATAAATGGTCCAATAACTACTGCTAAGTTAGTAGACATTGCGAAATAGCCTAGACCTGTACCTTTTCGATTGGCTGGCACTATATCTGCAGCTAAAGAGCCAGCAGCTGTTGTAATAATACTAAAGAAAATCCCTTGAATAAAACGTAGTCCTAGTAAAAGTCCAAAAGGATGAATAAATAAATATAAAACTGTACATAAAAAATACCCTATAATTGAAATAACTAAAAGCTTTTTCTTCCCAAAAACATCTAATAGTTTACCCGAAAAAGGACGAACGAAAATGGCTGATAATAAAAATCCTGATATTAACAATCCCGCTTCCTTGTCTGTCTGGTGCAACTCACCAATCGCATATAGCGGCAAAGTCGTTACCAATCCATAAAAAACAAAAAAGACCGAGATATTTGTTAAAAAGAGACTAATAAACCGCTTCGTCCATATTTTTGTATTCCCCTCTTGCTGCACGTCTATCAACCTTTCATTTTTTCCAATAAAATTATAAATTGCTGTTGTTCCTCGACAGTCAATGCCCCTACCATTTCTTCCTCAAAAACTAAGATGGTTTTAGTGATAGCAGGCAAATGTTCCTCTGCAAATGGTGATAAAGTAACGATTTTTTCACGTTTATCTTCACCTTCAATTCTAAGCACCCAACCTAAAGTCTCGAGTCGAGTAATTGCTCTAGTTATACTCGGTGCCTCAACGTTTAAATACTTCCAAATTTGTGTTAATGTCATTGGCCCATGATTATGTAAGCAATATAAAATAGCCCATTGTGAGCTATACAAGTTATGCTGTTTCAGTACTTCATTTAAACAATTCGTTAAATAACGACTTTTTTGGAATAAAGCATGAAAGATAGGATTCATGTTAGCAACCTCCTAATTTATTTACCTAGCTAAATAAATACTATACTCTTCATTTTTTTCGTTGTAAAGCAAGTTGTTTGAAGGTGCATTGTAGGAGCAATGATCCCCAGCCGACTGTCGTATGATTCATTATTATCAGCGATTCTCTCCGATGTACTAAATATCAGAAGGGAATTTTTTGAAAGTGTCGAATTAAGCTAATAGATTACAAATAAAAGGAGATGGAAGCATGGGGAAAAAGGTATTAATACTTGCAGGAGACGCAGTTGAAGCTTTAGAAATTTTTTATCCTTATTACCGTTGTCTTGAGGCTGGCTATGATGTAACGATTGCAGCACCATCCGCGAAGAAATTACAGACTGTATTGCACGATTTTGTTGATGGTGTCGATACATACATCGAGCGTACAGCATATGGCTTAGAAGCACACGCATCCTTTGCAGAAGTAGATCCAGCACAATTTGACGGGCTCATCATTCCTGGTGGACGAGCGCCAGAGTACATTCGTTTAAATGAACATGTTCCAGCACTAGTGAGCCATTTCTTTGAAACAAATAAACCAATCGCTGCTGTATGTCACGCAGCTCAAATTTTCGCGACCATTCCAGAAGTTCTGAAAGGACGTGAACTAACAGCCTATATTGCATGCAAGCCCGAAGTTCAAGTAGCTGGAGCGACGTATATCGATACTAATCTTCACACAGACGGCAATTTAATTAGTGGTCATGCATGGCCAGATTTACCTGGATTAATGCGAGAATTTATTAAAAAGCTAGAAAGCTAACGGAATGAGGATGCCCGAAAGTAGGCATCCTCGTATTTTATGGAGTGGTTTCTTGGAATTCAATTTTCACTACTTTATTTGTATTGGTTACATATTTGATTCGAACATGTACACCGAATTCCTTGTCACTTTGTTTTAGCCAAAGTTTAAATTTTTCAATAGTGGAGTCTTCAACAACCTCGCTTCCCTCATGCAAATAATCGAGGATTTTTGCTTGAGGGTACTTTGCATGTGTCTCTTTTATCGCTACTTTTCCCCATTGAGCATGAGCTGGTATCCCCTGTTGAGCATAAGTAATTGTTGGGGTGTTTATGAATGCAGCAAACAATACAAGAAAAATGCCAAGTTTCACACAAAATTTCCACAAGTTAATCAACCTTTCATATTCTTTTGGTATAAAGTAGCCAAAACTGCAAAAAATAAGTGCTCCTTAAGTATTCTCAACCTTAAGGAGCAGTTTTTGTTATTTTTTACTGGATTGTTTTGGTTGTTGAGGATTGTTATGAATTACTTGATTAAATTCTGCTGAATATTCTTCACGATCATTTCTTTTATGTGTATCTTCTTTCTTTTTCTTTTTAAAGCTCGTTTTATTCTTCTTTGCCATTATTTAAGCCTCCATACTTTGGTTATTTGTTTTTGTTGGACTGCTGATTTTTCTTATGGTTCGTTTTATTATCTTTATTTTTTGCTTTCGCATCAAATTCTGCAGCGAATTCTTCATTGAGATTGTCATTCGGGTTATTGTTATTACTATTTGATTTATCGAGGTCTATTTTTTTGTAGGTATCAAAGGGATTATGCGTTCTAACATTCATTGTTTTATTGTTGTTTTTGTTGTTTTCATTGGTGTTTCTATTGGCCACGGATCTTCACCTCCTACATGTAATGTGCTCAGGATAGAAGGTTTTATGCTTTGGGGATTACTACAGACATTGCTAAAACTTTTACAGTATAAAAAAATGTACATCACTAATATTAATTAGTAATGTACATTTCATTAACTTCCTAGAAAAAGAAATAAACCCGAAACCTATATATATCAAGGGTTTCGGGTGGTTTAGAGAAGTGGATTATTTGCGTTAATTTATATTTTGTGAACAATCATATTCTCCCTTTTTCACATAAATTGATCATAGGTTTCCTTACGAGCATGATCATAGAGCCTTGCATATAGTTGCGTATGCTGCATTTCCTCATGGCCGAGGAGAACCTGGATGCATGAGAGCGGCATTCCCTTCATAGCTAAATGAGCTGCAAAGGTATGTCGCAATGTGTGGGGGGTAATTTTCATACCTAACTGGTCTCCATACTCGGCTAATTTTTTTTGGACAGTCCTATGGCAGATTGGTCCTTTTCCAGTTGTATTCACGAATACATTGGGCATATCGTCTTCTCTCCCTTTTAGATACCTGGATAGTTGTTCCCCACATTCTCGTGTAAAAAGAACAATTCGAGACTTTTTACGTTTACCTTTTGTAATTACAATTGACCGTTCGGACCAGTTAATGTCTTCCTTTTTCATGGCAGATAATTCACTAATTCGTATGCCTGTAGTATACAAGATTTCAACTACAACTCGATAATACTGGGCATCTTTTGCCAATTCCCTTAAACGGGTCACTTGTTCCATGAAGTCTGACGGACAGCGATTTTGTATCTCCCTGTCCGTTATGCTTTTCTGTCTCTCCTTGCCACTTGTATTCTCAGCCCTCTTAGTGTCTCCTATGGGATTCACCATTTCTTCCACTAAGTAAGTCCTTCTTTGGATTGTCTGCTTCATCGAACAAGTGAAATTCGAGTTTATTCCACACTTCTTCATAGTTCGGTCCTTCCCATGTAAACGGTACTATGACCTCTGCTGACTTCTGATGGTTCAGCTACTTATCGCTAAGTAGGTTACAAAGTGTACTTTGCATTTCCATCAGACCTCCCCGGGTAAGCGTATGCACTTTCACACCATCTATCCGCCTCATTTACTCGATATGACCTTCGACAGAATGGACTTTGTGTTGTTATGCACACTCATCCAATCATACCTAGCCTTATATGAGATTCGTGTTCCTCGGACCGGTGTTTTGCCTCCAGATTCCGCTTCGCCACGGACACCCTTGCTCTTGGCTAACCTCTACTTCTGTCTTCGGGGTTCGGGACTTGCACCCTATAGTTCATACGCATGCCGGGCGCACATAAAAGAGTCTTTAAGACTCTCTCAATAGTTGTGAATATTTAGTTTTGAAAACCTAGTATTTCTTTTATTCAAGTATTTCTTCAATATAAGTTCTTAATTAAAAATGTTTTGGTTTTTCTATCTATGAAGCTTGTTAAGTCGTCATTAAATTGTAATATTTTCCTTTTCGTTATTTATTTGGTAGTATATCAAGTAATTCTTTTGATTCTCCTTTTGATAATTTAGTATATTTCACATCATTTTCTACCAGAATCACTTGTTCATTTGAATTTACATAGATTAAATAATAAGAAGACTTCAATTCCTTATCAGAGTCTATAAAATCAAAAGACATTCTGTACTTTAATAGTCCAAATGATTCTTCACTTTTTTCTTTCCATTTAACTTTATTTAGAATTTTATTTATTATCGAAACTTGATCTTTATCTAGGATTTCTAAACTCTCTTTAAAATCCCCATTTTCATTAGCTATCTCTAAAATAATTTTCTTTGCATCATTAGAACATCCAACACATAAAAAAATCAATGCAAATGAAATAATAATTATTTTTTTTAACACAAAAATCCCCCCCTTCTAATTGTATTTCTTGTTAAATTTTAACATTATTGACTTTTATTCTCAATTTACATTAATATGGTATTGTTGTTATATTATGTAAATAGGAGATGATTGTATGAAGAGGAAATTTTCGTTTTTAGCTTTATGTTTTGGAATCTTTTTTTGTTTTCAAGTACCTGAAGGACAAGCTTATGAATTAAATAGCAAAAAATTTAGTAATCCAAAAGATGCATTTTATTGGATAGACCCTACTTTTGATAGTTACAAATTAGGTGGTGAAGTTAAAAGTGGAATTTTAGCGTGGAATGCGCTCCCTGAAATCAATTTTACAAAAAAAGTAGCTACTGCATCTGGTGTAGAAGCAAGTGTTGAATACTTGGATAAATATAATGGAGATACTTATGGTCAAAGTTTTGGTAGTGGGCGAATCACTATTTATAAAAAATGGCGTGAAGAGTTAAATTCAACTCAAAGAATTGAAACTGTAGTTCATGAAGTTGGTCATGAGGCAGGATTAGGTCACACACAAGAAAAAAATGATGAAATAGCAGTTATGAGAAAATTAGGCTTTAATAACAAAGCTTATCCTTTAAAAGATGACAAAGCTGGAATCGCAAAAAAATATTGAAAGGAAGGTTAAAAAATGAAGAAAAATTTTTTCATGATTAGTGCCGGATTAATAGTTTTATTTAGTGGTAGTTTTCTTATTTCAGAAGGATTTTCTATAGAAGATACTAATGAAAATAAAATTATTTCAGAAGATTCTCCTTCAAAGCCTAAAAGAATTGATGGCGAAGCTAAAACGAATGGCTTCATTGATTTGAATGAATTAGCGGAAAAATCACCTATTATTGTTAAAGGAACTAAACTAGAGGATGTGCGAACAGAAGTATTTAAATCTAAAATAGATGAAGCCGTAATTGGTGGATATACAGTTGCAGATTTTGAAATTACTGAAGTTGTAAAAAATGCGACTACCAATGATAAAATTAATCTAGAGCAAACTATTCCTATTGCAGAATTAAATTTTGAATCAGAAGGTACTATTTACAGCGTTAATGGGTATGAAAAAATGAATAAAGGTGATGAATATTTACTATTTCTAACAGACGAACAAGATGAAGTATTTGCTACAAGTGGTGTTACAGTTGGTAAAGTCCCATTGGACTCTAATGAATTAGAAATTTATGAAGAAAACTTAGATGATTCAGAACTGAAATTAATTGAAAGTATTTTTAATGATGCTAGAATAGAATTCAATAACTAAATAAAATATGTTAAATCTTCAATTCATTTAAATAGAGAAAAAGCGTGTTCCAAAACTTTTTTTATAATACGCTTTTTCTCTACTTTTTTAAGTGGTTATTTAATTTTGTATTTTAAAGCTCATTAACTTCAAAATTAAATCCTTTAAATGAAACGATTCTTAATGATCCTGTGCTTGTTTTCTCAAGATACTGTACCTTACAGAATAATCTTGGTTCTAGCCACATTACATCTCGTTCCACGCTACCTATTATCTGTTTAGCTATTTCTCTAAATGCTCTTTTTTCATCAGGTTTAAAGCCAAACTCCACATTCGCAACAGGTCTATAATTACCATTTCTTAATTGCGTACCTACTATCATTGTAAATGGATTTTCTTTATAGCCTAATATAATAGTGTCCATTACTTTAAAGTGTTTATATTTTAACCAACTATGCGAACGATGCTTAGCTTTGTAGGTAGAATTGCTTCGCTTTCCTACGATACCTTCCATACCCTTTTCTTTGGTCAACTGAAAGATATCATTACCGTTACCCATAACTGAAGGTGTAATCAACAAATTATTTGAAGGTGCAATTATCGATGAAAGCATTTCTTTCCGTTCTGCCAATGGTTTATTCATAACGGATTTATCAGTCGATAATATGTCGAATGCGATAAACGTAGTAGGATGAGTTATCGCAGCTTGTTCAATTTTTTCTTTATTAGAAAGTCTACCTCGATATGCAAAATCATCAAATACAGATACCCCATTTCGTAAAACTACACCTTCACAATCAATGATTGCTTCATGTTCCTGAATTGATTGTCCTGCAGCTTGTAATTAGCAGTTACATTATTTCCATGACGAGTATACGCTTCTATTCGATCATTTTGTTTATGCAAAAGGATGCGCCAACCATCCCATTTTATATCGTAAATCCATTCAGGATCATCCATTATTTCATTATTGTTACCCATCGAGAGCAACATAGGTTTTATTGGAGTAAACAACATTGTATCATCTCCTTATCTATAATTATCTCATGATTGAACGTTCAAAAACATAAGAAATACAAGGTACTTATGGTAATTAAAAAAAGAGAGTCAACAAGACTCTCTCAATTTGATTCTATTTGTTTAATATTGCTCTAATTTCAGATAATGACTGATCACGAACCAATTTACCATTTACGAATACATCTTCTAATAAATCATCATCGTAGATTGATTCATTGTATAATCCATCAACGTAAGAAATACTTCCGTTTGATTCATAAACTTTAACTTTGCCGCGCAGACTACGTTTAGTTCCATCATCTGTCTTAGGATCTTTGAATAATAACTTTTCTTCACCATTAATAACTGCATAAGTAGCCTTCATTGCAAATCCAAAAGAATCTCGTGTATTGTATTGGAATGTATAAGAACCGATACCATAAACTACATTTGTTGATGCAAATCCTTTAGCTTCTAATCGCTCACAAATTTCTCAAAAGAGCGTTAATCTACATTATAGTTAGACAATTGTATATTCAGTTATATTTAATAATGCACCGACTGCACCTGAAAAACCGTGGTCATTTATAAAGACTGGTGTATGTTTTTTCGTACGTGTGTAATTGGCAATAACACGTGTAAGTTGATCGTTATTACTTAAAGTTGAACCGATATAAACGATATGTTGAGCATTTTTTTCTTCAGCATATTGAATACTAAGTGTTGTAATAACCTCACCTACAAGCCCTTGTACAGTTGCAATAATATCTTCTTTTGGATGTTTGACAGATTCAGTAATACCAACTTTCCCAAAATTACTAGCTGTCAATTGCCCATCAATAGGTGTGTCCATCCCTTGATAAATATCCTTTACTAGTAAATCAATTTCTTCTCGATTACCTTTAGTGGCCAGTTCTCTTATTTCATTATAATCCGTGATGCCAGTTGTAAGCGCTGACAATCCAATCAATGTTCCACCACCTACACCTGTTCCACCAACACGAATATGCGTATTATCTTCCATATAATGAATTGAAGTACCAGTACCAATATTAGTAATCATACTTCTTTCGAAGAAGTAGCCCTCTTTATGCAATAAAAATCGGACGCCCTTCAATGTGGCTTCAAACTCTACTATATAATGAATCGATTTCATTGTTTTGATGACATCCAGTAATTGTTCTGTACGCCCTCCCGTAACACCAATATCCTCAATATCTGGATGATTAATAATCCAATTCTGCACTGCTAGCAAATCATTTGACGGGAAAGTTATTAAAACGAGCTCATTATGCTCATCTAAATAAGCAACTTTTGTCAATGTTCCGCCTGCGTCAATACCTATAGCCTTTGGCATACCATTCTCCTTTGACTTTACGTACAATCTCTATTTCAGATGGTGAGATATATACTAGATTTTGCTTGTATTCAAGAGGCGTTTAAAAGCCAGTTGAATAACGTTCATGCCTCCACAAATGTCACGGATTTTGCAAGGAGTTATTGTGCCAAAATCCGATGTATTGTATTTCAATACCGAAAGCAAATCAACACAAATGTCTTCTGCGCGAAAGCGAAGCGTCAGCAGCAAATGTTTTCTGTGCGAAAGCGAAGCGTCAGCAGCAAATGTTTTCTGTGCGAAAGCGCAGCGGCAGCAACAAATGTCTTCTGCGCGAAAGCGAAGCGTCAGCAGCAATTACTCGAAAAGTGAAGTTGTATCTCTGTCCTTCCTAAACTTTAACGCTGTTGAAATAAATGTGCAATAACTTAGCAAACTTTCATGAAAAAAAGACGAAAAATATCAATTTTTTTCTATTAATCACACGATTTTCGTCGCATTTTTATAACTTTAACATTATTCTACTATAAAAACACAAAAGAAGTGAAAATGCAATGATACTCGATGCATCATCGATTCTAGCAAGTGGGTGTCGTTAAAAATTAAAAGTTGGGCGATAATTGCTGAAAGTGTTCCGATAAATGTCATGTGAAATTGCAACCCGATTATCTCCCCTCTCTTTGTCTTAATCTTTACCAATTGAAAATAGTTGAATATAAATTGAACAATCTGTTTTATCTTTCATCACTTTTACGATACGATATACTATAGATGTGTTACCATTTGAACGGAGGAATACAAGTGAAAGATCAAAAAAAACTTTATAAAGAAGCGATGCAGGTTTTAAAGGAAACTAGTCGCACTTTTTATATACCGATTACTTTTTTAAAAAATGATTTAAAATTGTCTGTGGCAGCCGCATATTTAGCAATGCGTGCTATAGACGAAATTGAGGATCATGAAAACCTATCTAATGACGTGAAATTCGATTTACTTAATGCAACAAGCGAGTTATTAAAGGAATCATTTAATGCTGAAGCTTATGAAACATTATTAGCGCCATATGCAGATCAGCTACCTGAAGTATCTCTTCGTTTAGCAGATTGGCTAACGTTTTGTCCTGAAGGCTCACGTAAAATTGTCCAAGCTTCAACAAGTGAAATGGCGTTTGGGATGGCAAAATGGGCAAAAGCAAACTGGCAGGTGCATACGCGAGAGGATTTAGATGATTATACATACTACGTTGCAGGGCTTGTTGGGACAATGCTGTCCGAGCTTTGGGCGTGGGGTGCTGACATTCAAACAGATCGCGATTTAGCTATTGGCTATGGCCGCGGTCTCCAAGCAGTCAATATTTTACGCAATCAGCATGAGGATATGGATGAGCGCGGAGTAAGTTTCGTTCCTGATGGTTGGACTCGTGAAGATTTATTTGCATATGCGGAGGAAAATCTCGCAAAAGCTGATCTTTATATGAAAGATATTAATAAACGTACGGTATTATTATTCTGTCGTTTACCACTTGCATTAGCCCATAAAACATTGAAGGCCATGCAAGAAGGTCGTGAAAAAATGTCACGAGCAGAAGTAGAACAAACAGTCGAAGAAGTACAGGCTGACTAAAACTTTCACCATTTAAAAACAGCCTCAGTATGAGAAACTCTCATCCTGGGGCTGTTTTAGTTATACGGACTGGACTAGATTAACAATCATTTCATAACTAAAAAAGACTGAAAGCATCGTTAACAACATAAACACTACCTTTTCAGCTTTACTGCCCGTTTTTGTAGTAATGGGTAGACGTACTGAGATGGATACTGGGAAGAACAGCTTAACACCCTTCTTCGTCCCCATATCAAGGAAAATATGACTTGCCATCCCTAATAAAATACCTAGCGAAATGGATTCGTAAGGTATAAATGTATGTAGTAGCATCCAAATCAAAAATAAAAAAAGCAAACTATGTGTAAAGGAACGATGTCCAAACAGCGAATTCACAGTTTTTGATATGATGGGAAACTTCCTCCCGATTTTGCTGCCTCCATGGCAAATATCTGGAAGTAATGCACCGATAACGCCCGCCCCTACTAAAACAAGCGGATTATCATTAGAAATTTGTGCAAAAGCAAGACTTGCAGTGATGCCCCCGATAATATGTGTATTCCCTTGCATTATTTACTTCTGCTCCTTATATCTCTATATTTTTAACCTTCTTAATTTAACACACCTCAGCGCAAAAGGGAACATATATTCCGAACGTATAATCCCTTTTTTATTGACGAAATTAACTTTCATATCAAATTAAAAATATCAGAAACATTTCAGGTTCTTATTGTATATATAGGATACTTAGAGATAAAAATGAATAGTGGAGGTTATTTATGAAATCTATCAAAGGAATTTTGTTTATCATACTAATAATGAGTAGTAGTGCTTTACTGTGGTATTTTGCTACACCTATAGAGCCTATCCAGGCAGTTAACAGGCTCAGCCACATCATTGGAGGCATGGCCATCACAGGCTTCTTTCTTGTCTTTTTGTTAGCAACAAGAATGAAAATTTTTGAACGTTGGTTTCATGGACTAGAAAATGTTTATTTTTATCATAAATATTTAGCAATACTTTCACTAGTATTAGTGGTTATTCATGGTCAATTACAAGGTCTGGTCCCCCACTGGGATAAAGTACAAAGAACTTCACTCAGCGAATTTGCGAAAGAACTAGGATCACTTGGGCAATATGGTTTCATAGCGCTAATTGTAATTGCGCTTTTTGCTAAATTTCTAAAATATGAGCACTGGCGGATCTTTCATCGGTTAATGCTTATCCCTTATACATTTGGAATTTATCATGCCTATTTTTCAAGCAGATACGATTTATTACAGCCTACACCTTTAGGAATTTTTACAGCAATAACTGCAACTATTGGATTTATGTCAGCATTATATATGCTGACGATGTATCAGGATATGTTTTTTAAATATAAAGGCAACATTACGGGGATTAAAAAATTGGGCTCCAATGTAATTGAACTGGAGCTAACACTTGATAAAAAATTACCATTTCGTCATGGACAATTTATTTTTATCAAGATTTTGCAAGATGGCATAGAAAAGGCGCCTCATCCCTTTTCAATTTCAGGTGGCGATGGAAAAATATTATTTGTCACTATAAAGGCGATTGGTGATTTCACAAAAAAAGTATATGATTCAGTTCAGCTGAATACACCAGTTACACTTGATGGTCCTTATGGTCATTTAAACTTTGAAAACGGAACACAACAACAAGTTTGGATAGCTGGTGGTATAGGCATTACTCCATTTTTATCTTATTTGCAATCACAGCCCGTAAATCGTGATATTGAGTTATTTTACACTTATCATGGTCAAAATGATGCTATCTATAAAGATTTTTTACAGGAGTATGCAGAAACTAATCAACAATTCAAAGTGAACTTTATTGATACTACCCAAATGGACAGGCTTTCATTTAAAAATTTTGCAGTGCCCCCGCAAACAAGTATTTTTATGTGTGGCCCTGAAAAAATGCTAAAACATTTTGCCAAGCAATTGAAATCCCGCAATAAAGATATAAGCGTTGACTTCGAGGCATTTAAATTTAAGTAATAATAATCAATTATGCCTCGGATTATCAATTATGCCTCGGCATAATTCCGCGACATCCGCTGAAAGAAGTTAATCAAAACTCTCTAAGGCGAGCGATTTACTTGGAATTCTAAAAAGAATATCGTATAGTAAAATATCATAAATATAAAGGAGATTTTTTAACGATGACTACAACTAAAAGTTATATAAATAAAGTAATGCACGATCGTAAATCTGTGCGTAAGTATGAGGCAAATTATAAAATTCCTCAATCAGATATAGAGGAATTACTTGTCGAGGCAACAACCGCTCCTTCATCAAGTAATTTACAACCTTGGCGCTTTTTAGTGATCCAAGATGAGGCAGTAAAAAAAGAACTACGTTTAATTGCTAATAACCAGGAGCAAGTAGAAACTGCGTCTGCCATCATTGCGGTATTAGGCGATACAGCAATGTACAATAATGTTGAAGAAGTCTATACAAAAAACTTCGAGCTTGGCTATATGGATGAAGCAACAAAAAACATGATGATCGAAAATTCATTAAAGATTTATTCTAATCTTCCTAAAGAAGTTCTAAAAAATATAGCTACATTTGATGCAGGCTTAATTTCTATGCAAATCATGCTTTTAGCAAAAGAAATGGGCTATGATACGGTTACAATGGGTGGCTTCAATAAAGAGGCTTTTGCGAAGCACTTTGAATTAACAGATAATCTAGTGCCGATCGTCTTAATCGCCATCGGAAAAGCAGCATCACCAGCTTATGGCTCTTCTCGTTTAGCGCTAAATGACATTGCAAAATTCATTTAATCGAGAGAGAAAGACTGTATCAATTACGCTTGGCTTGAAATGCCCACTGAATGAAGAAAAATGTTCTTTTTCGAATAAATATGATACACTATATATAGAATAAAAAAGACTGGATGCGTCAACATCCAGTCAAAGCAACAATCATGCCGCAATCATAGCGGCTGACCAAGTTAAAGTTGTAGCTATCGCCACCTTACTTAGCCGGCAGGGTGGCTATTTCTTTTTATTTTGAGAGACAATAATGCTAACCATCAGTGTCAGTACCGCAATTAGCAAAAGGCTACACTGCACAATCAAACTGAATGCTTCAAATACTGTCATCCGCCTCACCCCCTTTCAAAAGGGAGTTCAGCCGCCACCTGCATTATGAATTGTTGCTATTGTTAGTCTAACAATTTTACGAAATATATTCTATGAAAAATCCTCAGAAAATTTAATATTGCTACTCATTTGCGTAATTATTCTAAAACAACTCTAAAGAATAGTTTTGTACATTAATCTAAGCCTGACAATTTAGCTAATGACTCTTTCAAAAGCTGTAGCTCAGACAGTGACAACGTAACACCCTTCCCCATCTTTGTATGATCCTCCGACCAATCTCTAATATCGTATTTCGGTTCACGACCATTCCAGCTAATTAAATTCAATTCTTTTTTCCAGCCTTTATTGCCTTCCGATAATACCGCAACTGTTTCAACAATTTCGTATTTAACTTCTGCCATATTTATTCCTCCTTATTTTATCTGTAATAAGAACTATATATTGAAATAATAGGATAATCAAACGTGACAACACTTGAAATAATTACACTTCCTAAGAAACGTAAAATCCGTCAGAGTTATTCTATGTTCTTCCATAATAAAATCAAATTAATTTTTTAACTTATGTACCTTCCTCGGCTCCCATAACGTCGTATATCCGTTCATTATTGAGTAATCATATAAATCCACAAGTTTGCTATTTTCATATGTATAAAAATAAGTTGGTTCTCTAACAATTGACACTAAATTATAGTTTCTTTCGAACATGGACTCTAAATAAAATCTAGTTGTGATTTTGTCACTTTTATGCAAGTTACAATCATTACACGCCAACACTAAATTCCATAAATTATCATTTTGAATAAAGCTCCACGGAATGAAGTGATCGACGTGTGTTTTTCGACGATTAGTTGATAAATCACAATTACAATAGAAGCATCGATTTTGTTCAAATTGTGTAAGAACCTTGTAAAATGTTTCTAAAGAACTGCGCTTTGAAATGACTTCTACTTTCGAAAGCAACGCCATTGTACTTGTGACTTCATTCACTTTTTCAAGATATTTGGCTAAATGATAATTTGTTAGATTTATTAAAACCCGCTGGTATTTTTTCATGAATTGATAGACAGGATTGTTGAAACGAAAATGTGCATGTTTGATGTCAAATTCATAGAATACCCCTGCTGTATCTCCGTAAAATGCGCCGATAACGTTCTGCTTACAATCACGCTTCACCTCATTGACGATTTTTAGTTGCAACGAATCTAAAAGCTGATCGAATTGCCATTCTGGAGGGATAGCATTGTCATTAGCATATTTCTGTAAGATGGTTTGGGCACGAGCAGGTTTATTTTTATTAGGTGATTGTGCTAACTTGTGATGAATTACCAGATTCCAATATATATTTGTGAAAGAATAAAATATTTGATCATAACTGAGTACTAACTTCTCGTCTACATTGTATAAATTTTCAAGCAATGCTTTAAAAAACACATATTTATAAGAAGTTGCGACTGATGAACGATAGTAAAAATTATTCAGATGTTGCCAAATCTGATCCTCAGTTACATATTGTTCACGTATTTCACCGACCTTTAAATCATGCGACATACTGCTTCCCCCTACTCCTTCACCTCAATTAAATATATACCTTTCGAAAATCCTCCGCGTTGGCTCTTCTTCTGAGTACGTATTTGTTCTAATTGTTCGTAGGACACGTCGTACATTTGTATAGCTGTATGTACTAATTCTAAAATATCCGCAAGTTCCTCAACGGCCTCTTTTGGTGAGGCTGCCTCTAGAAATTCTAATGCTTCTTCTTGCATTTTCACTTTTATTTCCTCTAAGTGTTCTCCTTGTTCTAATACTCTTATGCTACATGTTTTACCCTTTTCTTCAATTACTTTAGGAATTAAATCACGTACTAATTTATTGTATATTGGCATGCTTATAGTCCCCTTTTAACACACGATTATTTTCCATATTTCTGCTGAATCGTTTGAATATGTTGTTTTTTGATTTCATTAGATACTTGCATTTGAGGTACAAGCTTATTGTAAATTGCTTGAATATCTTCTTGTGAGAAAAACTGTTTTGCAGTTTGCTTTTGCGTTTGGATAAAACGCCTTAAATCCTCTCGTTTTATAACATGTACATTTTGGGAAGTTACTCCCACTTTTTTCAATGTACAGCGTTCGCTAAAGACAATGACTGAATGAATTGCTTCTTTCGGAAGGTCTAAAAAATCTTGAATTGCACGGATATGCGTAGCATTTTGCCGGATCGGATTGAAAAATTTATATTTTTTCTTATTCGGCATCGTTTGTGTCCATTGCTGTTGTGTCTCATTACCAAAAATCCAGCCACTATAGTTTTTTGATTCAATCACATATAGACCAGTTCGATCAATATAAAGCAAATCAATTTCCGTTAATTCATCTGAATTTCTCTTTGGAATATATACATTTAATAATTGTCTATGACTTTGTAAGGCATGCCTCTCAATAATTTTCGATGTTAAGTACTCACCATTTCTCCCTTTATCGAGTTTAACTGCAAAGAAATTATTTTTTGTCAGTTTATAATAGACACTTTTCCGATAATTTTTTTCCATAAGGTAAAAGCTTATCACTATCAATATAAAAATTATAATTAGCATCACTTACTCTCCTCTCTCTTATTTCTTTTACTTCATATAAGCCAAAAATCCTAAAACTATTATACCAATACTTATGAGGATATTTTTAGCATTTTTTACATTAGTGCTCAAATATTCATCAAGATAGTTTCTTGTAGAATTTAAATTTATTTGTAAGCTGTCTTGTTCAAGCACTGATTTTTTGTGACGTCTACAACAATTGGCTACTAGTTTGCCAACCTCTTTTTTTGATCCAACAATCATTTATCAAAAAATGAACATTAATGCAATATTTACATCTATTCAAATAGTGCAAATACATCATTAACATTAAATTCCGGATATAATTAACTGTAGATTTGTGACTTTAGTATTGTTATTATTGTGAAGTATTTTTTTGGAAAGGAGGTTTTTATATGTACGATTCTTCATATTACAATGATTTCGATGATTTAGATTTGGCATTCCTCTTTATTATGTTAATTTGTATTGCATTGATAAGTATCGCAAGCTATGTAATTAATTCACTTATTTATTACCAGGCATCTAAAGCAAATGGCTTTAGCAAACAAGCTTATATTGCTTGGATTCCAATTGCTGGTGTTTATAGCCTTTTCTTATTAACAGCAAAGGGTGATGATGACGCAACAATTCGTTCAGCAGCAATAAAGAATGTTATTATTTACGCTGTATTAACAATTGTTTCATTAATTCCGTATCTGTTTCTGGATATAATTGCTTCAATAGGTCTTCTTGGCTTTATTTTCCACTTCACATATCGCCTCTTCTATCGTTGGACTGGCGGAACTGGGAAAGCTGTACTTTATACGATTTTATCGTTCATCACATTAGGACTATTCTATGCTATTTACGGCTTAATAAAAATGAATAAACCTTTCGTTGCATAATACATATGCAAGTACAAAAACCTCTTTACACTTTTAAAGGTGTAAAGAGGTTTTCTAGTTATTCACGTAATTTTACACTATAGTGTCTCATGGACTTAGGAATACCTTTTAATGCAAGTACCCCACTATAGACTAAAAATCTTATTCTACATTCTAAAAAGAAGACACTAGGAAGCTCTTCTATTAAAGGTAAGAGTTCCGTAATCACTGTCCCTGTCTTGATAAAATCTTTTGTTGCTTGTTCATTATGTAGCCTTTCGATCGTTTCTATAATAAGTGGATCAAAATAATTTTCTGGAACCCCTTTTATTTCATTATTAATCCATAAGCGCAGAATATCGTTAGTTTGCGATAATGTTTCCCATTCATTTTGGAAAATAAGACGGTCCTGGATAGTTAATGGCTTTTTTTCTTCTATGTTGATAAAAAGCTGTGCTAATTGCTGTGAACTAAGATGACTTGTTGCACAATTAGCCTTACTATGTTCTGTTGTATTAATAAGAAAAATCTCATTTGATTTATCTCGCAATAAATAGAGGAAAAAACGAAGCCCACATTGTTCATCGGCATTATTACCATACCAAATATAGATCGGAACATGATTAGAAATATCTTCTATTTCACGCAAAGTATTTATAAACTTATTTTGATAAACATCTTCCTGTCCATCATTAATATTTTCAAATAACCAATTATTTCGGAATGTTTGACCTCTTTTCTCCTCTAGCTTCCACAATGGTCCAATTGAGAAGCAATCAGGGAATCCAATCACATGTTTAGGTGGTGGTAGTGCTACTCTCACTGAACCAGCAGCAGATTCAGAGCTCACAATATGAACTGCCTGCGTTGTTATTCGATGGTCCACAAAACGATGTTTTTGAATACAGTCATTGATAATTTCTACTATGTCGCTTAATTTATGTTGCTCAAGCCAGAACCCACACCCCTCAATTGCTTCACTTTCTTCATGGTTGAATGCTTCAAATTGATCATGATGCTGTAATTCATAAGCCTCCCATTCACTCCTATCTATCAAATCCGATGCGTTCAGATAATGATGTGTTTTAATTCGATAGACAAAAACCATATTTGATTCCAATAAAAAATAAATATATGGATAATTTACTTTCGATTCCATAACTCAGCCCCCTTATATAAAAATTTTACCATATTAAAAAATTGAGAACTATTCGTTGTATTTTCTACTCTCTTACGACACTTGATCTATCAAATTTTGAAAAAGAAGTTAGATAACAGAAAAAATATGCTATATTATAGTTAGAAAATTTCGAATTTCTAATTTTTAATACAAAGGGGTTTGATGATTGTGTATGAAAATATTTTAAGACATCCAGGACCTACGCCAATTCCGAAAAAGGTTCAGCTTGCGATGAGTCGCGATATTATAAGTCATCGAAGCAATGAATTTGTAGAGCTTTACCGTGAAACAATTGAATTAGTAAAACCTGTTTTTGGGACAAAGCAGGATATTTTACTCCTTCCATCAGGTGGTACAGCTGCTTTAGAGGCTGCGGCGGTTAACACTGTCTCTGCTGGTGAAAATGTAGTTGTCATCACTGTTGGAGCATTCGGAGACTATTTCGTTTCGATTTGTGAGAAATACGGCTTTCATGTACATAAGCTTGAAAAAGAATGGGGGCAAGCTTGCACAGCTAAGGAGTTACGAGAATTCTTGCAGCCGTTGAAAGATATTAAAGCTGTTTTTGTCACATACAATGAAACTTCCACTGGTATCTTAAACCCAATTGCTGAATTAGCACAAGTTGTACGTGAGGAAACGGATGCATTATGTATTGTCGATGGTGTAAGTTGCCTAGGTGGAGCTCCTGCAGAAATGGATGCCTGGGGAATCGATATTCTTGTTACTGGATCTCAAAAAGCGATGATGCTACCTCCAGGACTTTCTCTTGTCAGCGTTAGTGATAGAGCTTGGAAAGTTATTGAAGAAAATAATACGCCTTCCTATTATTTAAACTTATTAAGCTATCGTAGCTGGGCAGAAAAAGGGATGACTCCAAACACGCCTACTGTGACACTTATTTCTGGACTGCATGAGGTTTGTAAACTTATAGAGGAAGAAGGAGGCTTTGAACATACAGTTGCCCGCCATGAACTAATGAAAAACATGGTGCGTCATGCTATGAATGCCCTTAATATTGAACTTCTCACTACGGATGAGCATGCTTCTCCGACCATTACAGCGATTATGGCACCAAAAGGGATTGCACTCGGTGACTTCTTGTCGCATTTAAAGCAACAATATCATTTAGATTTCGCTGGAGGACTCGGTCATTTGCAAGGGAAAATTTTCAGATTCGGCCATATGGGTTACTGCTTCCCAAGTGATATTTTACAGGCCGTTTCTTTAATGGAAGCTGCACTTCAAGACTTTGAATATGACTTTGAGCCAGGTGCAGGTGTACGGGCAGCACAGGAAGTATTTTTAACCGCTCAGCGAAAACAATTGCAGTTGTAAAGCTTTAACTAATGGAAAACCTCCAAATCTATGTATGATTTGGAGGTTTTATGATTACATTCACGAGGGCCAGGAGTCGCACAGCTTTCACACCAATTAATATATATCATGGCATAATAAGTCACGGCATGATCGACCGAATAATCTTTTAAAGCCAGAATTATGAATATGAGTGCATTTTCAATAGCTAAAAGTGTTATACTAATAAGCACGTTATAAATTGAGGAGTTAGAAAGAATGAAATATTTTAAACCACAAATGCAGCAACTTGTGAAAGAAAACCGTGAATTACATGATCGCCTAAAAGAGTTAATGTCCGAAATGGATTTGCAAAAAAATTATGCTTTAAAAGCTCTATATCACGCTGAAGTAGCAGACGGTGGACGCTATCAGCAAGATTATCAAGCGTTGGACTATTTATATAAATAACTTTAAAAGTAATAAACGCAAGAATGTTAATTCCAAATAGCATTCTTGCGTTTTCTTATTAACTAACTACCTTAATCATTAGTTCTTGCTACTTGCACTACCTTTGCCATGTATTCCTCACGCATTTCCATCGGCACCATACTTCCACCTGTTGCCCATACAAGATGGGTAGCTTGCTCCATCTTATCAACTAAATCATACTTTTCTAAATAACTTTGACCATTTTTCATTAAATGAATTGGTCCGAACATCCCTGCATGCGCAGATGGCTCTAAAAATAGACCTTCCGATTCCATCGCTAAACCGAGCGACGTAAATAATTCTTCATCTTTCACTGTATAACAACCACTAATATACGTCTCCATTACTTTACCAACGAATTTAGAAGCACGCCCGACTGCTAGACCATCTGCTTCTGTTTTATTGTCTAATCCAATATCTTCTACACTGATCTCATCATGTAAACCTGTCATCAAGCCGATTGTCATACAAGGGGATGCTACGGGCTCAGCGAAGAAGATGTGGGCATGTTCTCCAAAAATTTCACGTATCCCGTACGCAACTCCCCCCGGTCCTCCACCTACACCACATGGTAAATACACGAACAATGGATGGGCAGCATCTACAGTAATATTCGTCTTTTCAAACTGTGCTTTTAAACGCTTCGCCGCTACTGCATAGCCGGCAAATAGGTCCTTCGAATTTTCGTCATCAATAAAATGACACATAGGATCTTGTTCAGCCTCTCGACGACCTTGTTCTACAGCAACGCTATAATCTGCTTCATATTCAATAACTGTCGCACCTTTTTCACGCAGCAATGCTTTTTTCCACTCTTTTGCATCACTCGACATATGTACAACGACATTAAAGCCGAGTTTTTTGCCCATAATGCCGATACTCAATCCTAAATTACCTGTAGAACCTACGGCAATTGTATATTGCTGAAAGAACGATTGAAAGTCCTCTGTTGCCAACACGGCATAACTATCCTCTTTTGTTAGCTTGCCACTAGCGATTGCAAGCCGTTCTGCATGCCTTAATACTTCAAAAATACCACCACGGGCTTTAATAGAGCCGGAAATTGGCAAGGCATGATCGCACTTTAAGATAAATTGACCTGGTATTAAAACATCAAATTCCTTTTCAAGAGCTTTCTTCATGAAAGGTATATCTAGTAAAGATGATTCAATAAGCCCTTTGCTTTCCAAAAGCTCTGGAAATGCTAAAATTAAATAGGAAGAAAAGCGTTTAAGTGTTTCTTCTGCCTCCTCAACTTCCTCTATTGAAAAAAGATTTGTTTGCGCCTTTTTTTCTCGATTTGTATTTTCCCAAAGTACAGTATTATGATTTGCTAACTTATTTAGTCTTGGAAATTGATTAAATAGTTCGTGTTTACGCTCATTTTCCACCTTCAGATTCCTCCATTTTTTGAGTTATAATTGCTCGTTCACAAATTTGTCGAAATTTCAATTCGAACGAAATATTGTTTTCTTGTGTTCGTTTTTTAGGTCCTCTCGTACGTCCCCCAGCACGTCTAATTTTTTGTCCAACATGGCGCATGTCGAGCAAACGTTCGATATTTTCATTAGACATCTCTCGTCCATTTTGATCGATTGGATAACCGCCTCTCGCCAAAACCATAGCTGCTAAACCGTAATCCTGTGTAATGACAATATCGTGTTTTGAAAGCGCATTCACTAGCGTAAAATCAACCGAATCTGGACCTTTCGGGACCATAATTGTTATTACATTATCACGTTCGATACGGTGGGATGTATCGCAAAACAAGATTGTTTCAATCTCAAACTCAGATGATATAGATAGTGCTAAATCCACGACTGGACAGGCATCAGCGTCAATTAAAACCTTCACAATAAAGCATCATTCCTTTCTCATAATTAGATAGATCACTCAAACTCATCATTATTTTGATATAATAAATTCTCACCCCTACTTGTTAAATTTTTCACAAACTTTAGACTGTTGGAAAAAGTATTTTATTGAATAGTGCGAAAAATAGATATACGATACAAATATCAAATAACTGGAGGTTTTTTACTATGACAACTACAACTGTAAGCAACGAACAATTAGCAAAAGAATACGTTGATGGCGTATTCGAGCAACTAAAACAACAAAATAGTTATCAAGCGGAGTTCTTACAAGCAGCTGAAGAAATTTTCATTTCATTAGTGCCTGTATTTGCACAACACCCTGAATATATTAAAGCCAATATCTTATCTCGTATCGTTGAGCCAGATCGTATCATTTCTTTCCGTGTAGCTTGGCAAGATGATAACAATCAAGTTCAAGTAAACCGTGGTTACCGTGTGCAATACAGCAACGTAATGGGACCATACAAAGGCGGTCTTCGCTTCCACCCTTCGGTAAATGAATCAATTATCAAATTCTTAGGCTTTGAACAAATCTTTAAAAATGCTTTAACAGGTCAACCAATCGGTGGTGGTAAAGGTGGTTCAAACTTCGATCCTAAAGGTAAATCAGATTCGGAAATCATGCGTTTCTGTCAAGCATTCATGACTGAATTATACAGCCATATTGGTCCAGATGTCGATGTTCCAGCAGGTGATATCGGTGTTGGCGCTCGTGAAGTAGGTTTTTTATGGGGCCAATATAAGCGTTTAACAAAAGCAAACGAATCTGGTGTATTAACTGGTAAAACTCCTGGCTACGGTGGTTCTTTAGCCCGTAAAGAGGCAACTGGTTATGGTACTGTATATTTTGTAAATGAAATGCTAAAAGATGTCAACGATTCATTCGAAGGTAAAACAGTTGTAGTTTCTGGTTCTGGTAACGTTTCAACATATGCTATTGAAAAAGCACAAGCTTATGGCGCTAAAGTTATTGCTTGCTCTGACTCTTCAGGCTATGTTTACGACCCAGAAGGTTTAGATCTTGATGCAATTAAAGAAATTAAAGAAGTAAAAGGCGATCGTATCTCCACTTACTTAAACTATCGTCCAAATGCTACATTTACAGAAGGCTGCACTGGTATCTGGACGATCCCTTGTGACATCGCGCTTCCATGTGCTACACAAAATGAAATTAATGGCGATTCAGCGCGTACTTTAATCTCTAACGGAGTGAAAGCTATTGGTGAAGGTGCAAACATGCCATCAGATCTTGAAGCAATTAACGAATTCTTAAATGCTGGCGTATTATTTGGTCCTGCTAAAGCTGCTAATGCCGGAGGTGTTGCTGTATCTGCTCTTGAAATGGCGCAAGATTCAAGTCGCGTTTTCTGGTCATTTGAAAAAGTAGATGCTAAATTACATGAAATTATGAAAAACATTTACGCAGACAGTAAAGCAGCTGCCGAAAAATATGGTTACCCTGGGAACCTTGTAGTTGGCGCGAACATCGCTGGCTTCGTTAAAGTTGCTGATGGTATGCTAGCTGAAGGCGTTTATTAACAATAACTTCAGAATCCTTTCAATCCACGTAAGGTGATAACAAACATTCGTTATCACCTTATTTTCCATTAGAAAAGAAGTTAAAAAGCACAAAAAATATCGTTTAAAACGAACATTTTTACTATTAAACATTTAAAACATTCGTGTTATAATAATGAAGTACTACGAAATATTGGAGGGTTTTTTGTGGAATTATTGTATACAGGTAAAACGAAAAATGTGTTTCAATTAGAAGATGGTCATTACTTATTAAAATTTAAAGATGATGTAACTGGAGAGAACGGCGTATTCGACCCAGGTGCTAATACTGTAGGGTTAACAATCGACGGTGCTGGTTTAGCTGGACTTCGCTTAACTTCTTATTTCTACTCAAAACTAAACGAACAAGGTGTTCCTACTCACTACGTTGATGCAAACTTCAACGATGCAACAATGACAGTAAAGCCTGCAACTGTTTTTGGTAAAGGTTTAGAGGTCATTTGCCGCTTCAAGGCAGTAGGCTCTTTCCTACGTCGCTATGGTGCATACGTAAAAGAAGGACAAGACTTAGATTCTTTCGTAGAAGTTACTATCAAAGATGATGATCGACTAGATCCTCCCATTTCTGAAGATGCTTTAGCCATGTTAAACCTGTTAACACACGAAGAATACGCAATTTTAAAGCAACGTACAATTGAAATCGCTAAATTTATTGCTACAGAGCTTGACAAAAAAGGGTTAACACTTTACGATATTAAACTTGAGTTTGGCCGCGATGCTAAAACAAATGAAATTTTATTAATCGATGAAATTTCAGGTGGTAATATGCGTGCTTACAAAGGCGAACAATACATAGAACCATTAGAACTTGAAAAAATTATGTTAGCTGAATAAAAAACCATTCTATTAAAATGCTATGCCTGACTAGATACGAGTAATCAAAAAGAGTCGCTTTCTTGCGGCTCTTTTTGTTGGTAAGATGTTTCTTCGAAACTTTTCATTCGTTCACTCGTATACTAATTATACGCATAATGCATTTATACTATTATTTTGGAGGTAATTTAATGGATGACTTTAATGAAACATCACAAGAAAGGCTAAAGATTAATCCATTTTTGTCTATTTGGTTGCATCCAAAGCAAACAACCCGTTACATGATAGAAGAAAAATCAATAGGTTTTGCTCTTCTTCTTTTGTCAATTGGTTATATTGGTGTTACACTTTCAGACCTTATTGATAAGATATCCGTGATAGACTTTTCTCCTTGGCTTATCTTACTATTTTGTGTTATTGCATCACCGATTTCAGGAATAATCGGTACAGCTTTTGTTGCACTCATCGCTTGGCTATTCGGTAAACTTTTTAAAGGAACAGGTACGTACTCACACTTATTCAAAGGGCTAAGTTTAACGGCTATTCCATCTATAGTCCTTATTCCTTTTTATTTAATTTGGTTATTTACATCACCTGAATCTTTAATGGATCCTAACTTCGCCGGGCCTTACCCTTGGGTTTTTTGGATTGCAATTTTATTATCGATTGTGGTTGCAATTTGGAACCTCATTATTACAGTAGGAATTGTTGCAGAAGCACACCAAATAACCAATTGGAGAGCGTTCTTTACACTCTATATTCCATGCATTATTCTCATTGCCCTCATTATTCTGGTGATTGTTCTCTTTGCAGTTATCGGCATTTTAGCCGGAACAATGTAAAAAATCTCCCCTCTCTCTATGAGAGTGGGAGATTTTTTCACATTAAACTGAAAGCACTGTATTTTGTTGGAATAGCTCCGACACACCAGACTCAACAGCTGCTCCACTTACAGCTTGGGAAACAATTTCAACAACCCGCTCATCTAATGATTTAGGTACAATATATTCCTCCGTTAATTCCTCATCACTTACAAGAGCGGCTATCGCTTCCACTGCAGCTATTTTCATAGCCTCATTAATATCTGTTGCTCGAACATCCAATGCCCCACGGAAAATACCAGGGAAAGCAAGCACATTGTTAATTTGATTTGGATAATCGGAGCGTCCTGTTCCCATAATACGTACACCCCATGCTTTAGCATTTTCATACGTAATTTCAGGATTTGGATTTGCTAGTGCAAACACGACTGGATCATCATTCATTGAAGCAATATGTGCTTCTGTTAATAAATTAGCAACCGATACGCCGATAAAGACATCAGCACCTTTAATGGCATCTTCCAATGTCCCATGTATTTTTCCAGGATTTGTTAAATGTGCCACTGTTTCTTTAATTGGATTCATACCTTCAGCGCGACCTTCATAAATGAGGCCTTTTGTATCGCACATATAAATATTTTTATAGCCCATTTGCACAAGAATACGTAAAATAGCAATACCCGCTGCTCCTGCACCATTAATTACGACCTTCATCGTTGCCACATCTTTCTTCACAATACGATTGGCATTAATCATCCCTGCACCTACTACAATCGCCGTTCCATGCTGATCATCATGGAATACGGGAATATCACATTCTTGGCGCAGACGATCTTCAATTTCAAAGCATCTTGGGGCTGAAATATCTTCTAAATTTACAGCACCAAAAGTAGGAGCAAGCGCCTTCACAATGCTGACGATTTCATCCGTATTCTTCGTATCTAAACAAATAGGAAAAGCATCAACATTGGCAAAACGCTTTAATAAAATAGCCTTCCCCTCCATTACTGGTAATGCTGCCTTCGGACCAATATCCCCTAACCCTAATACCGCCGTTCCATCTGAAACAACTGCCACCATGTTACCTTTCATTGTATAGTCGTAAACAAGTGATGGATTTCTCTCAATCTCTACACAAGGCGCAGCTACCCCTGGCGAATACGCAAGACTTAAATCATATGAATCTTGCACAGGCACCTTAGAAATCACCTCTAATTTCCCGCTATAATACTCGTGCATTTCTAAAGCCTTTTTCATAATGTCCATTCAATCCCATCCTTTTCTTTTCAAATTATTATATATTTCAGAATCATAATACTTTGTGAAAGTAAAGTCAACGAATTTTCTGTCAATTTTAGTTTTTCATCTAAATAGCGCTATCTATTCTCATCTCCGCTAATTTTATGCTTTGTTCTTAACTTCACAATCAATTATTATAATATAATATTCGCATCGATTAGCTTTATTAAAAATGTACAAATACCGCCATTAAGCCTGTTCAACTTTTCACATAGTATTTTTCTTGTGTAAATGAGAAATTTTTCACAAACTAATGTAAGCGTATCCATTGTTCCATCTGGTTCCGTCACATTTTCTTCACATTTTTTCACAAAGTTTTTTATTATGCATCCTCAAGTATTCTTTTTTTCCTTACTGAATCCCTCGATTAGCAAAAAAAGAGCCCTTATTTTAAGGACTCATGCGTAAATTGATTTATAAAAGCAGTGATAATATGTTTGGAAGACCACTGTTCTCCTGATACTTTTGTAATCGGATAATCACGAGAAAAGATAGCTTTTGTAATTTCATCAACTAAATAACCTTTAAGAAACAACTGCCTTATATTACTCTCCATATCTTCTAAATAAGCAATTTTTTCTTGTATTTTCGTTCGACCATCCGCTATAAAGCCTGCATGACAGCAATAAACTTCTTCGAAATCATAGTTTAATATTTTCTTCAAAGACGCCAAGGTATGTACGATATTTTCTTCATCAAGGACAACCTTAGTTTTCGTCTGTATATACAAATCTCCTGTAAACATAGCACCAGTTTCTCGATTGTAAAATGATACATGATCTGTCGTATGCCCTGGTGTTTCGATAACGTCCAATGTAGCTGATTTCGTTTGCAATGTATTGCTTATTGGTTGGGCAATAAACGCTGGTCGCTCCCCCCATAATGCCTGTCGATAAAATGGATACTCTCCATCCTTTGCACAAAGACTTACCGAATCACGGTGAACATAGATAGGTACACCCTTATGTTGCTGAATCCATGCTGCATTTCCTGAGTGATCCTCATGCGAATGAGTGAGCGCCAATTGTTCAATCGGTATTTCGTTAAAAAAGGATTGGAACTCCTGTGAAAGTGAATATGAGCCTGTATCAATTAGTAAGCCATCTACAAAAAAGCTATAAACACTCATTCCTATCCCCTGAACTGTCACTTTACCGTGAGCGCATTTCACATCACGATTTTGTTGAATCTCTATACTTTTCTCTCGTTCAAACATCCTTTCCCCCCCCTTTGTAAAAAGAGTGTAGCATAAAATGAATAATCAGTCATTTTATGAATAAATGCTACGCAAATGGAAAAGGAATCGTAAGTTGACGATTACTATCAAAACAGCCCCTTTTATTAATAGAGAGATTATAATTTTAAAGGGAAGCCCGAATTCAAAAAATGCATGGTTTTATACACATATTCTTAGCTAGATATAAGTACAATCACAATTACATTTTTAAAATCTTATCAAATTACTAGACTGTCGTTTAAACACTCGAGGGCTTTTTTGTTAGTGTAAATCCAAAACAATTGGATCAATTTGTTTTTTAATCCTTACAGTAGACGGCACTAATTTTAAATTAGCTGGGATTTGTTCGAAATTCTCAAACTGTAATTTGTAAACGGTACGATTATTTGTTCGCTCAGAATAATTTACATTTGTCCGGTTAGAAATAATTAAACGATCGTTAATGACCATCTCCCAACCAGCTGCACGAACTTTTTGATCACCTTCCGTAGAAATTTGTAAATGTAATGTACCTTGTTTGATTTCTAATGAATCAATTGTATATGTTACGTTATTCAATTTGAATGGCTGTAATTGTTTTGTATTCACTTCCGTCTCAAATAAATCGAACGCAGATGCTTCCATTTGAAACACTTCAAACGTTGCTGGGTTAGTATACTTTGGGACGGATATCGTGTATACCATTTCGCCCAATACATCTGTGTCGAAACCACTAGGACCTGAAAAGTCTGTAATCATTGGTTGTTCGCCAGTACGTCCATCACGTCTAGTAGTTAAAATTAATTTTCCTGCTTCATCTCGGATTTCAAATCGGACGTCTGTTGTTACTTTACCGAAAAAGTCATCTTGTGCATTGTCAAATTTCGGCATGTTCGCCACTTCTATATATTGGTATTTATTTAAATGATGTTTATATATATTATCTTGATCTCGCTGGTATTGTTCTTTAAATTTAACTCGATATTGAATATCAATGTTTTCCCCATTTCCGACAACTTTATCAATAGAAACATCCAAGAATGGCTCATTATAATTTAAGACTTGTTCACCATCTAAATGTTCTTCCTGCTCGCTACTATTCGTTTCTACTAAATGTGTTGGCTCATCAATCGGCTGTGCCACTTCAATCGGTGGACGATTCCAATAATAAAACGCAAAACTTAGCATAATAATAGCTGCACTGATTACAGTAATTTTTAAAGAATACCAAGATTTTTTACGCTTTGTATTCGTTTGAATACGTTGCATAATAGCATCACCTTGGCTATGTGTCATCATTGGCTTATTGAGCTGTGCAAATAATGTTTTTTGTTCATTTACTAATTGCTCATATTCACGTTGACAATTTTCACAGAATTGCAAATGAGCTTCCATTTTCTTTTGTTCAATCTCATCTAAAAAACCTTCTACATAATCTTCCAGCAAATTCGAATCACATTTCATAAAAATAACCTCCTTTTGTCATTGTGATTGACCTAAGCTTTCTTTTACTTCGGTGTAACTTATTTCGAACATCATTTAAAGAAATTTGAAGCACTTCGCTTATTTCATCGTAGCTTAGCTCATTTACATATTTCAGTAACAATACCATGTACTCTGTTTCATCCAACTGTTGAAGAAGCTTTTCTAACTGCTCATTTCTTTCATGTAACAACAATATTTTTTCAGGAAAACGATTATCCATTACATCACTGTCGATTCGTATCGTTTGTAACTTATGAACCCGTAAATAATCGAAACAATTATTGACTACAATTCGGTATAGCCACGCATTAAATGAGCCCGTTTTTTTATACTTATGTAAGCTATAAAATACTTTTATAAAAATATCTTGTACGATATCTTCAGCTACCGACTGATTTTTTACTATTCTTATGACAGTGATAAAAACTTTCTGCTCATAATGTTTTACAATATGTGCAAAATGATGACTTTCACCGTTCTTTACTCGTGTGATTACTTCATCCATCTCCATTTGTTTCACCTCCCTACTACTATAACGATAAAAATTGCATTTCCTCTCAAATTTTCCCTATATTTTTTCTCTAATTTCGAATTTAGGATTTGTTATTCAAACAAGCTCTCTCTGAAATGTTTGAGTCTGCTTACATTTAAAGCAATTAAACCTTCTCTTGCCCTCACTCCAAGAAAAAAACGCCCACCAAAGTGAGCGTTTCTTCCTCAATCATTTATTCATTTGTTCCTTTTTCTACATCATATTGTGTAATCCAGTCACTAAAGCTGCCTACATACAGTTGAATATTTTCATAACCTTCATCTGCTAGTACTGCATACAATGGTGATGCTGTAACACCGCTGCCACAATATACAACAACGTGCTCGTCTTGTGCAACCTTGCTGCGTAACTCATCATTGGCTTGTAGACGACCATCTGACTTTAATTGTTCCCAGTCAAAGTTTTTTGCTGTTGGAATATGCCCAGCTACCATATCAAGAGGCTCCACGTCACCACGGTAGCGAGCTGCGGCACGTGCATCTAGCAACGTCGCATTGACTTCTCCATCTACAATAGCTTTAACTGCTTCACGTGGAGCATATAGCTCATCTCGCCAAACAAATTCAATCGTAGTCGGTGGATATTTTATAATGTCTTTTGTGAAAGATATTTTTTCCTCGAGCGCAGGTGCACCACCATTCACAATCACTACATTTGGAAAGCCTGCATATGTCAGCATCCACCAAGCACGTGGTGCAAATGGCGCAGCCCCTTGATCGTAAACGACAATTTGATCTTCATAATTTAATCCTAATCCTTGAAATACTGCCGATAGCTTTTCCTTACTTGGCATAGGATGGCGGCCATCGCTAGACCCCATATCTGATAGATCCTGCTCTAGATCGATATAAATCGCTCCTGGTGCGTGTCCCTCTTCAAATATTTTATTCCCCGCCTCTTTGTTTTGTAAATCAAAGCGGGCATCTAAGAAACGGACTCCATCTAACTGAATTTCCTCAACTGATTTGAATACTTTTCCCAAATGAATCACCTCATGCGTATTGTAATTGTTCGTAAATAGCTTTCCAAGAAGCTAAACGACTTTCTTCCTGAAGTGCAAGTCTTTCTGTTGCAATTTGTTCAAGTGCCTGATGGTAAATATGCAGACGTAATTTCTCTGCTTCCTCAGCAATATAGGTAATAGCCCATGTCATGAGGGATACTTTCTGTGAATCTAAATAGTTTTGCGCATCTGGTTTTGTTAATACTTCAAGCGCCTCACTTAGTTTCATTTTTTCATTCTTCTCAAAGAATGCCTTTTGATTGCGGAAGTGTGATTTAACACCCGAATATTTCGCGATATCTGTAAATGGTCCTTCAAAATCAAGTAAATCTGGCTCAGAAGATTCAAACGCTAAGAATGAGAAGCTACGGTTTAATTCTTTCAGCTCACGTACTTCATCTTTAAAGCGTAATTGCATCTTCTTACTAATAAACTGTGATAAACGGAAGTTTGTTACACGCATTTCTTGTGTAAAGTCAAAACGTAAACTTTGCATTACTTCTTTTAAAGCATGCTCTAATGCTTGCTGAGCTGGCATTGCTGAAAATGTTGAAGGATTGTAGCCTTCCTTAAAGAACTCTGGGTAACGATAATACACACGCTGAAGAACATAATACAATAATTCATCAAGCTCTTGCTTCGTTTCACTTTCTAACATGCTTGTATTAAGCGTATTAAACTTCGATGTTATATGCTGTTCAAGAGTTGTTAATTCCTCTAAACGCTCATCCTTACGCTTTAAGTTCTCTTCTGTCTGCGTAATTAAGTCACCTAAACGTTGTTCCGTTTTATCGACTTCCTCTGCAAGTGCCTGAACAGCCAATGCACTTAATTCATCATTTAAGAATGTGTGGAAGGCATCTTCGAAAGGTGGCATACCTGATGTTAAATCAGCACCCTCAACTTTTTCCTTTAATGCCAATAAGCTCGACACACCGTAAAGTCGAGGGAAGCGAATGCCAAAACGTTGTAGCTCTGAACGCACATAACCTTTTACATCTTCCTGCTCTTCTTCTGTTGTCGCTAAATCAATCGCATTGACGATAAAGAACATTTTATCAAGTTCGAAGGCATCCTTCACACGCCCTAGCTGAATTAAAAACTCACGGTCAGCTTTAGCAAAAGCATGATTATAATAAGTAATAAACAAGATTGCATCAGCATTACGAATATATTCAAACGCAACACCTGTATGACGCGCATTAATAGAATCTGCTCCTGGTGTGTCAACAAGTGTCACACCCATGCGTGTTAACGGACTATCATAATAGAAATCAATATTATCGACAAAGCATGATTTATTTTCTTGCGCAACAAATTTTTCGAACTCTTCACGGTTAACACGTAATACTTTTCCAAGCTCAGACTTAAATGTTGGGAACCCTTCTTTATATGCACGAATAAATGATTTATGCACATTTAGGCGTTCGTCCGATAGCTGTACCGCAAGTCCTTCATCTGCACGATTAAATGCCTCTTCTAAAGAAGAAACTGATAATCCAACTGCTGCATATGAAGCTTGAATATCCTCTAGCATTTGGTCAGCTGTTTTTAATAGTACATCTGCTGTTTCATGCGGATGCTCTGGTGTCACAGGACGAATTTTATTAATAGCCGCTGTTGTAGGGTTTGGTGATACAGGTAAAACTTTAGCACCCATTAACGCATTAGAGAACGAAGATTTCCCTGCACTAAATGCACCGAAAAGCGCGATTGTGAAATCTTTTTTCTGTAATCGTTCTACTTTATTTTCTAAGTAAGTTGCTACTTCCGCAAAGCCTTGTACATCTTTTACCGAGTTTGCCGTATGAAGTGCACGCTTCACTACACCTTCAATAGGAAGGCTAGTTGCGCTAACTGCTTGCTGTGCCTCTTCCTGTTGTAATGCTTCTTCTTTTGGCTTTAACATCGATTCATCAAACAATCGAATATCTGCTAAATCTCGCTTAAAGGCTTGATCCCAATTTGTAAGCTGTTGATTTGCTAGCTGACGTATTTCATTGCTTGCCTGGTGCATAATACTTGCACTATATTGCTGATAGCCCTCGATTTCAAGCACTGCCTGAATAGCATCAACTTTCGCTTGCATCCCAGCCATTTTTAATTTAGATGGAGCAGCTGTTTCAGTAGCCACTGCTTCTAAAGTTGTTGCTTGTGCATCCTTCCAATTATCTGTTTCCTGGATGAAGTAGCGTTTTGTTGCCTCTGCTACACGGTTAGCGAAGTTTAATACGGCATCTCCAGTTAATATGGCACCAGCTTGTACCTGCTGCTCAATAAGAGAGAATGGTAATTCAAAGGCGTAGGCATCAATAGCGGTAGCACGTTCTTCATTTAATGCACTAACATCCTTTAACACCTTTTTCATTAGCCCTTTTAAATGTCCAGTAATCTGTGCATGCACAACATTTTGATAGGCACTATAGGCATCCTCTTTACGGCGGTTACGCTCTTCCTCTGTTTTTTTCTTAGCAGTAAATAAGCCCCCTACCTTGAAACTATCCTGCTGACTCTCTAAATACAGACGTAATTTATCGCGTAAATCAGCTGGCATAATGGCAGCATTCGCAAGAAGTTCTTTACGTTGGTCCTCGAACGTTTCATTCCATGCTTCAATCGAGAACAATTCAACTTGACGATTTAGCTTATTGTATTGCTCTAAAATATCTTTATGGTTTGCCCAGTCATCGGCACTTAATACATCTTCATCGATGTCTAAACGATCTTCTCTTTCTTCTGTTAAATAAGTGTCGTGCTCACTTTGTAATAAACGCAGCGTATTTGATGCTGTCTTTACAAGTTGATCCTGCCAATCATTCATACTATCCATAACAATTTTCTTAACAGCTTTAAAATCGTTATAAGGGTGCTCAGGCTCTCTTAATGAAGTGAAAAATACACCTTTTGGTACTACACCCCAAGCCGCAAAGGAATTGTGAACTGTTGCTTTAAATTCCTCAAACCTTAATTCATTTTCATTATGCTTATCAATCATGTTTACAATTAAATAAACGTTTGGATTGTACTTCATTAATTGCTTTGTAAATTGGAAATTCAATTCTGATTGCACGTGATTGTAGTCCATTGTATAAAATACGATATCAGCAATATGAAGGGCTGACTCTGTTGACATACGGTGTGCATCATCTGTTGAGTCGACACCTGGCGTATCCATAACTGTGACACCTAGTGGTAATGTCGATGTACTATGACCAATTTCAATTTGAGACACTAGGTCCCCATCTTTACTAAGCTCTTTCACTGTTTTAAAATCATAACCCGCTTCAAATTTCACAGGTTTTTCATTGTGCATATAGACAATCGCAAAGTCTTCATCTGATTTATGGACTTTGACGATATTGGCACTCGTTGGAATAGGACTTGACGCAAGTAAATCTTCACCTGATAGCGCGTTAATCATACTCGACTTACCAGCAGAGAAATGGCCAGCAAAGCCGATAACATATTCTTTTTGCTGTATTTTACGTGCAAAAAGTGATGTCTTATCCATACGCTCTGTATCACCATTATGCTGATAAATTATGTATTGTAACGACGCTTGCTTTAATAGCGCCTCCAACTGTTGTTCAAAATCATTCATAAAACCAGTAACCCCTTTATTCATATTAATCAATTTCGCCTTGGCGTAATTGCCGCTGTCGCTTCGCTTTCGCGCAGATAAACAATGCGTCCGGATTTTGAATTGTGCGAGCACAATTCACTCCTTTAAAAATCCGTGACATCCGCCGGAGGCTTAATCTTCATTCAGTAATGTTTAGAAAGGAACTATATCCTGATTCATCTTACCACTTTAGAGGTGGTAGTTTTTCTGAATGAAGATAGTCATAAATAGTATTCTACCTTATTCGACAAACAAAGTATAACACTAATTTACTTTGAAAAGCATATATATAAAGGTTTCAGACGCCATATTCATCCATATCGCCCTGTTTAACCAAAAAAATGCATTATTCAGGCTCACTATCAAAACGTGGGGTTGATTTCATACGTTTTAACAAAATGTCATTCTCAATTTGTAGTGATGGGCCAATATTTTAAAAAAACTACTAATTTCTATTTCAAAATGGTTGCACAACTAAGCAATTTATTATTTTCTTCATATTTTAAGGTAAGGCAAATTAAGTTTTAAAAAAGTTTAATGTGTGATTGTAATACTAATAATAGTGAAAATTACAAAGTTAACTTGGGGAAAAAATAATTAAATGGGGTGATAAAAAAATGGTGAACTTTAGGAATCACCAAAAACTCGAGCAAAAATGTGGATGTGAAGACCGGTTTATTTGGCCTCGTATAAAAGCTAGTACTCTTCCTCCGGTAGACCCTCCTCCAGTCATTGAACCTAATGGGAATATCATTCCAACAGTAAATAGATATTTCTATATTGCTACATCAGATATTAATTTAACGAATGGGGCGACACTATTTGCTAGTCAATTTTGGGGTGATGATGGGAACACAGCAATTGAATTTATGATTTTTAATCCGAATGGCTACGTTAATCTTTACATCAACGCCGTAATGCAGGAAGGTGGAATTTACACTATAACTCCAACCTCCTTAACTTTAAGTCCAGATAATTCAATAATTTATAGAGGTACTCCAATCATCATAGAATCAATAGGATTTTCTACAATGTAAGTAACATACCTGAAAGGGGGTGAAAATAAGTGGCACTTTCTATTATTAATATTCATGTCAATGTTACAGGTACTTCGGCTAGATTTTTCAATGTTTTAGCTGCACCCTTAACGATCTCTGATGGTACAACGGTTGCCTCTACTACCTTTTTAAATGATAGCGGTTCTGCTGCAACTACTTTCCCGATCGTAACAAACGGGTACTATAATTTATATATAAATGGGGTGCTTCAGGAAGGTGGTTCTTACTCAGTTTCTGCAACAGAATTAACATTCCATACTGTTACAGGCACTTTACCAGCAGGAACTCCAATTATTGTTGAGGCTGTTGAATTAGTGACTACACTTTAATCGCCTTAAGTAAATCAAAGATACTTTGTTTCATGAGTAAAAGAATAAACCTCATATAAATAAAAAAATGGATGCCTTAAAATATTTTAGGGCATCCATAAATACAAAACGATTTGTGTGTTGGCTAATTCACATCGTATGAGCAAAATCAATCATTCGTTGAACGAATTGTCTCCTCGATACAAAGCTTAATGGAAGTTATTAAATCTTGAATATTCCATCCCGGTATTTTCCCATGCTGAATCGCCAAATCGAATGATGCAGGAATATGAATAAATCCAGCGCGGACCCCCTTATGTTGCTTTGCGTAAACTAGCCCCTCATACATAATATTGTTGCATAAATAAGTACCTGCCGTATTTGATATTTCTGCTGGATACCCTTCTTTGCCTAATCGATTCACCATATTTCTAATAGGTAAATTCGTAATATACGCGTCTTCACCACCATCATAAATGCTTTCATCTGTTGGTGTATAACCATTGTTATCCGCTTCACCATCTTTAATATTAATCGCAATTCGCTCTGGCGTTATTTTAAAACGTCCTCCAGCTAATCCTAAGGAAATAATGATTTGTGGCTGTATCTCGGCAATATATTGTTTCAGTTGCTGAGCAGATTGCTGAAAATCCACAGACAGAATGCGTCCTACAATTTCATAGCCATCCATCACTTCTCCATGTAAATTTTCTACAATTTGCATTGTAGGATTAATTTTATACTCAAGAAATGGTACAAATCCTGTTAATAATATTTTTGTCATTGTCTTCACCTAATTTCTCTAGGACGTCGCTGTATCGTCCATCCATTTTTATTTACTGTTTCTGATACTGTAACCTTAATGATTACTGATTAAACGAATGAATCACTTACCCTATTTGTATTGATATACGTTTTTGTTTAATTCTACAAAAATACTATTCTCATTTACAATATATTTCAGAAAAAAACAAATAATCCTTTTCTTTTTATTACAATGAAAGTATTAAAGATAAATATTATTCAAAAAAAGCATGGTCTCAAAATTACTCAGACCATGCTCTATCTGTATAAAAAAATTGAAATTCTATTATTTTAAATGTGCAGTCGTCTGTTTCATGACGTGTGTTCCCACTCCAATATAGATAACCACTGCCGCTCCAATAAATACAAATGTCATCGCTGACCGCTCCTTTTTATATAAAAATTTTTATTCGAAAAGACTTTAACGTCCATTTATTGATTTTGAAAATCATTCTCATTAATATAATATAAATTTCCCATTAATTCGTCAAGACATACTTTCATCTTACCCATTTAACATGGTAAGATGTAGAAAAGTCGGAAAAAGGATGCGGTAATGATGAGTAATTCGAAGTACTTTCAAACTATTTTAAACGGGACAATTCACGCTTTAAAATCGATCCTACCTATGGATATAGAGGTGAAAACACCTAGTATTATTTCTGAACCATTTCAACAACAGCAAATGGGTGTTTTAATTGGTTTAATAGGAGATTTAAAGGGCCGTGTAATCATTGATTCCTCTCCTGAAATTTTTAGTGGCATCGGCAATACAATGTTTGGTATGCCTCTTGAAGGAGAAATGTTGGAATCCTTTACAGGGGAATTCGGAAATATGATTGCAGGAAATTTATGCACTACTGTAGGACAAGAAAGCTTAGAAATTGATATCACACCGCCAACAGTGATGGTTGGCAACACAAAGTTATACGGTTTTGAAAAGGCATTTGTACTCCCTGTTACAATTCCAAGCGTTGGTCCGCTGACAGTTCTTTTAACAATTGAAGGAGAATAGAGTACTAGAATATCGAACTGTTCCAAATGATATATCCTATGCCAATACATTAAACATTTATGACCATGCTTTATCATTCTCTATAATTAACAATGGATACTCCATTAGGCTCAAGTACAAATTTCAATTAGTAAAATTTTTCGAAAAATAAGAGTTTTTAATAATAATTCCTCTAATTCTAACCAATAAGTGGCTATCTCAATGACTATTGAGGTAGCTATTTTTTATTTCCTCCTCAATTTTTCACATTTTTTTCACATATTTCGCCAAGATGTGTGATTTTTTTCACATCAAAAAGAAATTTATTTATATATCATGGCAATAAGAAAGACACAATAAAAGCGTAGGAGGAGCAAAAATGGCAAATAAAAAAAAGTCAGATGAAAATTTAAAAGGTTCACTCTATGCGGTATTTGGAGTAGGAATCATCATTATCTTGCTTTGGGTGTACTGCTTCGATTTGTTCATCAATCGTTTTTAACTTCCTTTCAGCGGGTTCCCACTGAAAGAAATTAAAGCCTCCGGCGGATGACACGGAATTATGCCGAGGCATAATTGATTCTACTAAGAAAGGACAGAGACATATGCACTTACATAAGTATGAGAAGTATTGGCTTGTGTTCGGAGTCGCTACTTTAGTAGCATTCCTTATCATTCTAGGCATCGGTGCATTCCATCAAGGCTCACATCCGAACAATGGTAAAAAAACACTAGATTATGAGAAAGTAAAAGAATTTGCACCCTTCGATAACCCGGGTGTACATAAAGTAGAAGGTAAAGATTGGGATTACGAAGTAGTTGTTTTAGCTTCAGCATTTAACTACAATCCTCCAGAAATTGAAGTGCCACTTGGAGCTAAAGTGAAATTTATTGCAACGAGTGCAGATGTAATGCACGGTTTTGAAGTTGCAGGTACAAATATTAATATGATGCTTGAACCAGGTTACATTTCTGAATATGTAACTACAGTAAATAAAGAAGGAGAGTTTTTAATCGTATGTAATGAATACTGTGGTACAGGACATACGATGATGCACTCTATGCTAAAGGTGGTGAAGCCAAATGAGTCTAAATAATAATTTGACGAAAGTGGATCGTCGTGATGCGAAGCTAGCGATGGCACATATTTACGTGGCATTCATCGCATTGTTATTAGGGGGTCTTGCAGGTTTATTACAAGTTTTCGTTCGTTCTGGTCAATTTACATTACCAGCAGGCATTGGTTACTATCAAGTTTTAACCGTACATGGTGTTTTACTCGGTCTTATTTTAACAACATTCTTTATTTTTGGTTTCCAAATTGCTAGTGTTAGCCGTACGTCAGGGACTTTTTCAGACGGTCAACGTCGCCTTGGCTGGATCGGCTTCTGGTTAATGACTATCGGTACAGCAGCAGCTGCAGTAATGGTTCTACTGAACGAAGCATCTGTTTTATATACGTTCTATGCTCCACTGAAAGCTCACTGGATATTCTATTTAGGCCTTACATTAGTCGTTGTTGGTTCTTGGGTTGGCGGCGCAGGTCAAGTTTTACGTTATGCACAGTGGCGTAAAGAAAACAAAGGTAGTGGACAACGAAGCCCATTACTGTCATTTATGGTTGTTGTCAATAATTTAATGTGGTTCGTAGCAACTCTAGGTGTAGCTGTTTCTGTTCTATTCCAGTTACTTCCATGGTCCTTAGGCTTTATCGAACGTGTTGATGTAGCACTATCCCGTACATTGTTCTGGTATTTCGGTCATGCCCTCGTATACTTCTGGTTATTACCAGCATACATGGTTTGGTATGTCGTTATTCCGAAGGTTATTGGAGGGAAAATTTTCTCTGATTCTTTAGCAAGACTGTCATTTATGCTGTTTTTAATTTTTTCTGTACCAGTTGGGATCCATCACCAATTAACAGAGCCAGGTATTGATGGAACATGGAAATTCATACAAGTTGTTTTAACATTTGCGGTAATCGTACCATCCTTAATGACAGCCTTCTCGATGTTTGCAATGTTCGAATTACGTGGTCGTGAATTAGGTGGGAAAGGGCTTTACGGTTGGTTTAAAAAATTACCATGGAAAGATGCTCGTTTCTTCGTGCCATTTATCGGTATGTTAGCATTTATTCCTGGTGGCGCAGGCGGTATCATTAATGCTTCTTACCAAATGAACCAATTAATCCATAATACTATTTGGGTTACAGGGCACTTCCATTTAACGATTGCAACAACAGCCGTTTTAACTTATTTTGGTGCGGCATTTTGGTTAATTCCATATTTAACAGGTCGTACATTGACTAAATCTTTGAACAATCTTGGTAATTTTGCAGCTATTTTATGGGCTACTGGTATGACAATTATGTCTTCCGCTATGCATATCGCTGGTCTGATCGGTGCACCTCGTCGATCTGATTACTCTGAGTATGGCGGTGCTCAACAAGCTTATGATTGGATTCCTTATCAAATCGCTCAAGCTGTTGGTGGTACAATTCTATTCATCGCTATTTTAATCATCCTTTATATTGTGGTGAAATTAGCATGGTTTGCACCAAAAGGAGAAGAGGAATTCCCAGTTGGTGAAGTACATGAAAACGGTGGTACTACTCCAGCTATCTTAGAGAACTTTAAAGTATGGCTTGTTATTTTAGTAGCATTAATTATATTTGCCTATACTATTCCAATTATCGATATTATTTCTAATTCCCCTCCTGGCTCTAAAGGCTATAAGCTTTGGTAACAATCTCTTGCATCTTCATAAAAAGCGATTTCTCTACTCTGTAATATTAAAAACAAGTTATGATGATTTCTTACATCATAACTTGTTTTAATGTTGCACATTATAAAAATATGTTATAAAAATGTACATTACTAAATTCAATTTTAGTAGTGTACATTTTTATTTTGCTTAACATTTCTACTAGGATTTAATAAAAGGGTTAACATTTATAATTGCAAGAAAAAAAGTTAATATAGAACAGGTGTTCTTTTTGAGGTGTTAGTAATTGTATTGGTATGAGTATTGTCCAAAACATATTGAAAGCAAATATGAATTATTGGTATTTAGAGATAACCAACCGTTCCTTCCCTTGTCGGATTATTACTTTGATTGTGTAGGGAGAATCGATAAGAGTTCTGCAACTTCTTATTTGAAATGTTTACTTCCCTTTTTCAAGTGGTTAGAGGAAGAAAGTAATTATCAAGGGCAACGAGTGGAATGGAATGATTCAGAGGAAAAGATACGAGTAGTTGTTGAGGAATATTTGAGGCATGAAATGAAGTGTAAGGTTCATGATAAAGATTCGTTTCGTTTGGTAAGTTTAACAAATAAAAGCCCAAACACAATTAGCCGTTTTTTATCAGCGTTAAAATCCTTTTATAAGTCTATGATTCATTTAAAACAATATACACATAGCAATCCATTAATGGATGGTCAAGCTTTCTTGCATAATTATAAAGAAGAATTAAAAGGTGTTCGAGATGGCAAACCAAGAATGCCTTCGGTGTCAGGAACAGAAGAACCTATATTTGATGAAGCGACATTAAGAAAGATTTCCCCTGAACGTGATGTAAACATCGCTAAAAAGAAGTATATGCAGCTTACAAAAGAAGAATTGGTAAATAGATTGCAGAAAATCAGAAGCGATGGGTCGCTAATCATTTTGAGCAGTTTAAATAGAAAGTTAATTGAGATACCAAAATAGCCTTGTTAGATTGTTTTAACAAGGCTACCTTTACTTTTTTGTTCAACTAAAGCACCATAGTTGAAGAGAAAAGTAAAGTTTATTCAACAATTGCGCTCGTTTGTTTAAGATTTTTTTGGTTACCTAATTCCACTTCAGGAGAAGATTTCTTATATCCCAATTTACCCTTTGTAAAAATAAGAATTATCAAAGCGAAAAGACCTAATCCTAGACAAACAGATAAATCAGATTCTTTCAAAGCCGGGTTAGTAAAATGAGGTTGTATAAAACTAAAAGTATTCAAACTAGCGTGAACCAAAATAACAATAAACAAATTTCCTTGTTTGGAGTTGAACACCCAAGTTAAAATGATGGAAGCAGCTAGGCATAGCACAATAAAAATAGGTAAATCGTAATAAAGAAGAGAAATGTTTGAACCCGGACCTCCTCTTTGTGCTGCGGTTAAAAAATGAGGTAAATGCCAAAACGCCCAAAGAATTCCGAGCAATAGCGTTGCTTTTAATGATCCAAACTTAGATTGCATTCGAGGTAAAGCAAAACCACGCCAACCGATTTCTTCTGGAAACGGGCCACCAAAGAAGAAGACTACAACAAGATAAATCGGGTATGTTGCGTAAAATTGCGTTGTAAGCCCTTTAGAATTTGGAATCCCTCCGTTTAACATTACAAATCCCAAATATATCACAGTAGGAATGACGATAAGTGCAAAGAAGTACCATTTTAAACCTACTTTAAGTTTCCATATTCCTTTTGTAATAACTCTCCAAGCTCCTTTTCCTTCGAGAGTCCGAATCATAATATATGTAGCTAACATAGGACCAACGAAAGCATTAAGTCCAAAGAAAACATCGAAAATTTTAGCTTTGGGGATGATATTCCATTGAGATAAGATAAATGGAATTAATACAATCCACGAAAATAAATATGCCATAACAAAGAATGAAGTTAATGGATGAGATTTTAAAATTTCTTTTAGATTTCTTGAGGTACTTTTTGATTCTGTTAAAGGTTTCAGTACAAACCACTCCCTCGATTATAAAAGACTTTGATAGGTATAATATTGATTTTTTGATCAATAACACCTCGTAAACCCACATTTCAGGTTAAATGTCTCCCTCATACTAAGATATGTTTAAAACAGCATAGGTATTACCTCCTTGTTCAACTAAACTGCCCCGTTAGCCATCCATGTAGCGCAAAAACCAGCGCTACACCACAGAAAATGAAAGATGATTAAGTTCTTTCATGGGAGTTGAATAGCAACAATCTTTTCGAAAACAGCCATTAAAAAAGATAGATTAGACAATTTATCATTCACAAACGAGAAATAACTTGAAAATAAAGGAGTTTTACATTTTCATTTCGCCTAACGTTGCTTCTGGTTCTTCTTCAACTAAAGCACTCCGTTAGTTGAAGAAGAAGGTTGAATAAGAACAGAGACGCTTATTATACTCCGAAAACAACACTACTACCTGCATTTTCAGAATATTAACTTTATTGCGTTAACTCCATGTTATTACTTGCTATCATTTCGCTTCAGTTCGTGTTATTTTGCCGCCTCGCTACACCCCACTTGAAATAAAATCAGACAGAATAATAGTGATAAAAAAGTTGATTCCTTTTTATTTTCAAAGTTATCCTCCTTTCTATAAACTTAATACTTCCTCATTAACTTGCTCTAGAAAAGTAGAAGATTACACAATATGCCATAATTTGTTATAACTAGTTTCTCAAATCGAATACTATTTACACAATATTCAACCGATTTATTTTGATATGATAATTATAGAGGTGATTGATATGGAGCGACATCATAAAATTGGACAAACGATTAAATTCTTCAGGCAATTAAACAATATGAACCAAGATACATTGGCTGTTGGTATTTGTACAACGTCTTATTTAAGTAGAATTGAGAACGGATTAGTAGAACCAAATGAGACATTGTATAGAATGTTATTTGAAAAACTACAGTTGGATTTTACAACTTATGTAGAAGAAGGTAAAAACCAAGAGCAACTGATTGAACAAATTTATGAGAAGTTATTATCAAATGAAAAAATCAATGAAGAAGAGATGGAGCAGCTTCATTTACTTTATGTACAGCGTACTTCGCCAAGTTTACAGATGCAAGTAGACTTAGTTTATTGCCGGTACTTATTGAGTCAAGACTGCATGGAGGAAGCAGGTGGCATTTTAGCCTCATTAGATGACTTACTATCACCTAGTGGCTCAAGAGAGTGGCAATTATTTGTTGCAGTCAAAACATATTATGAACTAATGATCGGAAACTACGATGCGATTTTAAATCGAGAGTTCCAATCAAACAGCAAGTTTCACTTATCCAAAAGCTCTTCTTTTGAACAAGCAAATTATGTCTACCATTTAGCTTTTGCTAGCCATCGCGCTTATCAATTTTCACTCGCAAAACTATATATACAAGAAGCCATTCAGTTATTTAAACATCAATATAAGCCATTATTTCAATTAAAGCTCTATTCAATGTATGGCGTTATTTTAAATGGTTTAGGTCAAGTAGAAGATGCTTTAAAAGAATATCATGCAGCAATTGATTTACTACATCATGTCCCATCAATTGCTACAGATGTTCAGTGGTCATCCATTTATAACAACCTAGCGTTTGCATACGAATCAGATAAACAATATACGAAGGCAATTACATATTACGAAAAGGCACTAACATACAAAAAGGATATTCATACGCTAATAAACTATACGCGTACCATATTATTTGGCGGTGAACAGGAACTTTTTTCAGAAAAACTTCATGAGCTTTCAAAAAATGATTTTACTCAAGGTACTCATCAGCAAATGCAATTCTTTTTAATGCAAGCGTTTGAACAAATTGATGGGCTAGAAAGCTTGGAGGAGTTTTACAAGATAGAGAAAAAAGTTTTTAAGTATTTTATAGAAGAACAACATATTGAATTGATTTTGTCTTATGGTCCTCTTGTTGCAAAAATGTATGAAAACTCGAAACAATATAAACGTGCAGTAGAACTTTACCGTCTTTTATTTGAAACAAGTGAGAAAATGCGACAAAGAGTTGCTGGAGGCTATCATTGATGAAGTGGTCGAAGCATTATGTGTATTTATTAACCGGTTTAGGTGTTTCACAGTTAGGTAACTGGATTTACTTAATTGCTTTAAACGTGATGATCTGGAATTTAACACATTCTCCAGCAGCTGTAGCTGGCTTATATATTATAGGTCCTCTTGTTCGAATCATTTGTAATTTTTTCGTTGGATCTTATATTGATCGTTGGAACAAAAAGAAAACAGTTATTACAACGGATTTGATACGAGGATTCTTCGTTTGTCTCATGCCTTTTGTTGACCAACTATGGCTTATTTATGCTCTAGTAGGCGCAACAAATATTGCAAGTACCTTTTTTGGTCCGAGCAGTACGTACTTAATATCTGTGCATGTACAAGAAGGACATAAGCAACGTTTTAATGCGCTTCATTCTACATTAAGTTCAGGTTCGTTTATGGTTGGTCCGGCACTCGCAGGGCTTATTTTAGCAACATTCAGTACAAGTGTGGCAATGTGGGTGAATGGAGTGACATTTTTTATTTGTGCCTATTTATTAAGCTTGCTTCCGTCTGAAAATAAAACGAATACAAGTCAATCATCAAAAATAACTCTGTTAACAATTAAAGAGGATTGGCAAATGACAATCACTTACGCTAAAAAGCTTCACAGTTTTACACGATTAATCGTGATTTATTCAATAGCCCTCATGATTGCTTTTGCATTAGATTCACAGGAAATGACGTTTCTGTTAGCACACCTTGAAATTTCTGAAAGCTTATACGGTATTACCGTAACCGTTGCGGGAATCGGAGCAATTGTTGGTGGGCTATTGGCTACTGCTTTTGCGAAAACTTTTAGTGTCATGGTTTATCTAAAGGTTGGATTTTTTCTTTCTATGCTTAGTTATTTAGGTTTTTATTTAGCAAACTCTTATGTTATAGCTGTCATATGTTTTGTCACATTAGGGATGTTTATGGCTTTCAGTAATACTGGATTTGCTACACTCTATCAATCAACGATACATCCAGATGTGATGGGGCGCTTTAGCAGCATGTTGAATTTAATTCAAAGTATTCTTCAGGTACTATTTACAGTTGTAATAGGGCTTTTAGCTGAATGGTTTTCACTTCAATGGACGGCTGTTATTTTCGCTAGTTTCGCTGTACTTTTAGCGGTAGGTACTTCATTTATAAGTTTAAAAGAACAGCAAACCTCATGATTTTTAATCGAGCATTTTAAAATGGAGGCACAAGATGATTTCATATAAAGTAACATGTATCTTTTGTAAGAAAGATTTTCAGATTCTAGAAGGAACAAATAAATACCGTGTCTACAAGCAGAATATGGCGGGAAGATATTCGTGTGATATTGTGACCGTATTATACAGCATGAAGCAAAGAAAGCTTTAATGGGCAAATTACAATAAGTAAACTAGACAAGTCGTTTTCATTAGCAAATCTAATCGTGTAACTCATTATATCTTTCTTTTTACTAACTTGTTCAACCAAATTACCTGTTAATTTAAGTATATTACTTCATAAACTCAATTGAATTTTAACATCAATATCCAAATACTTTTTATTTAAAGGTATTCAAGAAAATGGCCCGATTGTTGAACAAAAGTTAAACAACGCTCTTCAACTAATCTGCCCCGTTAGCTTAACAACTTCCTATATAGAAAGTTATGGTATAATTTTCTATAACTATAAGGAAATGAGGTTTTTTCTATGCCAGAAATTAAGTGGGGATCCCCATTGAGTTTAGCTTGTTTAGGTGTATTCCTTGCTGGACTAGGAATCTTTTTCAAAGCAATATGGAGTACTTTTTTGTAACAGACTATTTTAGTCTGTTTTTTTCATTGAATAAACTGGAAAGATAATAATTCTTTTGTTTAGTAAATGACATAAAAGCTTATTGAGCTAACCTGCTCCGTTAGTATAATAAGAAAAAGAGCTGTCTAAAACAGCTCAATGATCTTCAAGTAAAGCACCCGTCAGCACAATAAGGGGACTCGTCAGATTTATGCGGATTTACAACGATAAGACTTCAATTTTTATACACGATTTTATTCATCAAAGACGATGGTGCAACATTACTTAATACAATTCCTTACCTTTATTAAATCCATCATTCAGCTACTTTTCGATGCAGCATAAATTGGACTGATTTTATCCATTGCTACTCCTTGTTTTTTATATTTAAAAATAAACAAGCCATTGACTAATAAAACCAATGATCCAAATGCCAAGGCTTCCATAGAGTTCCATTCAGAAATCAAACCAGATAGTATAGTCGCTAACATTGCTGCAATTCCACCTAAAACGTATATGGAACTTCGAACCCTGGCGATCAAATGGTCTGGAGTAATGCCCTGTTGAACAGTTATCTGAACAACAAATGCCATAGAAAGTGCCCCATCAAAGATTATCATTCCGAAACACATGACGATAAATGAATTTGATATCAATAATAAGATTCCAAATGAAGATATGATCATTAAAGTACTGAGAAAGTATAACCAGTTTGCATTTTTAAATTTGTTCATTATAAGTACGCCAACGACATTTCCTATACCAGCACAAGATAACAGTATTCCAATATACTCTTCTGAAAAATGGAGAGTATATTTAGAATGAATGATAACACTAAGCACAATAAAACTGGTTGAAAATCCGAGTACCAAAGCCGAAATCGTCGATACAATTTGAGCTCCATTAGCATAGAGGTACTTTACACCTTCTTGGGAATCCCGAATGAAACTCTTCAGTTTCTGTTTTCCCTTCATGGGCTTATCATCCGTTTCCTCACTTATATTTCGGTATTTTATAAGTGAAATAAATAACATTGAAATAAGTAATAAACTACCACAAATAGTTAAGGTAATGTTCGGGCCATATTTCGCAAGTATAATTCCACCTAAGGCTGGACCAATTAAGGTTACAATCGCATCAGCGGCTTCTAATGAATTATTAGCACTTAATAAACGTTGCCTCCCAACAATTTTAGGTACCATAGCTGAAAGGGCAATATTTAACATCAATCCCACTAAACCCATGAAAAATAATATTGGCCCAATAACAAAAAGGCTCGTTATATCGATTGTTATTAAATATGCCAATAGAAACAATAATATAGCATATATTAAATTACAGATCGAAGAAATCAAAACAAGGTTCTTTTTCTCAATCCAAGTACCTATTGGAATAGAAAAAAACACGGAACTAATTCTCTGAAATAAAAGCACTAATGAGGTCATTAATGGCGATCCAGACAGACCCAATATGATAATAGGTATGATTAGTTCGCGAAAACGTTCACTTAGAATTTTGGATATATTATGAAGCCATAACTTCCCAAAATCAGCATTAATCATTAAATTATTCAATTTGAACACCTCTATAAAATTTGATTTACCACCTTCCTCTTATTTAAAATCTGAGTAATCAATCTACTATACTCATAGCATATCCTCCTTACAAAACTTCATATATATATATTATTACATAGTATATTCCTTAGAATCGATAATACTATATATTTGGATTTATATTTCCCACTCTTATTCAACAAAATGGCCCGATTGTTGAACAAAAGTTTAACAACACTATTCAACTAATCTGCACCGTTAGTTTAATAAGGTATAATTTAACATCTTAATTGTACTACACTTTAATTTCGCAAATATATCTAAATTTACTTTTAATCACAAATAAAAGCTGAACCAATAAAAAATTAGTTCAGCTTGAAAATAACTATTTATAATGTTGCACATTTCATAAAGAATACTGATGTAACAAGTGCATTACTTTAACTCTTGACTTTTAATAAAATATAGTTGAGAAATCGCTTTTTCCTTTAAAGCTGATACAGCTTTGTATACTTTTCTTGTAAATAGTGTGCTAAATACTTTGCGTTTAGGCCTTCGCCTGTCGCATTCTGTAGCAATTCGAATGGCTTCTTAAGCGCACCGTATTGATGGACTTTGTCTGTTAACCACTCTCGAATGGGAAGAAGCTCACCCTTTTCTAACAGCTCATCAAAGTTTGGAAGATCTTTATCCATTGCATGTTTCCATTGTGCAGCGTAAATCATTCCTAGAGCATAGGATGGGAAATAGCCAAACATGCCCCCTGACCAGTGCATATCTTGTAGTACCCCTTTTGCATCTGTTTCAGGACGAATGCCTAAATATTCTTCGTATTTATCATTCCATACTTGCGGAAGATCTTTCGCTTGAAGATCGCCGTTGAATAGGTCGCGTTCAATTTCATAGCGAATCATAATATGTAGTGGATATGTTAACTCATCTGCTTCGATGCGAATAAACGACGGCTCCACCATATTAATTGCTCGTAGGAAGTCAGCTAATGCTACATCCCCAAATTGTGCAGGTGAATACTTTTGAAGTCGCTCGTAATTATGCTCCCAGAACTTTTCGTTCCTACCTACAAAATTTTCATAAAATAAAGATTGGGATTCATGTATTCCCATAGATGTACCCTTGGCTAACGGTAAACCATCAAGCTTCACATCGATATTTTGTTCATACATGGCATGCCCACACTCATGGATTGTTCCAAAAATTGCTGAGCGGAAATCATTTTCATCATATTTAGTTGTAATTCGATTATCTCCATGATTTAAGCCAATCATAAATGGATGTACACTTTCGTCTAAGCGACCTGCATCAAAATCATAGCCAAGTTGCGCTAACATTTCTAATGATAATGCACGCTGAGATTCACGAGGGAAATGCTTAAATAAAATGCTTGTATCTGGTTTATTTGGTGAAGCTGCGATTTTTTGCACAAGAGAAACGATTGTTTCACGTAATTCACCAAAAACTTGATCTAAAACATCCGTTGTCATATCCGGTTCATATAAATCTAGTAATGTATTGTACGGAGAACCGTTTTTAATACCCCAATATTGTATAAATTTCTTCTGCCAGCTTATAATTTCCTCTAAATAAGGTAGGAATAAAGCAAAATTATTAGCTTCCTTTGCTTCTTCCCATGCTGTTTCTGCTTTAGATTGTAGAATGACGAATTTCTTATATTCATCAGCCGGAATTTTTTTATTTTGATCATACTCTTTACGTACTTCCTCAACTAAACGCTGCGTAACATCATCGAGATCTGCCTTTTGCCCCTCTAGATCCGTTAGTAATTGCCCTAACTCTTCACTAGTTTGCATGTCAAATAAGGAGGCAGATAATGTTCCAACTACCTCTGAACGCTGAGCTAACCCCTTTTTAGGTGCACCTGTGCGCATGTCCGATACGAAAAACATATACATCTCTTGAAAAATGTAAACATCTCTACTGTGACACAACTTATATCTTCCGACTTTCGTTTTTGTGTCTTCCTTATTCTCCGAGTCTGGTTTCGCAAAAAGCTACTGCCATTTGGTATGACTCTCCAAAGGCTTAAATTCCGCAGTATCGTTGCGTACACATCTAAGGTTAAGTGTCAGTTAAATTCCTTAGATTGAGTAATTTGCTAA
>NZ_JBIWFQ010000003.1:142043-306187 GCF_044763105.1 Lysinibacillus sp. NPDC096212 | reverse complement strand
CATTATTGATTTTCTTACGAACTTCGCCCTCTTTGACTGTGCGCTTCTCGTCGTTATAAATACGTTCGCTTTCAGCCAAGAAATAATTGTAAGCCTATCTCGCAGTCCCCGCAGACTTCCAAAACAAAACCTCTTGTTCTTTAGTTGGTTTTAGTCTTATTTTTGTCGCCAATATCATTGTTTTTCCACCTCGTCAATCAACCATTTAGTTCTCTTCGACCGTATAATTTTTTGACTTGGTGTACTGACTCGACAATAGCCAATTACCAACTTTTGTGTGTCTGGTGCGTTGTCGAACTGTTTTAATTGTTCAACAGAGTAATATCTCGTACCGCCAGAAGATACATTCTCGCCCTTTGTTTCCATTCTTCTTAGCGTTACAACATTTACACCAACACGTTTAGCAAATTTCTCTATGGACATTAATTCCATGCGTACCACCTCTCTTTCACTATGATAAAATCACATTACCCTATTTAGAGAGGTTGTTAACATTTTTTTATAGTTGTATATATTTTTCTTGTTCACACTAAGACGCAACCCTCAATGCAGTCTTTCTCTCACGAGTAGACCTCTTATGCTTTCACATAAGCGCAGACTATATCTTCATCTTATCTTCTGATAAGAGCCACATTTTTCTTCCGCCATTCGCTTGCGGTTTTACTCTCCCTCAAGGAGATAGTCGTTGAACGTCCTCCTTGTCTCATTAGAGATTTAGGAGTTTCGCTGCTAAACATCCATTGTCAAAGCACTTAGCGCCACCGTTTTCCGTTGTCACGATGATCCTTTACAGACACTGAGTGATTTTTTTCAGCTTATGCTATCCTTGTTGTTTTTTCTGCTTTCGCACCGTTACGTCTGCCGTTTCCAGCTCCGCTTTGGTCACAAGGCTTTAGGAGTTAAAAGCAATTAACGTGGAGTTCGCACCAATCGCTTGATACGAAGGGTATTCTGTTATAAATCTATATTTCTATACATATTTGTATAGTTTTATCTAAATTTGTCACGACAGTTTAGTTACCCAATAAATCACACTTAATGCTTCTCCGTAGTGCTGCATTTTTTTTACATAATCAGTAAATTGTTGAACAGTCATACTTCATCCTCCTTTTCACGCTACTATTTTATCATATTTTCGAAAATTTTGTATATTATGGACTTTATAGTATTTTTATAGCAATAATAACTGTTCACAATTTTATATCTACAAAACTATTCTATTGCGAATGGCATATACAACCGCTTGTGTTCGATTCTCTGTACCAATTTTTTGTAAAAAGCGAAAGAACCATTTTAAATCCATATTTATTTCATCCCGTAAGTTGTTTGTATCTCATATAAATAATATACCGGCGAGCACATACACTACCAAGCGGTATAAACATAAGAGCATTCGTTAATGATATGACAGCATGCTCTTTTCCCCATTTTGCTGCAAGTAGACGCAAAAGAAGAATGCCAAGAAATAATATAACTCCAGCTACAGAGCTTTGTGTAGTTACGATTCCACTTTCATGATTAACACGAATTTTTTCTAATTTTCCTCTCCATATCCCGATACCTATGCCAATTATTAAACAAATGAAGTACAAGACAAAGCTTATCGGCGTTAATTTATCTGAATTTAAAACGGAAGTACACGTTATCCCAATTAACAAAATCGGTATTATCCACATTCGAGTTGGTCTAACTTTTTTCTCCCTTAACATAAGAAGAATAATGACTAAAAGGATAACCAAATAACTACTCATTTCTTTCCCTCTCTTTATTTAATAAATTCTTAATAAAAGTATAATTTAAAAGAAAAAAAACAGTCCATTTTTTAGATATTTTTTTGAACTACTGCCCTCTCAAAAAAACCTCCCCAGTTAGGAATGTAAATGACTTTAGCCGCATTTTTCATTTCTACTCGGAGAGGATTAACTTAATTGTAATAAGAAGTTGTTATTTGGATAACTCATATATCTTTCTCTTTTATGTACAGCATAAAATTTAAATTACCGCTGGGATTATATACTCTTTCATTAATGGCCATCTATCTCGTGGATTCATGATGAATTCTGAACTAATTGCCACAACCATATTCATCTTCGGTATACAACAAATCATATTGCCTCCATCCCCCATTGCTGAATATGTAGAAAGTCCATCTTCTTGTCGTAGCCACCATAAATAACCGTAATTATTATGGTTCATTTCCGTGGATTCACGAATCCATGTCTCTGAGAGAACTCTATTATCATCCCAAATGCCATTGTTTAAATAAAGGTAGCCAAATCGTGCCATATCACGAGTAGTTAATGTTAGCCCCCATCCACCTGTCGAATGACCGTATGGATCATGTACCCACCCCTTAACGTTTTTCCCGAATAAATCATCAAACCCATATGCGTTCATTTGATAGTCAGGAATTTCCTTCATGCCAAGCGGTGTAAACAAATGTTCATTAGCGAACGCTCGTGCACTCTTACCTGTACTTTCAGTAAGAATAGCTGACAATAAATGTGCGCCAGCTGTAGAATATTTAAATGCGCCTAAATCACCGTTTTTACCCATTATATCAAGTGTATATTTTATCCAATCCTGCTGTTGACATAGAACATCTAGTGGCTCATGCCAATCCTCAAATGGATATGGTACTGTCATCGTGAGAAGATGTCGTATAGTAATCTGTTGTTTCTGCTTATCAGCATCAGAAATATATTTAGGGAAAAAATCTAACACCTTTTCTTCAACGCTTTTAATATACCCTTTATCAATAGCGATGCCTATAAGCGCAGATAGTACACTTTTGGTAACAGAAGCTACATGGTGACATTCATCAGGACCTTTGCCGTTAAAATATTTTTCATAGGCTAAATGACCATTTCTAATAATTACAATGCCATTTATATTGTGATAATCACTTTTTACCATGTGCTCAAGCTTAGAAAGCTTTTCATTATTCATATATATGCTTTCAGGCTCTACCTTGTGCCAATTTATTGTTGTTTGCATAGGAACCTCCTAATGGTCGTTTTGTCATTTTTTCTTTACAGGAAAATATACCTCAGTAATATAATCTCCAGGGGAGTTTGCTTGATGTGGATCTGTTACATATATTTCATATGGCGGCAATATCAATTCATAACCCTCGTTTTCAATCCACTTCATCAAATTAGCATAGACAGATGTTAATTCGGGATATGCTCCCTTTAAAACGGATTTAGCACAGAGGCTACCAGGCAAATCTCTCGTTCCTTTGATAGACTCAGCTATTGGAATAGCGAACTCAGTATCATTACCAGTAGGATTAAATTCAGGGCTATGGTAAATTGTCATCGGCTTACCGAGTAAAGTGAGCTGCTCCTTCGCAATTTTTTCATATAACTTGCTAAAATAGGTACCGTATCCCGATGAATAGTCATCACTGCTCATTATTAGACGCTTAAAAAGGATATTTATTGGCTTTGTTTCAACCAGCTGTACTTCGATATCGTCAAGGTACGACATAATTGGTATACCCTTTTCTAAGTTTGCAATATCATGACTTAGTTGTTTAACAAGATATTCAAAAGCCTTTAGTTTTTCTTGAATTTCATTTTTCTTTTTGTTAAGGGCTGAACAAAGCATTTCTTCGGATTGATCCTCTTCTAATTCCATCATAGTTCTAATTTCTTCAAGGGAAAAACGATAGGATTTTAAACGGTTGATATAGAGCATCCTTTTTAGTTGTTCAATGGAATAATACCTATAACCGCTTTCAGCATTAATCACATCTGGATTAATTAATCCAATTTCATCGTAATATCGAAGTGTTTTTGTGGAGACACCACATATCTTCGAGAATTCTCCAATTGATAGCACAAAACCACCTCACTCTTTGATTTGTTACTTGCTACAATTCATTTATACACCTTTCCCTTAGGGCAAAGTCAATCAAGACTTATGCTTTACTACCTTTATCTTTAACTTTACTTGACTGAAAAATTTTATTGACCGTTTAGTACAAAAAAGATATTCTATTAATGTAAACGAGAGGTGGATAAATTTGACTAAACGAGGCAGACCCCGAGAGTTTGATTATTCCTCAATTGTAGATGTCGCTATGAAAACTTTTTGGATAAGAGGGTATGAGGGGTGTTCTACACAGGATTTATGCAATGATACTGGACTCGGGAAAGGTAGCTTATACAATACTTTTGGTAGTAAACATGAACTTTATAAACAAGTATTAGAACGTTACCATGAGTTTGGAATTAAGGAACAGCAGGAATTATTAAATGCTCCAATTCCATTGAAAGAGCGGTTTTGTAATTTTTTCGAATGGGCATTAAAGGAAGATTTTGAGAATATCGATCAAAAGGGTTGTTTATTAATTAATGCGAGTGTGGAAAAAGCTAAAAATGACGTAATGGTTCAAGAAATTTTCTCACGGCATGTCGAGCTTCTTAAACTAGCTATTGAAAAAGTAATGGAGGAAGGATTACGAACTGGCGAAATTTCAAAAAAGCAAACAGCTGAGGAATTAGCTAGTCTATTTTTAAGCAGTTATTACGGGTTTCGTGTTCTTAATGTTTCGATGCAAAATCGGATGTTGTCTGAGCAAATTATGAATGGAACATTGGAATCTATTTTTGGCGCTTAGTGCGCTCTTTTTTAGCATCATTTTTGTACCAATCGTTACAATAATAAATTAGGAGTGTTTTTATGCCATCGATTATTTATTTACTAGCTCTAGCAATTTTTTGTATGACTACATCTGAATTTATGGTTGCAGGTATGATGAACGAGCTTGCTCTTGCATTTCAGGTTCCTATATCTTCAATCGGGTATTTAATTACAGCTTATGCAGGAGCAATGGTGATAGGAGGTCCCATTTTAACGGCAATTCTCTTAAGAATACGCAGTAAACAAGCTTTATTATTTTTAATGTTTGTATTTTTAATTGGCCAATCGCTCGGAGCTATCGCTTGGAACTATGATAGTATGATGGTTTCACGCATTATTACCGGTATTGCTTCATCTTCAGCATTTGGTGTTGCCATATCCTTTTCTGCAACATTGGTTCTTCCTAATTCAAGGGGAAAAGCTGCATCTATTGTTCTTGCAGGTTTAATGATCGCAACAGTCCTAGGCTTACCTATAACAACAGTTATCTCGCAAAATTTTGGCTGGCGTACGAGTTTTTGGTTTGTTTCTATTCTCGTACTAGTTTCCGGGATTATGATTCAATTGTTACTACCATCATCGCCAAACAAAGCACGTTTAAACTGGAAAGATGAGCTCATGCGCTTTAAAAATATTCATCTTTGGGCAGCGTACATAACAAGTATGTTTATTATAGGTGGTACGTTTGCAGCATTTAGTTATTTCACGCCAATCTTTACAAATATCACAGGCTTTTCAAGCGCAAGTATTCCCTATTTACTTGCTCTCTATGGTAGTGCAACAGTCATTGGGAATATAATGATTGGCAAATTTGCTGATAAGTATACAATGGAAACACTTTTGTGTGGATTGATTATTTTAATCGTAGCATTGTCTTTATTTGCTTTAGGAGCTGAGAATAAATATGTTGCAGTTATTACTACTGTTTTTATTGGCTTCACTGGAGTGGCAATGAATCCTGCTATGGTGGCGAGGGTGATGAAAACTGCTAATAATGGCACGATGATAAATACCATTCATAGTTCTTTTATTACGCTTGGTATTGTTATTGGTTCATCACTTGGCGGCCTAGGTATTAGTAAAGGATATGGCTATATATCACCACTGTGGATTGGCGTTGGTTTAGCTATCCTAGGATTACTATCATTATTCCCATATTTACATAAAAGGAAGGAAAATTAATGGGTACTGCATTACGTGCGTTCCGGTGGCTACCAAGCCGTTTTTCAGCAGGTGTGTCTAAACATTCACCCTATCTTAAATTGCTCAATTTGAGTTGTATATACCAAAGAAGCTCTCCTCATCGTTTTCACGATCAAGGAGAGCTTCTACTTTTATATAAATACGGGGAGTTTTACTAGCTTTCAAGTCCAATGTTAGGTTTCCAATCAAACATTTTTAAGGGCAAAAATTTATAACAACAGATATATAGTTGGGGATCCTACATATCAAAGAAGTTAAATGTTTTGACAAATTGTTAATACTTGTTTAACGGCTTCTGCCGATTGATGGAGCGCCGCTTTTTCTTCATTTGTCAGGTGCAATTCAATGACTGATTCAATACCATTGCCACCTAATATTGTCGGCACCCCTAAAAATAATTCGTGGTAACCATACTCTCCTTCTAGTAGGGCGATAGAAGGAATTATTTTACGTTGATCTTTCATGATGATTTCAACCATCTGTGCGCAGGCAGCAGCTGGTGCATAATAAGCACTGCCATTGCCTAATAAACCAACAATTTCTCCGCCACCTTTACGTGTACGTTCTACGATTTGCTGTAGTCTATCTTGAGGAATTAGTTTTTCTAATGGGATCCCTCCAGCATAGGAATATCGAATTAAAGGGACCATTTCGTCGCCATGTCCACCTAAGACGAATCCTGATACATCCTCTGGTGCAATTTGCAGTTCTTGTGCTACAAATGTATTAAAACGCGCTGTATCTAATACACCTGATTGACCGATGATACGATTTTTCGGAAAGCCTGTTTCCTTATAGCAGACATAGGTCATGGCATCGACTGGATTGCTTAATATAAGGACTATGCTGTTTGGAGCATAATGTTTTATTTGTCTAGATACTTGTTGAATAATTTTTGCATTCGTCGTCACTAAGTCATCTCGGCTCATTCCTGGTTTACGAGGAATACCGGCTGTAATAATGACAATATTTGCTCCAGCAATATCCTCATAATTGCTCGTTCCTTTAATAGAAACATTAAACTTTTCGATTGGTCCTGTTTGTAATAAATCCAGCGCCTTTCCTTTTGTCGGATTTTCCGCTTCTGGAATATCTAACAGGACAATATCTCCTAGCTCTTTTTGTGCCAAAAATAAGCTTAAAGTTGCACCAGTATGACCAGCACCGATGACAGCAATTTTACTTTTTCGAAATGTCATTTTGCCTCACCTCGATTGTCAGTGGCTGCTGTTTCCGTCGTTTTTTTAGCACGTGTTGCTGCTGGTGCCGGCTTTTTCTTCAGTGCTTCCGGTCCTTTAATCATCTGAAAAACATCTTCATCAGGTCTCGGAATTACGTGAGCGCCTAATAGTTCTCCAACGCGTTTAGCCGCCTCTTTTCCAGCATCAACAGCTGCTTGAACTGAACCAACATCACCTTTAACTACTACAGTAACGATGCCACCATCAACAAATTCTTGTTTGACGATGGTCACATCTGCCGCCTTTATCATCGCGTCTGCTGCCTCAAAAGAACCAACTAATCCTTTCGTCTCAATCATTCCAATTGCGCTACCCATTTTCCTCACCTCGCATCACTTCCGTAGAATCAATAATACCTATAACGACCGCATCGATAGGCAATGGATTTTCTTTCATAATATATCGGGATGATCCACCACTTGTAATGAGCACATCATCTCCAATTCCTGCCCCGATACGGTCAGCTGCTACAATTTCTGTACGAATCGGCTGTTGATTGGAATCGATTGGTTGAATAATTAATAATTTTAAGCCATTCAACCCTTCTTCTTTACGTGTTGCCCATACACTACCGATCACTCTGCCCATCTGCATGAACTTCACCTCTTTATCCCGTATGGACTATATTTACTCAGAGCGAATTGTTAACGTCTTATTCAGCTCTCGTATTTTGTCATACGCCAATGCTGTCACAATTGTTTTTTTAGGAACCACAATTTCCTGCGCCTCTATTTCAAGCACTTCTACTTGCGAAAGTAGTTTCTTATCAAATTGATAGCTTAATGGTTTTTCAGCCTGACTTACGACTGGCGAAAGTTCTTGAACATTCATTTGTCCCTTAGCTTGAGCATTGACAATTTCCGCAAATGCACCTTGCTGGATTAAACCGGCATTTGCCTCATCTGTATCGATATGCATCTCCAATCGATAACGCTCTGAAACGCGAATCATTACATTTGATAAAATAATCGGTCTTATACCTTCTACTTTAATTTGTACCGATTGTCCGTCCACTACTTGGAACTGAGCACTGTCAGTTGGTGACATATGAATATGTGCTTGTGCAATAATGAGTCCCTCATTTAGCACGACACTGCCCTTTGGACCAATAAGTGTAACGGGGCTAGAGCCTTTAATATCTCCTGATACCCTTAAAGGTGGCTTAACCCCTAATTTCATCGCGTCTGTCCAGCTAATTTCTACTTGAGATAATGAACGAGCAGGGCCTAAAATGCGTACTCGTTCAATAGATCCCTTCGGACCAGCAATAACAACTGTTTCCTCAGCAGCAAATTGTCCTGGCTGCGAAAGCTCAAACTTAGGTGTTAATTGATAGTTTTCACCAAAAAGCTGCTCCACTTCCGCTTGAGCAAGATGAACATGTCGTGCTGATACACCGACAGGGATCTTTCCGTCATGCTGAGAGGAAGGCTGATTTTTTAAAACTTGTTGTAATACTTCTTCAACAATTTCTTGGATTAAATTTTCCTGCATCTAACCTCCTCCTTATGTCAATGATCTAATAATTCTTCCTTGGGCTTGTTGTTCAATAAAGCCAGCATTTGCTTCATCTGTATCGATATGCATCTCTAAACTAAAATCGTTTGATACACGAACTACAACCCCTCGAAATGTCACAGGTCGCTCACTATCAACTTCAACAAATACTAATTCATTATTTTGAACGTCCAATGCTAACGCATCTTCTTCCGTCATATGAATATGTGCCTGTGCAATAATGACTCCCTGCTTAATGATAATTTCTTGTTCTTGATTGATTAATTTGATGCCAGCTGAACTTTCAATATCACCCGATTGTCTCAAAGGAGGGGTTAATCCTAATTTCATTGCATCTGTTCGACTAATTTCCACCTGTGTTGCCGCTCTTACAGGACCTAATACACGTACATTGTGAAGAATACCTTTTGGTCCCTCAATAGAGACACGCTCTTTAGCTGCAAACTGTCCTGGCTGCGAAAGATCAAAATCCTTCGTTAGCGCTGCATTCGGACCAAAAAGTGCCTGTAAATCTTCTTCACTGACATGTATATGACGAGCTGAAATGGCCACAGGAAATGTTTTTGTCGCTGTATTCAAGTTAGCCACCTCTATATCTATTTCGCTATATTGTTATAGGAAATGAAGCAGGATGAGACGCAATGTGTAACATCCTGCCCTTCCGTTTATGATGTTCTATCTGTCGGTTCGAGGATTCTTTCCGTCACCTCGGACCTTCTATCCGTCACTTTGATTTTTATCCGTCGCTCCTGGGATTCTTTCCGTCGCTGCGGACCCTCTTTCCGTCACTTTGGCACTTCTTTCCGCCGCTTCGGCTTTTCTATCCGTCACTTCGATGATTCTTTCCGTCGCTTCGGACCCTCTTTCCGTCGCTTTGACTACCTTCCGTCGCCTCGGATCTTCATTCCGTCGCTTTGACTTCTATCCGTCACTCCGACTTTTTCTTTCCGTCGCCCTTGTCTGGACAGAAATAAAATTAAGCTTCTGCTTTTGGTAAAATTAATTCTAATTCATGGTGTGGGCGTGGGATTACATGAACTGATAGAAGTTCTCCAACACGTTGGGCCGCTGCTGCACCTGCGTCTGTAGCTGCTTTTACTGCGCCGACATCACCACGAACTAATACAGTGACAATACCGCCACCAACATGTACTTTTCCTACTAAATTAACGCTAGCAGCCTTCACCATTGCATCTGCTGCTTCAATTGCTCCTACTAATCCTTTTGTTTCTACCATTCCTAATGCTGTACTCATTTGTCATTCCTCCAAATTATTTATTTTGTAATGTTATTTGTTTTAATACTTGATCAACAATTTGTTGAACTACTGCTGTATCCAAAGATGGATCTTGTGCCTTGATATTCTCTACTACTGGTTTTGCTAAAAATTCTGGTTTTGGCACTTCTACATCTTTAATGCCGTAAGCCATACGTTTAATATTCAATAAATGTCTCGCTGTAATGTTATCGGACGTAATATTGCCACCAAACGTACCACACCCTAATGTAAAGGATGGGGCCAATCCAGTAGTTCCACCAACAGCGCCGATGGATGATAATGTATTAACAACAATTCTAGACACCGGTAATTCAACTGAAAACTGCTCAGCTAAAGCTGTATTTTCTGTATGAATCGAGCATGTATGCCCGCGTCCACCTATGTTTAATAAATCAATCATCACCTGTTTTGCCTCTGTACTGTCCTCGACAGTGTATAACGCAAATATCGGTGATAGTTTTTCCAGTGAAAATGGAATGTTTTTGCCAATCATCGTTTCCATACCAACAAGTACTTTTGTATCTTCCGGCACGGTAATACCGATAGAATCAGCTAAGCAAGCTGCTGACTTACCTACAATTTGAGGATTTACCTTCCCAGGGATAGGAGAAATCAACTTCTCCATCTTCACCTTCTCTTCATCACTCAAAATATAAGCGTTGTTTTTCTTTAGCTCTGTTAAAACTTGTTCGGCAATGACTTTATCTACAATAATCGATTGTTCTGTAGCACAAATTGTACCGTTATCAAAAGACTTACTTTGGACAAGCTGGCGAACAGATTTGGATATATTCGCCGATTTTTCAATGTAAGCTGGCACATTTCCTGGTCCTACACCATAAGCAGGTTTGCCTGAACTATAGGCTGCTTTTACTAGTGCACCACCACCAGTCGCTAAAATTAAGTGAATATCTGGGTGCTTCATTAATTGCTGCGTAGCTTCCATAGAAGACATTGTTAAACAGTGTAGCAATCCTTCTGGTGCTCCTGCTTGTTCTGCAGCTACTCTACAAATCTCTAAAGCTTCCTTTGTACAATTAACCGCATATGGGTGTGGGCTTAGTACGAGACCATTTCTAGTTTTCAATGAGATAAGTGTTTTAAAGATTGCTGTTGATGTTGGATTTGTCGTTGGTACAATGCCCGCGATGACTCCAAACGGACTAGCAATCTCTGTCACTTTTTTCATTCGATCGACACCAACGACACCAACAGTCTTCAAATCTTTAATATCTTCATAGACATCTCTAGAGGCTACCTCATTTTTCATTTTTTTATGATTAGGTATGCCCATTCCTGTTTCTTGAACGGCCATATTTGCCAAACGTTCTGCCTCTTTAAATGCGGCATCTGCAACAGCCTTGATGATATGATCAACTTGCTGCTGTGAATACTGCATGTAAGCAGCCTGTGCCATATTGGCATGTCTCACGGCGTCTCTCATTTCTTGAATTGCTAATAAATCTTTATCTAGTGTGGCCACTAAAGCCCCTCCTTTCTAAACAACTGGGTTTCTCGCTAAAATTTCAATAGCTTCTCTAAAAGCATTAGCAGCAGCTTGGCAGGAAGATTGGCTACCACTTACTAAACCGCCACCGAAATTGGTTTCAGATGGTGGACCAAAGAAAACCTTTAACTCTACATCTGCCGCTTTTAATGCAGCATCTAAACCAACTACAGCCTCAAGTGGCGGTGCAATTAAATATGCAAGGGCTGTTCCAACCTTTACGTTTGCTAGCTCTGCCAAATACGTACCACAGCTCGCTACAGTATGTGCAAAAAGAGCGTGGCTTTCATTTTGAAGAATGGCTTCAAAATACGTATCAAACTGGATTTTCTGCTGAATCGCATCGAAACCACTGCGTATTTCATCAGGCGAGCTACCAGCAATGATGCCAATGACCTCACCAGATAATGGCCCAGATGCGTGTGCCGCTCCAGCATAGAAGCTTTTTGCATAAACAACATCAACATCTGCTTTTTTCGTAGCCTCGTCCAGCGCTACATATCCAACATCATCTATTGTTAGAGTTACGAGTCCAATGCTATTGTGATATGGCTTTAAATCTAATTGCTCTGCTAATTCATTATTCACTCTTGGAATGATTTGCATTGCCAAAATTTCTGCCATAATTTTTTGAGGATTCATTGTTTGGCCCCCTAACTTTCTTTTGCCACAAGACCTACTCCACTTGCCTTGTAATGCAATATTTTTTGAACGACTGTTCCTAAATATGCACCTGCCTCTAATGGCGGGATACCACCTTTATGAATATTCGAAACGACCATTCGATCTGCTTCTACAGTGCCCATTCTAGGTTGATAGCATATATAGGCACTCATTGACTCAGCAGATACAAGTCCTGGACGCTCACCTATTAAATAAACGATTACTTCTGCTTGTAAAAGCTCGCCAATTTCATCCATAAGAGCAACACGCCCTTTATCAATATAGAAAGTAGTTCCTATTTCAATATTTAAATTACTAAGACTTTGCTGTAACGCTAAGTAAACATCTTGCACATTTTCTTCAATCGCACTTGCACTTAATCCGTTAGAAATAATGATTTGTACCTTTGGGTTTTTTCTACACTTCGATTGAATAAGTGTCTTTGCTTCATCTGATAAACGACGACCTAAATCCGGTCTAGTAATGTATTCTTCCTTATCTGTCACTCTTGATGTTACTTGAAAGACATCGAGCTTTTGTAGTAGCCCTTCTGTCACTTCTCCATATACTGCATCTACTGCTGCCGCATGATCGAGTCGGAACTTTAGCCAAGTTTTTGTTTTAGGTCTTGTTCCAGCTCTGCCAACACCTATTCTTGCTGGTGTATGCTTTTTTGCAGCTTGAACACTTTCAGACACTTCATCCTCTTCAAATTTAAAAGCTGTGATAGGTACTGAAGTGTAAGTCGATTCATCATTACTTGCACTGTAATATGATTGTTCATGATTACTTGATTCAGTATGATAAAGTCTAATTAGTGGTTCATTAGATTGTTCTGTTACGCTCGGACTTGCTACTTCATCAGCATACTTAGCATTAGCTACTGTATCGTGAAACTTAATAAGTGGTTCCTTTTGGTCTTCTGTTAGCACTTCTATGTCATGAGAAGATTTGTCTAACGCATTATTGCCCATCTTTTCCATTACGAGCTGAGTAATCATCGATACTAGTTGGTCATTCAATTGACTCACCTACCTTTCAAATATAGATAAATCGCCAGCTCTTGCAGATAGACGACCATTTTCATAAATGCCCATTTTTTCTAACCACGCTAGATATTCAGGTGCTGGTTTTTTACCAAATGTTTGAAGTAATGTAGCGACATCATGGAAGCTCATGGACTGATAATTCAGCATGATATCGTCGCCCATAGGTGCAGCGATAATAAAATTGACACCAGCTGCTGTTAGTAAAACACTTAAATCTTCAACATCATTTTGGTCTGCCTTAATATGGTTCGTGTAACAAATATCAACGCCCATTGGGATGCCGTGCATTTTGCCCATAAAGTGATCTTCTAGTCCTGCACGTATAACCTGTTTGTTATTGTATAAATACTCGGGTCCAATAAAGCCAACAACCGTGTTCACAATATACGGATTAAAATGTCTAGCAAAGCCGTAATTGCGCGATTCAAGTGTTACTTGGTCAATACCCCTATGTGCCTCAGCAGATAGCTCCGAACCTTGTCCAGTTTCAAAATAGAATAAGTTCGGACCTGTTCCTGTTCCTTGCTTTTTCACAAGCTCTTCTGCTTCTCTTATTAAGTCAGCAGAAATGCCGAACGAGCGATTGGCAATTTCCGTTCCAGCAATACTTTGGAAAATCATATCGGCTGGTGCCCCTTGTTTAATAGCTTTCATTTGTGTTGTAATATGTGCTAACACACAGTTTTGTGTAGGAATCGACCAATCATTGATAAATTCCTTTGTGGCTTGCAATACTTTTTTCACACTTTCAACTGAGTCATCTACTGGGTTAATTCCAATGACTGCATCGCCAATACCATAGGACAATCCTTCTTTTAATGAGGCAATAATCCCGTCAATATTGTCTGTTGGATGATTCGGCTGTAATCTTGAGGAAAGTGTGCCCTTTTGTCCGATCGTAATATTACAAGTTGACAGTATTTCTACTTTATTGGCAGCATGGACGAGATCTAAGTTAGACATTAGCTTAGTAACGGCCGCAATAATTTCTGAATTCATGCCCTTGCTTAAGCGTTTTAATTCCCGGTCGCCTGTTTCGTTGGATAAAATATATTCTCTTAGTTGCTCGATACTCCAGTTTTTAATTTCTCCATAAATTTGCTCATTGATATCACCTTCAATAATGCGTGATACTTCATCATTTTCAGAAGGAACTAATGGATTTTCTCTTATATCCTTCACTAACAGCTCACTGAGAACGGCCTTTGCCGCAATTCGTTGCTGTACAGATTCAGCCGCGATTCCAGCTAGCTGATCTCCTGATTTTTCTTCATTGGCCTTAGCCATTACATCTTTTAATGAATTAAAATTATATTTTTCTCCACCAAATATCACCGATAGATTCACATTCATCCTCCTTACTTTGAATGGAAAGCAAGTGTTTTTACAACGACTGGGACAACACCAGATGGTAGTACTTCCCCAATGTCAATATAATCACCTGTTTCTACTTTGATTTGATCGATGCAAATGATGGGAACTGTTTGATTGATTGCTCGTATCGTTTGCCCAATAACCTTTGCATAATCTGATTGAATGACTATGATAATTGGTATTTCCTTGGAGCTTCTCATAGCTAAGTGCTTCAAAATGGCCTCACATAATATATGGACATCCTGGAAGCTTAAATAGGGTAAATGACTAAAATAAAGTGCAAACGGAGAACGATTCTCCTGTATAGAAAAGAGAGCCTCAGCTCGTGCAACAGCTGTTTTCACCGCATAGTCGAATTCTTTGCTGTGCGTATCCATATGGCAATTGAAAACAGGCACATTTTTCAAAGGCAATACTTCCGCATCTACCTGAATCGTTGCACCACTAATCTCAGTTGTTTGCGTACCCGCACCAGTCACTGTTGCCCTCGCTGTTTCCTCTGGTTTTAACCATAAAAAGGATTGTAGCTGTTCATGCTGTAAAAGCTTTTTTGCCAATTTTTCACCGATATCATCATACTGTCGATTTATACATTCATTTTCATAAATACAGGCAGCTACCCCACCGGAAAAAACGATTGCATCAATTGGTTTATCCCAAGTTGGCAAATGTCCTAGCAATAAAGGATGCTGTTCTTCTGTTAATTGTCCGCTTAGCGTCATCGCTACTATATCCGCCATTTCTTGTATTAGTTGTATGACACGTACATCTTCTGCTGAATCACCAACCGTTAATGGCTTTGACCATTTCTCCATTAGTTTCATAATGGGTGGTGAAATCGATTGAACAATGCCATTCTGAAATTCTATAAGTCTTCCACCGACATGCAATGTACACGTACCCATTACTTCTCCGAATTGCATTACCGCAATATTTGCTGTACCACCACCGATATCGATGTTAGCGATAACTTTGGCAGTATTTTTAGATTGCTGTAATGTACCTGCGCCTTTTGCCGCAATTATCCCTTCCAAATCAGGTCCAGCAGTAGCAACTAAAAAGTGCCCGGCTGTATCTGCAATCGCATGAACAACCTCGCTGGCATTTTCCTTTGTGGCAGATTCGCCTGTTATGATAATGGCACCTGTTGAAATATCTGCCGGTGAAATGTGAGCCAATTGATATTGCTGAAAAATAAATTGCTCGATTTTTTCCATGTCGATAATTTCTTTATTGATAAACGGTGTTCTAATAATTGGACTTTGATGCAAAATCGTTTTTTCAATAATTTCTATGCGTGGCACATGCGTTACACCTGCAACGTTTTTCAACAGAAAACTACTGACAACCATCTTTGTTGTACTTGTACCAATATCAATGCCTGCACTATAAATTTTTTCTGTCTTCAATTTACTCTCCCCTCTCGCCACTACGGGCAATACATGAGATAAGGACTATCACGATCCTTCACAAATTGACGAATTTCTTCCTCAGTACTGAGCTGTATAAGTGGTGCAATAAATTTAATACCTAGCTTTTGCCACGAAGAGGTTTTCACAATAGGACCATGCGTCATGACATTTTGTAATAGCGATACTGCTCTTTCTACATCTGCAAGGGGTGCATCAATTTTTGTAATGACACCAATTTGTATTTTGGGAATTCCTAAGCTAAATTGCGGAGGAAAAACACTCTTTGATGAGGTGGCATCCTGCAAATAAATCACATGTGTCACTTCAAGCGATGTCGCCATAATGTTTCTGTAATACATCGGATTTTCTATATATTCTCCGGGTGTATCAACTATCCAGTCATCATAAACGAGCGCCTGTGTTTTATTGGCTTGTCTATCTTTCCCCAATAACGCATTCATCAGTGTCGACTTACCTGCTTGCACACCACCTATGATCATTACTCGATTTTTCATACAGCACATCCTATGACTTGGTTATTTTTGATGGCGTATAGCCTAGCATCTCTGATAGAAAACGATTAATCTCTAACATCGCCATTTCAACCTCGGAAACACTACCAACAATAACGAGACTGCCAGTAAAGCGATCTAAAAATCCTAGTCTTACATTGGCTGCCTTTGTTGCTAAATCTCCTGCGATAATAACTGTTTCACTCGGTGTACAAGTCATGATGCCTAGTGCACCGGCTTCTTGAATGCCGAGCTTTTGAAACATCTCAGGATCAGGATTTGCTATTAGATGACTCAATGTTAGTTGCTTTCCTGGCACAAACTCCTGAATAAAGCGTTTCTTTTCTTCACTCACACATCATCACTCCTTTCAAGATTTTTATCTGTTAAATATTCACCTTCTTTAATAATGCCTGCCTTGCGATCCTCTTGTTCTAGCCTTAGAGCTGTTGGAACAGATAATTTATAGGCTAAAATAATAGCGATCACACCCGCTAAAAACTTACCAGTAATAACAGGTAAAATAATTGTCGGCTGGAAATTAGCCGTAAACGATAAATGATCTCCTAGTAGGAATGCTGAACAAACACCAAAGGCAATGTTAATAACCTTATCTTTCGGCGGCATATGTCGAACGAGTGTAAACATGGCTAAAATATTGGCAATCGTCGCTAAAAGACCTGCGCTTCCTACTGATGATAAGCCTAATTTTCCACCTACTGCTTCTAGAGGTTTCGATGCATATTTTCTTATTAAGTACACCATTGGGAATGCACCCGATAACATAATACCGATATACCCTGCTGTTTCTAATGCCCGGAATTGATCGATTTCATCTGCCATGATCGGATCAAAGCCCCACGCACCAAAAATTTTGGTGAAAACACCTGTGAATATTTCTACAATCGAGAACACTAGCACAAGCTTGATAGCAGCATCCATCACGCGTCCAAAAATCATGAAACCTTTGATCATGCCATTCGGAATTAGTTTAAGACCTAGCGCAATTAACACTACGAAAATAAATAAAGGCAATAAATTAATTAATATTTGTAAAACAGAAATGGCAAACACGTATGTTGGTGCAGCTGTTGTACTAATCACTTCACGAACATCTGTATTAAACGTCACAATCATGATGGAAGAAATAAATGCTCCAATCGGAATTGTTAAAACACCTGCCATAATACCTAAAGCCATATATTTATGATCACGCTTATCTAACATGGCAAGTCCCATCGGAATAGAGAACACGATTGTTGCGCCTGACATAAATCCGACAACTAGAGCCATAACCCATCCTTCATAAGACTCTTTTAACGCATTCGCTAATTGGTATCCTCCCATGTCCGAGGCTAAAATTGTCGTTGCTGCAATTGCTGGATCTGCACCAATCAATTCAAAAATCGGACTAATAAAATGACTTATAAACCACGTTAAGTAAGGTATAGCAGCCATGATCCCTGCAGCAGGTACAAAAATATGTCCAACCGTATGAATACCATTCATAAACTCTTTCCCGATTCCATATTCAGCATCTCGAATTGCTCCGATTGCCCCTAAAACTGCACAGGTCATAATAATATAAACGATCACCGTTCCTACCATTGCCATCCTACTCATCCCCCCTTTAATTTTTCTATTTATCAATTTCGCCTTGGCGTAATTGTTGCTGTCGCTGCGCTTTCGCACAGAAAACACTTGTGGCTGGCGCTTTGTTTTCGCCACAGAAAACATCTCTGAATGAAGATAAAAAAAGACGCATTAAAGAGGAATTCTCTTTAAAGCGTCTTTGCTTTAACTATTTACTTGTAATGTATTGATAATGCGCCTTGCAATAAGCGCCATTTCCTGTTGAGTCTGCATACTCTCATTGCGAATTTTTTTATAAGCTTCGTCCTCGCTAAGGTTCTCTGACTGCATTAGCAAACCTTTTGCTCGTTCGATTATTTTTCGCTTTTCTAATTCTGTTTGTTTATGCAGCAATTCCCCGTTTAGACGGTTGAACTTATCAATCTGGTGAAATGCCACTTCCAACGCCGGAAGGACATTCCTCTCAGAAAACGGTTTCATAACATAGCCTAAAATATTGTCCTGCTTCATATACAGTAACAATTCTTTTTCACTATAAGCTGATATAAATAGCACCGGTATACCGAGCTGCTGTTCAATAATTTTGCTTGCCTTCAAACCATCTAGCTTTGGCATTTTAATGTCCATTAAGATTAACTGTGGCTTATGTGTAAAAGCCAACTCAATTGCCGATTCTCCATTATTCGCTTGTGCTACCACTTCGTAGCCGTTATCTTCTAGCATAAACTTCAAATCAATGGCAATAAGTGACTCATCTTCGACAATCATAACTTTCCTAGTCATTTAGGATAAATACCTCCTCACTTACAGGGAACTGAATTTGAGTATGTGTACCTTGTTCACTAGGGATAATTGAAAATGTGCCAGCTAAATCATATTCAACAAGCCTTGTAATAATCTCCATTCCAAATGATGCCTTCACCTCTTGCATTCCAACGCCATTGTCAGAAATATAAAGTGAAATAGTGGAAGCATCCTGTTGAAATTGAATATTGATTGTACCCTCCTCACGACCAGTAAAAGCATATTTCAGTGCATTTTGCAGTAGCTCACAAATGATTAACGCGAGCGAAACAGCTTTTTTAGAATGACAAAATAACTGTACATTATCATCATGAAAAGTCAACTGAATAGATGGTGTGTTGGATGTCCCAACCATTTTATGTCCAATTTTTTTAGCCAACGCGATAACGTCTACTTTCTCTTCAGCGTTATCCTCATTTTCTAAAATAAGTTCATAAACTGATGAAATACTATATATTCGATTTAACGCCTCTTGAAAAGCACTTGCACTTGAAGCTGACAAGTCATTTCGCATTTGCAAGCGCAATAGACTTGTAACTGTCTGTAAATTATTTTTCACTCGGTGGTGAATTTCTCGTATAGCAAATGTTTTCATCATTAGTTCATTTTCTTTTAGCTTAAGCTCTGTAAGATCATGAATAATGAGGAGTGTCACTCTATCGTTTTGATCACGAATAGGAATTTTCTTTACAATAAAGGATTTACGATCAATCGTAATTTCTAAGAAAAAGACATCATCGCCTTTATCATAGACCTCCTGTAAAAAAGGTAAAATCTTATTCAATGCAACGTTGTCAAAACGTTCTAGCCCTGTTAGTTCCGATATAAATCGGTAACCTGCAGGATTGCTATAGATCACTTTATTTTCATGATTTGTGAGAATAATTGATTCAACTAGCAAATCAGAAACTACTGGAATCGGTTGAGAATTTGGCTCTACAATATGCTCAATTAATGCAAAAGGCATATGACGAAAATCATCTTTAGGTGTTGTTTGCATTTCCACCTTTTTTTCCTGGATTAACACTGCAATAACCTGTTGGTGGTTATTAAAGAGAGGGACAACGTTTTGTTCAACCGTTATACCTTCCTGTGTGATTGCTCTAGTAATTGATGATTTTTCTTTATTTTTAAAAGCAGCAAATACTGCTGGCTCGAAGCTTTCAAAGACAAATTTGCCAATTACAGATTTTTCGTATAAGCCTCTTTCTGTTTTTGGGAAAGCTTCTGCCACAACAATTGCATGTGGTAAGTTTTCCAGCATGCAATCTATGAACATATAACAATCTGTCAACTCAGCATAATACGATAATGTAGCTTCTATTTCTATTAACTTTTCTACATCTGTTGCAGATAAGCTCGTAAATTTTTGGCACAGCGATTGAATGTTCGACAGGCTCAAACCCCCTATCATAGAATAATCAAAAATTAACGTTGATTATTCTTGAAATTTCTTGTCATCATTATAAACCTTTTGCAAAATTATTTTCAATATAAAAAATAATTTATTTTAATAATTTTCGTTACATTACAAAGAACTATATAGCTTAAAAGAGAAATATTCAACACTTTTTTTCAATCTCATCATTATCTCACGATAAAAATATTATATTAATATATAAAAAAGCGAGATTGCAACAGATGCAAACTCGCTTTTTTCTACTTTATTTCTGGTGTAACGGCTAATATATTTTCAAATGTTTCACGTTGCTTTGCTTCTTCTTCATTTAACAAGATATGAATATCTCCATGGTCGTTTGAAGTACGAATTAAACGCCCCATTCCTTGCTGTAAACGAAGTTGCATAAACGGTAATTCCACTTCTTCATATGGATTTTCTGCAAATGTACGTTTCGCATCAAATAATGGATCATGTGGTGGGAAAGGCAAATCATAAATAATAACTCGTGTTAATGCCTCCTCCGGCAAATCTAGACCTTCCCATAAATGATAGGAGCATAATGTTTTGATGGTGCCTTCTTGGAAATCACGAACAATTCCTGATAGTTCACGGTCCCCCTCAAACGCTACATACATCCGTTCCATAAGAGGTAACTCTGCTTTGAAATCTAACATTGCTTGTTTTGATTTAAACAAAATTAATGTTTTTTCACCGTCACGTAATAGCTGTTGAACACGCGCCGTTTTCCCCTTTTGAGATAGCTCATGTAAATAAATTCGCATAACTTCTTCATAATCGAATGGAGATGGAACAGAAAACGATTGATAATCGCGAATTCCTAAGCTATAAGCAATATAGGAGAAATCTTTGTTGACTGATAAAGTTGCTGAAGAGAATATTATTGGAAGTTTTTTAGAGAATAATTTTTCTTCTAAAACTTCTGTGATGAGACGCGGCATAATTACGAGCGTTTCCTCTCCATCAGTTTCCTCTAACCAATCGACTGCATCTCCCTGCGCTATGAAAATACGTAAGGATGCCTCGTATTGTTCTAAATACTCCTCTGCCATATTTAATTCATACTCTGGAATCATATACATTTCAGATTCAAAGACAAGTTCCTCGAGTAATGTTTCAACATCAGCAATAAGTTGTTTACCGTATTTCAATAAATTTGGCGATTTATTAATACGTTTACGCTCTTCTTCAGAAGCTACTAGATCATCTCGTAGCTGGTCAAAAAATAACTCATGGTCATCTTGTAATTTTTCCATCGCATATAATGTACGTTCTCGCACACCATCTACCATTAAACGCTCTAACAATGTAACAATTGTTGTCGCCTGTACTTTATACGTCATTGCTTTTTGTGCGGCATATTCTAATAAATGGCCTTCATCTAGCACCATCATTGACACTTCAGGTAATAAAGCTAATTGCCCTTCACGTTCACGAGAATCCTTTGTAGCTAAATGCTCCATTAAAAAATCTTGTGAACAAATAATGAGATCCGCCGATTTACGATAATGTGCACGATGTAATGTTTGACCACATCGATTACGTAGGTCACATACTGAACACTGCATAATCGAGTTGTAGTTTACTTTTTGCCAATCTTCATCACTGACAGTTGGATAATCACTACGTTCACCATAAGGTTGTATAGCAATCATCGAGCCTTGTGCATATACTCCATCAGGTATAGAAAACGCAATATCGTCGATCCATTCATCGGACACTACTTTTTCAGCTTCCTCAAAACGCTTTAAACATAAATATTGGTCTCGTGACTTTGCTAAGCGAACATCAATTTCAAGACCTAACGTTTTTTGTAGCTTATAAATATCGCCGCCCTCTTTTACTAGCTGATCGATTAAGGTTTCATCAGCACATGCGATCAGAGCTGGTTTTCCAGTATAGCGTGCATAAGATACTGCAGGTAGTAAATAGGCAATTGTTTTCCCAGTCCCTACACCTGCCTCTGCAAAAAGCACGTTTTTCTCTTTTAAGGCCTGCTCAATTTGATATGCCATAAAAATTTGTTCATCACGGCATTCAAAGCCCTTTTCAGGTAATTCATCGTAAAGGACGTCCCCCATCCAGTCACCTAATGACTCAAAAAATGAGCGGTCCTTCGTTAATACAAATGGTAAAGATTTACGCAATTGACGTTCCCCCTCTAACTATCTGTTCCTATTATACGCGACGAAACGGAAGATAAGAAAAATTCTTATCTTCCGTTACCGTTTGTTAATCTCTTTTAGACTTTTGTCCCCAGAACTGGTAATAATTCGTTTCAATAAAGCCATTGAATAATTTACGCTTCTTCGTCGATTGACGACCGTACAATTCCTCAAAGTTTTTCATTGAAGACAACATGTATACAGACCAAGTCGGATAGTTTTTCATAACTTTTCCTAAATCACGAATTACCTGTTCCACGACTTCGATGTCGCCAATACGCTCTCCATATGGTGGATTACCAATCATAACACCATCTGTTAGCAGTGTTGTAAAATCACGTGCTTGCATTTGCTTGAACGTCATCATATCACCAAAACCTGCTTCTAGTGCATTTTCTTGTGCAATACTCACCATACGATGATCTATATCAGACCCGATAATTTCTAATGGCTGATCATAGTTCGCTAAGCTATCCGCTTCATCTCGCACTGCATCCCAAATTTTTGCCTTCATCCATGGCCAATTCTCTGATATAAATTCACGATTATAGCCCGGTGCAATATTTTGTCCAAACATTGCTGCTTCTAATGCAATTGTACCTGAACCGCAGAATGGATCAACAAATGGTCGATTCGGATTCCACTTTGAAATTTGTACAAGTGCCGCTGCTAATGTTTCTTTTAATGGTGCTTCGCCCTGTGCTTGACGATAACCACGCTTATGCAAGCCCGCACCCGAAGTATCAATAGTAAGTGTAGCCACATCTTTTAAAATTGAAACTTCAATTTTATAAGTTGCACCAGATTCATCTAAAAATCCTAAACGCTTATAATGTTGTTTCATGCGCTCTACAATTGCTTTTTTAGTAATTGCCTGACAATCGGGTACACTAAATAATTTGGATTTAACAGATTTCCCCGATACTGGGAAAGCCGCATCAACTGGTAAGTATTTTTCCCAAGGTAGAGCTTTTACACTTTCAAATAACTGTTCAAAAGATTTAGCAGGAAACTGTCCTACAACGATTTTTACTCGGTCAGCTACACGTAGCCATAAGTTTGTTCGTGCAATGGCCGTCTCGTCACCTTCAAAATACACTTTACCGTTATCGACTGTTGTTTCATAACCTAATGCCTGTACCTCTTGTGCTACAATCGACTCTAATCCCATTGCAGCAGTTGCTACTAATTTATAGTTTGCCATACACTAATTCCTTCCTTGATGTTCAATTTCCCAATACTCCATAAACTCAATAAGTTCGTGAAGTGGCAACGGTTTGCTGTAATAATAACCTTGAATTATATCACAGTTCATTTTACGTAGTATATCCACTTGTTGTGCTTGTTCTACACCTTCAGCAACAACTTTCATTTTTAGGCGATGCGACATTTGAATTATCGCATCCACTACTGCCTGTTTTTCATCGAGTGAGCCAATATGCTGAATGAAGCTGCGATCGATTTTTAAATAATCAAGGGGGAAGCGAACTAAATAACTAAGAGACGAATAACCTGTCCCAAAATCATCAATAGAAATTTTAAAGCCCATTTTCTTCAGTTGCACAAGCTTGCTAACCGTTTCATTGGCACTGTTCATCACAGTACGTTCTGTAACTTCGATTTCAAAATTGTTAGCAGGTGTGTTATAACGCTCTAATATTGACTGAACAGAGTCTAAAAAGTTTTGTTGCTTAAAGTGAATGCTTGAAATATTAATAGCAACTGGCGTTTTGTAGCCACCTTGACGCATCTCTATAACTGCCTCACAAGCTTTTTCTATGATCACTTCACTTAAAGGAATGATTAATCCTGTTTCCTCTGCATAAGGAATAAATTCTGCTGGAGAGACAAATCCTAATCTTTCACTATTCCAACGAACAAGTGCCTCTAATCCTTGAATCTCTTCATTTTCCATAGATATTTTAGGTTGGAAATGCAGCTCAAATTCTCGGTTTTCGATGGCTCTTCGTAGTTCTGAATCTAATAATAAAACACGCTGAGAGTCAGTCTTCAATTCATCAAAATAAAACGCATAGTCGTTAAGCCCATTCTTTTTTGAATAAGTCATTGCCTTGTCAGCGCAATGAATCAATTGCTCCGTTGCTTCACCATCTAATGGATACATACTGATACCAATACTCGTAGAAATAAAAATATCTTGACCATTAATATCCAAAGGCTGTTCAATAATCCCAATAATTTGTTCAGCAAAATTTGCGGCTTCTTTAGCATTCTTCACGTTTGTTAACGTAATAATAAATTCGTCACCGCCATATCTAGCAATGATATCTTTATTTTTTAACAATGTTTTTAAGCGTTTCGCCACTTCGACTAGAATGGTATCTCCGACTGCATGACCTAACGTATCATTAATTTGCTTAAATCGATCTAAATCTAAAAAATAGACTGCATGCTGTACTGAATGAGAAATAGTAGAAGTTGATTCTAATAGATTATCCATTCTTTCAATATATGCAAATCGATTTGATACTTCCGTTAATGAGTCAGTTAATAAACGCTTTTCTAGTTCATTTTCTACTATTTTTCTTTCAGACAAATCTGAGAAAATACCACAGTAATTTGTAATTTCTCCCTCATCATTGGCTACACCAACAATTGTTAACCATTCTGGATATACGTCTCCGGTTTTACGGCGATTCCATATTTCCCCCTGCCAATTGCCTTCTTGTCGTATCTTTTGCCACATATCTAAATAGAATTGCAATTCATGAACACCTGACTGTAGAACGGCTGGCGTTTTTCCAATCACTTCATTACGCTTATAGCCGGTAACAAATTCAAATGCAGGATTGACCAATTCTATTCTTTTCTCTTTATCCGTAATCATGATGCCTTCCGATACATTTTCGAAGATTTTTGTCATTAATGCAGTAGGATATTTGGAAATCGAATTTAGCTTCTCCAGACTATCGTTCACACCGTTCATGTTTCTGCTCCATCCTATCTCTCTTTACTACCCTCATTTTTTAGAAAAGCGCTTTTGCGCCAGTCTACTCGTATGTAGACAATATGTACATCGTTGCGATAACAGTTTATTAGATGTTTATGTTTCGAATCGTAGCGACAGAGGCATGACCAACAGTGTACAGCCTTATTCTCAAACGTATATCGCGCATGCCTAGACATGATTAACAAGTAACTTTTTCTTACTTTATTCAAAAGAAAAGCTCTCCACCAAATTGGAGAGCGCTTGTCATTTCATAAATAAGCATCAAAAAATTCCATAAGCCATGTTTTGTTCCCGAGTACTCAAACAGCTATCGCCTCGTACGGCCGGGTAGTAATCATCTATCTACAGAGCGAACTCTGTCCCTCTATCCGTTCAATTCCTTCAAGAGAGTGCCCCTACCATAATTTGGGTTTCTCACTCGTGGGGTTTACCTCGTTCCACCTTGCATGTTTCCAAGCAAGCTACGTCACTGTGGCACTTTCAGGAAGTTTCAACCATATCATTAAGACTTAGGTTTTCCTTCCGCCGTCAGCCTTTACAGCTGCCTTACCTTATTTTTTCAGTAAGCACGAACACTACGGTCATCTCAGAACCGTGCGAGCATGGACTTTCCTCTACGACGTCTAGCGCCGCAGCGATTACCAGAATTTCATGATGATAAAAAGATTATACTAGAGTTTTATGATAAATACAATATATTTGACAAAAAATTATTCGTACAACTTACTTCCGAATACGTGTTTCTCTAAATTCGAAAGACGTTTTAAAATATCAAAGTTTGTCGTACCAGTAGCCGATGCGACAGGTTGTCTCTTAGGAGTATTATCAATTTCTTCTTTTAACTGTTTATTTTCTTCACGAAGTTGGGCCACCACTTTTTCAAACGCTTCATAGTCTTGTATTATCTCATCAAGAAATGAATCGACTTCTTCTACATTGTAGCCTTTAAAATTTTTCTTAAATTCCTTTTCAAGGATCATTTTTGACGTTAATTTAATATCCATTCACATCGCCCTTCCTCACACTACATGCGTTACATTATAGCATACTTCATCACATTATATCGTCTGAAAACATCAAATGTAAGGCTAAACTTGTCGTTTCTTGCGTTTACCTGGGAAATTATTTCTTATTTCCTAACCTGAGTAACCTCTTTTCCCACGAAATTTCCCATTTCTGCTTTTGTTCTACTCTCCATTGCTCATTCTTAATTAATTTTATGCCCTCTTGCGTATAATAAATGGCCTGATCATAATCTTTCATTTGATGCTCATATATCATAGCGAGCTGTTCTAATACATGCAACTTTTTTCGTAGATCAACGAAATGGAGAGCAGCCACAAATGCATCGATTGCTTCACTAAACTTTTTATTTCTTTTATGCTGGATTGCTAAATAATATTGTGCATTGCCTGCTTCAAGTGCATCAAATTGGGTCGTTACCTTTTCCAAAACTTTTACGCTTTGTGAACCCTCTTTTAAATCAGCATACCATTTCCCGATATTTGTAAACGTTTTTGCCGATTCTTCGCTTGTCTCTTCAAATAGCAAATTTGTAGAATGGACATAAAGCGTAATCAGTGAAAGTAAATCCCATTCATTATGAAGAAGGACTTTCATAAGCGCATCTGGAACACCGCTTTTGATTGCATCTAAATAAATAATTGGTGCAAGATATCCAGGTATATCTCCAATGCGTGAAAAACCAAGCTTCTCTTCTTCCACAGATTTTAATTTCATTCGTTCCATATCATTTTTCCATAAACGCTTTGAACTATGCAACAAATCAATTTGCCGCTGTGTACGCAATTTAGGTAATTCTTTTTGGTGGAGTGTCCAACGTGTTTCAAGTTGCGGCCAGTCAAAGCTTTTTCCATTGTAGGTAATAACCGTTGCTGTTTTTTGCCAAAGCTTTGATTCAAAAAGTAACGCGGTCTCATGTGCGGGATCGGCTAGAATATATTGAGTTAAAATAAAGCTTCCATCTTCTTTTGACACTTCTAAAAAGCCCAGAAGAAAAATTTGTGTACCTACACCCTTTAAGCCAGTAGTTTCTGTATCAAAAAACAATACCTTTTCATTCATTTCTAACGCATATGGATGTTCGAACTTTGCCTCTTGCCATTTTACTAATGCATCAAAATATGACTGCAACTTATAATGACCATGTTGAAAACTAAAAGGATAACGCACTTGTCGTTTAAAAACAATACCGAAATCATTTTCTACAACTGTCAGGCCCGCCTTTTTCCACTGCACAGTATAGCTTGGAGCAATAGGTTTTTGATAAGCAGGTTTTTCCTCTTTTTTTATAGTTGTTGTCGTTTTTTTACCGAGCATTTTTTTCATTTGTAAAATTTTATTTTCGTAAGACATTTACTTCACTCATTTTCTGCATGTAAAATTGCTAAAACTTGTAGTACGTTTTTCTTCGCTTGCTGTAAACTATTTTGAGTTTTTACCACAAGTATAACCTATAGTAATCATAGTGCAACTTTTAGCCATTGCACAAAAAGGAGGCGATTTTCAGAAGGGCTGGACAAGTGCTCTTGTCGCTTTACTTTCGTCGTAGAGTACGGGTGGATTTAGTGGATAAAGTTAATCAACACACCTTATATAATAATTGAAATCTTTTTCTGATAATCGAGAGTATATTTTTCGCTACAAATAGAGCAACCGTAAACTTATACGCATGAAAGAAGAGGGCTTAAAGGAATAGTATTAGACTTTTCCCTATCAAACCCTCTTTGTACTCTAATTTAAAATTTGAAGCAGCTCTATTACTTTTTTCTTCCCCTGCTGCAAGCTATCTTGAGCCCCAATACAAGATGGACAGCCAGACTCACAAGCACAGCTCACTACATGGTGCTGTGTTCTCGATAATAGCTCTTCCCACAGTTCATAAACTTTTTCACTTAGACCAATACCACCAGGATACTTATCATAAACAAAAAACGTCGGTTGCTCATTATGAGTTGCCTTTACCTGTGGAACAACTGCTACATCACTACTATCACATTGAATAAACAAAGGTATGAACGCATTCATCGCATATGCAACTCCTGTCATAGCATCTGTTAGCTCCGCCTCCGACCATTTTTCTAGCGCAGAGAATGATAGCCACGAAGAGCTTGTGTGCATTTCATCTGGTGGTAAATGAATAGGGCCAGAACCAATATTATCGTGTGTACCAAAGCGAATTTTTTTAAATATCGTTGCCTGCGCGACTAAGCCAACATCTCCGAAGCCAATAACTCCACCCTGATAATCTCGGCTCCGATCTTCCTCTAGCACCTTCATCTCGACCGCTAAATTAGCGTCAGTATAGTAATCGACATCTACTTCTCGTACAAAGGCTTTCTTTTCTTCCCAATCTAGCTTTTCGACTTGAAATTGAATGCCCTGATGCAAATAAATAGCCTCTTCATGTAGCAATGTCATCGCACTATGGCGATCCATTTCACCGATAACTTTTGTTTGTGCAGCAACAGTCATATCAATGATCACAACATTTTCTTGTGAAGCAGAACGAAGACTAATGTCATGTGCCGGGAAACGGTCACTCATCCAATGCCACTTCTCACTCGTTTTAAAAACAACGCCTTCTTCCGATAAATATTCCAGTAACTCCTGAATCTCATATTCACCATACGTATCATGTACGGAAAATGGTAGCTCAAACGCTGCACATTTCAAATGATCCATTAAAATCAACATATTTTCAGGATAAATACGCGCTTCCTCTGGTGCACTGCCAAGTAAAAAAAGTGGATGGTTCACTACGTACTGGTCAAGTGCTGCCGATTGTGCTACATAAATGATTAGCGCCTCGTCCTGACGACGGCCAGCACGACCAGCTTGCTGCCAAGCACTAGCGATATTTCCCGGGTATCCTGTCATGATACAAGCTTGTAATTGGCCAATATCAACGCCTAATTCCAGCGCATTTGTACTAACCACAGTTTGAATAGTACCATCACGAAGCCCTCGTTCAATAACACGTCGCTCAGATGGTAAATAACCACCCCGATAACCTCGCACCGATTCATCTAAAAGCTTATTGCGTGTAAGCTCCTTTAAATACGTTACAATCATTTCTACTCGCACACGACTTTTAGCAAAAATAATGGTTTGAATACCTGCTGTATATAATCTTTTCGCGAGATCGCTCACCTCTAAAACAGCACTTCGACGCACGCCAAATGTTTTATGGACGATAGGTGGATTATAAAAAAGAAATGTCTTTTTCCCAACTGGCGCTCCAGAATCGCTGATTAAGGCATGGCTTTCATTCGTTAAAGCTTCTGCTAACTCTTTTGGATTTTTAATGGTTGCTGATGTACAAATGAAAATCGGCTTACTGCCATAAAACTCACAAATACGCTTTAATCTTCGAATAACGTGCGCAACATGCGAGCCAAACACACCTTTATATGTATGCAACTCATCAATGACGATATACTGTAAATTTTCAAATAGCGAAACCCATTTCGTATGATGTGGCAAAATCCCCGAATGAAGCATATCAGGATTTGTCATCACAATATGCCCTGCCTTACGAACCTTTTGGCGAATGCCAGGCGCGGTATCCCCATCGTACGTATAGCTTAAAATTTCCTCACCGCTTTGTTCGATTAGTTCATTTAGGTCATTTTTCTGATCCTGCGCTAAAGCTTTCGTTGGAAATAAATAAATCGCGCGTGAATTTTTATCTTCTAATATTTTTTGTAGTACCGGTAAATGGTAGCAATATGATTTTCCAGACGCTGTTGGTGTAACGGCAGTAAAGGAAACACCCTCCATCGCGTAATCAAACGCCTGGCGTTGATGGGTATACAGTTGTTCTATCCCTCTTGTACGGAGAGCCTTTACAAGTGAAGGATGTAAATTCTCTGGAAAAGGTGCATATTTAGCTTCACGCCCTTCAAGCGTTTGCCAGTGTAAAATACGTTCCTTTAACTCCTCATCATATCTCCACTCGTTTAATAGTTCACTAATGGTCCTTTTTTTCGATAACATCTGTTTCTCTCTCCTTCACTAGCCTTTCAAAAATTTTTAACGTATAAGAGGTTGAATGAATCGCATCTAAAAAACGCTTTTTACTTGTTTCTTTAAAAAAGGATTGCACAACAAATTGCTCCATCGATTCCACTGCTGAAGCAATTTGCTGTGTATGCATATATTTTGGCTTATTTTTTTGAATCCACTCATTCGCCTCCTGCTGCCATTCCTTTAAAAGCTGGTGAATGACATCAGCGTGTGGCTTAACCTCCACAAAAAAGTCAGGAGTACGATTCTCCTCACGCATTTTCCAAAAGCGTGAAACACATTTTTCACATTCATCTATCAATTGGGAAGTTTGCTGCATTAACAACAATTTCGCACCTCATCTCATTAATGAAGGTTCATCACCATAAAGTAGGGTTGACTCCGTTCCGACTGCGCACTTTCCTGAAGGCGTCCAATAAGTCGCTTAGGAACAAAAGGGGTTCTTCTGTGCGAAAGCGGAGCGACAGCAACAAAGGGGGTTCTTCTGTGCGAAAGCGGAGCGACAGCAACAAAGGGGGTTCTTCTGTGCGAAAGCGGAGCGACAGCAACAACTGAGGTCCTTCAAGCCTTAACCTATTACATGTCACACGTTTCAACACAACTTTTGGTGATGAACCTTAAAATTTTATCTTATTTAGGTAACCATCCTTAAAATGAAGATTCATCTGCATTTACATGAAAGCAGCGAACCTACTATTTTAAAATTCGTTCTATCTTAGTCTACAAAATAATTTATATTATATGAGTAATTTTACTACCAATGATGTTTTAAAGCTTGGCTCATCACCTTAACTTGAGATGCATTTCCGTTTCGACTGTGCGAAAGTGCAACGACAGCGTACAATGTTGACCACAAAAGAGTTAGCACAGGACGTAATGCTTTTAGCCTTTGTCCCCACCACTGACTCGTTCTCTGGCCTCACCAGTGACTAGAGCGTTACCCAGTCTTCACACCAATCAGCCCATATAAATGGCATATCTTTCAAGAAAATGACATCCCTAGCTTTTGGTGATGAGTCCTATTCAAGGTACACCACTCATCGTGGTAGATAATGTATGAAAAATACTCATATTGGGTTATTTATATTGCATATGAGTTAAGTGTACCAAAGTCTATCATTTTTCACTACTAATAGGCGAACAAGCATTCTTTACTTGCCAGTTCTTTTCTGCTAAGCTTACTTTCTGGCTAACAGATTTGAGCTGCATAAAAAAATTCATGCTCTGTGCGTTGTTTTCCAAAGACACTCTCGTTAACAGTAATTGATTGACCAGATCCAACTGCGCAACTAATTGTTTTAACTTGTTCAAAATAACGCCTCCTTTGCTTTAATTTATGTATTCCTCGCATGTATAAAATTACCTTCATGCGTGACAAAATAAGCGTAAGTTAGCTGAAAGAAGAAGTATTTCGATAAAATTTAATTGAACTAGTCTATTTTCGTAGTCTTCAAAATCGTCTATCAAGTATAGAAACTAACGTAGAGACCAGTTTTTTCTATAAATTCGTTTGGAAATTTCATCAGTTAATTTGACGATTCGCGGGTTATATCACATGATATTTTTCGACTTTAAGAGGCGAAAATTGCCCAAAGATCAGTTATTTAATGGTAATTTAAACCATAGTTAATCTAGCATCAATCATACTATTAATAGAAGTGGAGAACTGCTACTTAATCATGGTAAACTATTGTATAATAGCAGTATTATAGAGGGTGAACTACGTGACAATTCGTTATCCGAATGGGAAATTATATTCCCCTAATCCAACTGTTCAAAAAACAGCCAAAAAGGGAAAGGACAAGGATTTTTCTTTTAGTAATCGAGGGAAAACACTAGAAGATGAAATTAATGAAGCAAACGATTATTATGTAAAAAGGCGACTTGCTATCATTCATAAGAAACCTGTTCCCGTGCAAATCGTCAAAGTAGAGTACCCATCACGAAGTGCTGCAGTTATTCGTGAGGCTTATTTCCGGACACCGTCGACAACAGATTACAATGGTGTTTGGAATGGGCATTATATTGATTTTGATGCAAAGGAAACTGCTTCAAAGACCAGTTTTCCACTAAAGAATATTCACGTACATCAAATGACACATATGCAGCAAGTGACGGAACAAAATGGTGTGGCTTTTATTATCGTTCGTTTCTCAGCTTTTGAACGATATTTTATCGTGCCATACGATGTTTTACAAAAGGCCTGGCTAGCGATGGAAAACGGTGAACGTAAATCGATTCCCTTTTCAACTATAGAAAAGGAAGCTTTTGAAATTCCTACAAGCTATTATCCACGGATCGATTATTTACCGATTGTCCAAAAGCTAATTGAAGCAAAAAGCCATGGTTCTGAAAGTGAGGAGATAGTAGAATGACTGAACGTCGTCCGACACGCGGTGAGCATCAAAAGGCTCTCGCTCAAAAAAATAAAAAAAGCGCTCCGAAACCATCGAAGAAAAAATGGTTTAAGCGCATTACATTAACAATAGTAGCTGTTATAGCTGCATGTTTTATTGGAGGTGCGGGGTTATTCGCCTATTATGCAAGTAGCGCACCTGAACTAGATGAGAACTTACTGAAGGACCCAGTTTCCTCAGAATTCTATGATAAAAACGGTGATTTATTTGCAACGATTGGTGCAGAAAACCGTAAATATGTAAAATATGAAGATATACCACAGGATATGATTAACGCGATCCTTGCAACGGAAGATGTACGCTTTTTCGAACACGGTGGTATGGATTTTTATCGCCTTGGTGGTGCAATACTCGCTAACTTCCGTGATGGCTTCGGGGCACAAGGGGCTTCGACATTAACACAACAAGTTGTTAAAAACTCATTTTTACAAAATGAAAAAAAATTAAAACGTAAGGCACAGGAAGCTTGGCTTTCCTTCCAATTAGAACGTAAATATACAAAAGAAGAAATTTTTGAAATGTACTTTAACAAAATGCTGATGTCAGGTCGTGTTTATGGCTTCGGTACAGCAGCCCAATATTTCTATGGTAAAGAACTAAAAGATTTAACTTTAGATGAAGAAGCATTACTTGCAGGTTTAGTACAACGTCCAAATGCTTACAATCCATTGAAAAATCCTGAACTTGCAGAAAAACGTCGTAATACAGTTCTAGGATTAATGTATCAACATGGTAAAATTACAAAAGCTCAGATGGAAGAAGCTAAGAAAGTAGACGTTCAAGCTGGCCTAGCTGACGATGCAACACGTCAAAAATTTTCTGGCTCTAAATACGATGCCTTCCTTGATGTCGTTATAAATGAGCTAGAGCAAAACGGTGATGGTAGTGCAATGGCTGAAGGAATTAAAGTATATACAACACTTGATCCAAAAGCACAACAAATTGTTGAAAACATTATGAACGATGACAGTAACTTCCCAACAAAAGAGATTCAATCGGGTGTGTCAGTCATTGATACGAAAACTGGTCAAATTCAAGCAATCGGTGGCGGACGCAATTATGGGACTGAACGCGGTTGGAACTATGCATATGACTTAAAACATCAACCAGGTTCAACTATGAAGCCATTACTAGATTATGGACCAGCAGTTGAAAATTTAAAATGGTCAACTGGTCAAACAATTGTAGATGAACCTATGACCTACTCAGGAGGAAAACAAACGATCAGGAACTGGGATAATAAATATATGGGTGCAATAACAGCACGTAAAGCTTTGTATGCTTCACGCAACGTTCCGGCTGTTAAAGCATTTAAAGAAGTCGGTCCTGATAAAGCTAAAGATTTTGCTAGTCGTTTAGGTATTAATACTGAAAGCGTTATGGAATCAGATGCAATTGGTGGTGGGGATATTACAATGTCTCCTACTCAAATGGCAGCTTCCTTTGCAGCATTTGGGAATAACGGTGTTTACACTGATCCTTATGCAATTACAAAAATCGTTTACCGTGACGGTAAAACAACAAAAGACTACACACCAGAGCCAAATGTAGCAATGAGTGATTATACAGCTTATATGGTGACTGATATGTTACGTGACGTTGTCGGCAATAAGCCTGATGCATCAGGTACTGCAGCAAATGTACCTGGATTAGATATCGCAGGTAAAACAGGTACAACAAACTACGCAGCTGCTGATTTTAGCAAGCATAATTTACCGGATACAAGTGTACCGGATTCATGGTTTGCTGGGTACACTACAAACTATTCAATCGCTATTTGGAGTGGTTATGAAGGACACTTTGATCCTATTACAACTTGGGATGAACGTCGTTTACCACAACATTTATTTAAACAAATTATGAAAGAGATTTCGGCGAACGTTGAAACACCACGTTTCAAAAAACCAAACTCAGTTGTGGAAGCTACAATTGAAGTAGGCACAAAGCCACTTAAATTAGCAAGTAATTTCACTCCAAGTGAGAAACGTCAAACAGAGCTATTTGTACGTGGTACAGAGCCTAAGGAAGTTTCAAATGAATACGCAGTGCCAGAACTATCTACACCTTACAATGTAAGTGCAAGCCTTGATATAGAAGGTCAATCTATCAATATTTCTTGGGAGCATGATGCCATGCTTAATCCGGAAACAGATGAACCACTACCAACTACCTTCGAGGTATCTGCTAAACGAGAAGGTGGAGAGACTATTTCTCTTGGTAAAACGGATAAAAAAGGCTTAACAGTTAGTAGCAAACAACTGGAAGATGGCAATTACACGATTTCTGTCGTAGCAGTTGTTGATGGTACACGCAGTAAACCAGGTACAGCTACCTTCCAAGTAACCGGTACGACTGATGAAGAAGATAAAGATAAAGATAAAGAGCCAGATACTCCGGATCAACCTGATGTTGAGGAGCCAACAGCACCTGATCAAAATGGCAACAACGGGGACAACGGTAACCACAATGGTAACGGAAATGGTAACAATGGCAATAACAGCAACAATGGTAATGATAATGGCAATGCTAACACTGGTGGGAATGGTAACACTGGTGGGAATGGTAACGCTGGTGGGAATGGTAACAACGGTAATACAGGAAATAACGGTACCCCCCCAGGTAACAATGGCAACAATAATGGTAGTAAGCCACCAACAACGCCAACTGAACCAACCGCACCGGATGATGGTACCGGTAGTACTGAATAAAAAAAAGCAGAGTAGCATAACGCTACTCTGCTTTTTTGTTGTTGGAAAACTATATGTCTATAAGTCAAAGTGTCATAATAAAGTATGACTCTTCGGCAAAACGAGAGGTTGATTTCCGTTCCGGCCTGGGCGCTTTGTCGCTGACGCTTCGCTTTCGCACAGAGCAAAGCTTCCTGGGGGCGTCCGATGAGCCGCTTCGCTCCAGGGTCTCGGGCCAACAGATGTTTTTTGCGCGAAAGCGAAGCGGCAGCAGCACCGATGTTGGTCACGAAGGCGTTATCACAGTACGTGATGGTTTTAGCCTTCGTTCCCCTATTGCTAATCCCCAAGGAGTCGCCCAGCCTCCACTCCAATCAACCACATCACATAGAATGTTTCTTTGGCATGGCTAGTGATAATTTGAAACTTCAAAAGTTACTTTTTTTGCGCGAAAACGTAGCGATAGACTGTGGAAATGGCTCAACACTTTGACCACAGAAAAGCGCGAGAAATTCAACATTAATTGATTTCTCGCGCTTTTAAGGTTTTGACCAGTTATGTACCAGCCTCTTTTTATATTTCTGTGTTTATTTGTTGTATTACTTTTTTGCAGCCTGCAAGCGTAGCCGTGCTGCTCGTTTTTTTGTTTCCTTAAATAATTCATCGAGCTGACGATAACAGGCATATTGGCCAGGCTTTGCTTTTATAAAGGTTAATCGTTCGACACCGTTAATAGGCAACACTTCATCCCCTACTTCTTGCACTAAGCGTTCAAACAATAGAATGGCCATGTCCATCAATCCTTTTGCTTCACCATTTCTTGCATCATGAGCTGCATGAATTTTGCCTTCGAGTTCCACCCACTCTGCAAACCAGGCATCTACTTTTTCCTTTTCAAGTGCCTCTACATTCACGCTTCCTTCACCAACCCTTTCTTTAAACGCTTTTGCCCTTCTCTACAGTCATTAAGTAAAGGGCAAGTGTGACAGTTAGGGTTTTGAGCTTTACAATGATAACGACCGAAGAAAATTAGTTGATGATGTGTTTTCGACCACTTGTCCATCGGTGTTTTTTTCATAATTGTTTCTTCGACTTCAAGCACTGAATCCTTCCAGCGACATAGCCCTAATCGTTTAGAGACGCGCTCTACATGTGTATCCACTGCAAGGGCAGGAATTTCAAAAGCAACAGACAACACGACATTAGCCGTCTTACGACCAACTCCAGGCAATGTGACTAGCGCTTCTCGACTTGCAGGTATTTCTCCCTCGTATTCCTCTAATAGCCTTTGACATAATGCTTGAATATTCTTTGCCTTATTTCGATACAAACCAATGGAGCGAATGTCCTGTTGCAGCTCTTCTAAAGATACAGCTAAGTAATCTTCCGGCTTTTTATATTTTTGAAACAATGTTTTCGTTACTTTGTTTACAAGTACATCTGTACACTGTGCCGATAATAACGTGGCAATAGTTAGTTCAAACGGATTGTCATGTACTAACTCACAATGTGCATCAGGAAACATACGATCCATTTCCGCTAGACAATGCTCCCATTGTTTTTTTGTTAACATGTTGGAAGCCCCCTATTCTCTTTCTTCTAACCAATTATAAAATGGTACTTTATTTGTCGACTGCGTTTCTTGCTGCACTGTTCGGACTGGCGGTCGGTTAAATGTTTGTTTTTCACGGAACTGCTCGCTTTGCTTCTGTGCAGCCTGTGGTGTCGAAATATTTTTCTTTTTCCACTCCAGTAATATTCGATCTATATAACGAATACTTAGCTTGCCAGCAAACACAGCCTCCTTAAGCGCCTCCTTAATAAGCGCCGGACTGTGCTTATCCTCATCTAACCAAAATCCGATTTTTTCTAGCTCTAAAGGAGATAAAAGACGCCCCATTTCCTCTTCAAATAATCGGAAAACCTCCCCCTCTTCTTGTCGAAGTGATGTTGCGGATTTTTGATGTTCCTTCATTTCAATTATCTGCATAATACGCTCCCACAGTGGGTATACCGAGTATTTTTCATATAGTTTGCCACTTGCATCGACGTCGCTTGTTATTTCTAGGAAACCTTTTTGCATTAATCGCTGTAGACGTGAAGTAATGTCATTGCTAGGCATTGTTAGACGATTCATTAGATCATTAGGCGTTGGAAAATCATTCCCCTCTATATTGAATGCAAGTAAATGCATAACAATAAGTGCCTCATCATCCTCAATATTTAACTCCTTATAAAACTGAAAAAAAAGCTGAGGAATTTGAATCATTCTCTGCTCAGTCCATGTACGGAGTCGATTATTATTTGCGCTCATATTATACTTGACTCCTTTTCCATCGTAAGTAGAAAAGCCGCGTAGACATATCACTACGCGACTTTTTTAATTTTGCACTTTCAAAACCTAAATTGCTTAAGGGTATAAGCGGTTTAATAAACGTGGGAATGGGATTGTTTCACGAATATGCTCCGTGCCAGAAATCCATGCTACTGTACGTTCTAATCCAAGACCGAAGCCTGAATGTGGCACAGAGCCTTGTTTACGTAACTCTAAATACCATGCATAAGCATCTAAAGATAAATGATGTTCTTCAAGACGAGATTTTAATAAATCAAAGTCATGGATACGCTCAGAACCACCAATTATTTCACCATAACCTTCTGGTGCAATTAAATCTGCACATAATACTACATCATCGCGGTCAGGATGTGGTTGCATGTAGAACGGCTTAATGCCTACTGGGTAGCATGTGATGAATACAGGTTTGTCATATGAATTAGCAATTGCTGTTTCATGTGGTGCACCGAAATCATCGCCCCATTCAATATCGTCAAATCCTTGTTCATGTAATAAGTTAATGGCATCGTCATAAGAAATACGAGGGAATGGTGCTTTAATATTTTCAAGTTTAGATGTATCACGGCCAAGACGCTCTAAATCTAATTTGCAATTTGCCAGAACTGATTGCACGATATGCTCCACGTATTGTTCTTGCATTTCTAAGTTTTCTTCAAATTCAACAAACGCCATTTCCAGCTCAATCATCCAAAACTCGATTAAGTGACGACGTGTTTTAGATTTTTCAGCACGGAATGTTGGGCCGAATGAGAACACTTTACCTAAAGCCATCGCAGCCGCTTCCAAGTAAAGCTGACCAGATTGTGAAAGGAATGCATCTTCATCAAAATATTTTGTATGGAATAACTCAGAAGTACCTTCAGGAGATGATCCAGTTAAAATTGGCGGGTCCATTTTTGTAAAGCTAGTGTTGTTAAGAAACTCATAAGTTGCACGAATAATTTCGTTACGGATTTTCATGATCGCATGTTGCTTACGAGAACGTAGCCATAAGTGACGGTTATCCATTAAAAACTCAGGACCGTGTTCTTTTGGCGTAATCGGAAAATCTGTTGCAGCGTGAAGCACTTCAATACCAGTTACAACAAGCTCACAACCAAAGCTTGAACGCTCATCTGCTTTAACCTCTCCTGTAATGTACATAGAAGTTTCTTGGGACATACCTTTTGCAATGGCAAAAATTTCTTCGCCTACTTCTTCTTTTACAACAACGCCCTGTACAAAGCCAGAACCATCACGTAGTTGTAAAAAGGCAATTTTACCACTTGATCGTTTGTTCGCTAACCAAGCACCTAGCTTGATTGTTTCGCCGATATGCTTTGGCATATCTTGAATCATAATTTTTTTCATAGAAATCCTCCAAAGTTGGTTAAAAGGATTAGTCTTGCCATTTTGATTTTACAAATGTATCAATTCGACGGACTGCCTCTTCTAATAAGTCTAAAGATGTAGCATAAGATAATCGCATTGTAGTTGGTGCACCAAATCCAGAACCTGGAATCACTGCTACGTTTGCTTCCGTTAAAATATCCGAAGCGAATGCATCTACTGAATCATAGCCAGTATGAGCCATAGCTTCCGCTACATCTGGTAATAAATAGAATGCACCCTGAGGTTTTAAAACGTTGAAGCCAGGAATTGCACTTACCTGTGGATAAATTTTTTCAAGACGAGATTCGAATGCTTGACGCATTTCTTCTACAGCGTCTTGTGGTCCATTATACGCTTCCACTGTTGCATATTGTGCAGTTGTTGTTGCGTTTGATGTAGAGTGTGATGCAAGATCGGTCATTGATTTAATAATGTCCGCATCCCCTGCAGCATACCCGATACGCCAACCTGTCATAGAGTGAGATTTTGCAACACCATTTACAACGATTGTACGTGCTTTCACTGCATCAGATAGCTGTGCAATTGAAAAATGCTCAATACCATTGTATACAAGCTTCTCATAAATTTCATCTGACACGATTAAAATATCTTTTTCTTCTGCAACAGCAGCAATTTCAGCAATCTCTTCACGAGAATAAATCATACCTGATGGGTTGCTAGGAGAGTTAATAATAACTGCTTTTGTTTTATCTGTCACAGCAGCTCTTAATTGATCCGCAGTAATTTTATAGCCTTGCTCACGTGTGCCTTCCACATAAACAGGTACACCGCCCGCTAATTTTACTTGCTCAGGATAAGATACCCAATAAGGAATTGGAATAATAACTTCATCGCCCTCGTTTAAAATAACTTGGAATAAAGTATAAAGAATATGTTTTGCTCCAACACCTACAATTACTTCATTCGGCTTGTATGTAAGATTGTTGTCGCGTTGAAGTTTATCGATAATCGCTTTCTTAAGTACTGGAAGACCGCCAGCAGGTGTATATTTTGTTAAACCTTTTTCCATCGAGTCAATAGCAGCATTTAAAATATTTTGTGGCGTGTTGAAGTCAGGCTCACCAGCACCTAGACCAATAACATCAATACCTTGCTCTTTTAATTCCTTTGCTTTCGCAGTAATTGCTAAAGTTGAAGAAGGTGTTAAAGTTTTTACACGGTTTGCTAATAAATTTTTCATACGGGATCTACTCCTCTTATAAATTCGTAATGCGCTTCCACCAGTCGCCGTCCTTAAACATAATATAGACATAGTTGAGCTTATCGTGATCGTTTAGGTATGTAATTTCCCAAACAGCACCTGGCTCCTCATAGCCTAATTTGATATTAAGGACTTTTTGTACATTGCCTTCTTTTTTCAAAACCGATAATGCCTGCTTTTCCGTAATACCATCTTTTAAAAGTACTTCCTTAATTGAATCAGCTTTTAGATTCGTCGGAACAAAGACAGCTTTTTTATCACCATATTCATCTACCCCGAACACAGTGACATACGAATGTTTGCCATTATATGTGTAAGACTCCGAGACAATTGCGAGGGCTTTGGCATCGAGTGCCAACTGTTCAGCCTGATCTTCAATTGAATGGAATGGAGCCTCGGCTTTCCAGAGTACTAAAATACTAATGACAAGTGACAACGAAACCATAAAGACAGAAATGAAAATCAACCAGTTTTTCATATATTCACCTTATGTTTCACATCTAGCATATTCTTTAACCCCAATGCCTGATGCTTTTGTATGTTTATAACTGCGTATACATTCATTTTGCTTTCCATTTTTGTCAACCTGCTTTCTTTCCTCATACCACAACATTATACAACAATTTTGTGCTGTCGTGTTTCTTAATTTCATATATTGTACGTTGATAGAATAACGTTTTCAAATGATTCGGGTAGTAATTTTTTTCTTTTTAGTGCAACCCATAAAAATAATAACCCTTTCAATTTAAAAATTCCTATTCACAATTGCAAAGAGGAAGTAAAATTTGCCACTAAAAAACCTATAATAATTCACAAATAGCACAGTTAAATGTAGATATTTTTTTATTAAGTACAATTATCTCCATTATTGTCCTAGTTGCCTATTGTTTTTACCCATATGATAAGGTAATGAGCAATTTTAAGAATTGAAAAGGGACGTGATGTTTTGACTAAAGAAGTTAATCCTACAGATCCAGCAACAATACCTAAATTTGTGGATGAGCTGCCAAAACCGGTTACCGCTAAACCTAAATATTATAAAGGTCAACAGAGAAAAAACTATTATGAACTTAAAATGATGCAAGCAGAGCATTCTTTCCATAAAGATTTCCCAAAATCAATCATATGGGGCTATAACGGGCTTTATCCCGGACCGACAATTGAGGCTACAAAAGACAAAAGCATTTATGTTAGATATAAAAATCAATTGCCCTTAAACCACTTTTTACCCGTTGATTTTTCACTTCATGTGGCAAACGATTCAAAGGAAGTAAGAACTGTTACACATTTACATGGCGCAAATGTAGATTGGGAGAGTGACGGCCATCCCGATGCATGGTATACAAGAGATTATGCGCAAACAGGTCCAAAGTTCAATAAAGAAATACATGAATATACTAATCATCAACCAGGCACAACACTGTGGTATCATGATCATGCAATGGCGCTAACTCGTTTAAATGTGTATGCTGGATTAGCCGGTTTTTATTTACTTCGAGATTCGCTTGAGGAGCGTTCTAACCTACCTTGTGGTGACTATGAGTATCCTATCTTAATACAAGATAAATCGTTTAATGAAGACGGCTCACTTTTCTATCCTGATGAACCACCATTTCCAGTTCCCGTTCATCCATCTATTACACCTGGTTTTGTTGGTAATACCATCGTTGTAAACGGCAAGGTCTGGCCTTATTTAAATGTCGAGCCTCGTAAGTATAGATTTCGTTTTCTCAATGGTTCCAATAGAAGAGGTTATGTCATTAGCCTTTCAAACGATGAGCCTATGATACAAATCGGAACAGACGGAGGCTTTTTAACAGCCCCTCAAGAAATTCAATCTGTAGAATTATTGCCGGCAGAACGAACAGATGTTATTGTCGATTTTTCATCATGTGAAGGTCAGGAAATAACGTTAGTCAATTCTGATGAAGATTTCATTGATGAACATACACGAGTAATCATGCAGTTTAACGTGTGTCTTCCTCTAAAATGTGAGGATGCTAGTGAAATACCAGAAAGACTCGCAGTATCAATGGATTTACATTCACACGATGCACATATCGAGAGACACTTACCATTAACTGCTACGACAGACGATTTTGGTCGACCAACGTTATTATTAAATAATCGTATGTATCATGATCCTACTACCGAAAAGCCTGCACTTGATAGTATAGAGATTTGGAATTTTATCAATGCCACGCAGTTTGTTCACCCTATTCATCTACATTTAATTCAATTTAAAATACTAGAACGACGCCCTTTCGATATGGAGCTATATCAAAATGAAGGTAGACTGGAATTTACAGGTCCCCCTGAAAAACCGCATAACTATGAGCAAGGTTGGAAGGATACTGTAAAAGCGGAAGCAGGGAAAGTTACGAAAATTATTATGCATTGGAAAGATCATGCCGGTCATTATATGTGGCATTGCCATTTCCTAGAGCATGAAGATCATGACATGATGCGACCAATACTTGTCATGGAGGATGTTCACCCTGTGCAAGAGCCACATGCTGAAATCCAACATGAAATAGAGCATTCGCAAGAACAGCATCATGACGACTCTACTATTGTTATGGGCAATAATGAGCACACTGTACCACTCTTGAACACTACTGCACACATCACGCCAACTGAATACTCTCAAGCTTCAATGCAAACAACGTATTTAGAAGACGAAATAGAATATACTCCGCAAACTATCCCTCTCTTAACTAGTACTCAAAACACTACTCACTCTACTGAAACAACTCATTTAGAAGACAATGTGGAATATAATCAGCTATCTTCTCCACTCTTGAACAATACTCAAAATATCACTTTTTCAAAAGTAGAACCCCCGGAACACCAAATTGTTCGTTCTGATATTGAAAGCATCCCCCAACCAATCTTCCCGTCTGCTGAGTCTCTGCCTCGGCAAAGGATACCTGTTAGGCGTCGGAGAAGATGGTACTAATGTTAAAAAGGCTGGGACAAAACTGGGTAACTCTTAAAAAGCGCGAGAAATCAATTTTAGAAACATTGATTTCTCGCGCTTTTCTGATGTAAAGAAATTCTTTTCTTGAAAATATACTTATGTCCCTACCTCTCTATGATTTTAATTCTTTTTAAATAGACTATAAAGAATAGGTACAATAAACAATGTTAAAAAAGTAGAAGTAGATAGCCCTCCTATAACTACAACAGAAAGAGACTTCGATATCATCCCAGTTTCATTCGAAATAGCCATCGGGATTAATGCACCCATTGTTGCAATTGCAGTCATCAAAATTGGGCGAATACGTACGACCCCTGCTTCAATTAAAGCTTTTTGCTTGGTCATTCCACATCTTTCAAATTGCTTCACCTTATCAACTAGAACGATAGCATTCGTTACGACAATTCCATTTAGCATTAGTAAACCGATCATTGCTGGCATACCGATTGGTTCCTTCATAATATAAAGTCCAATTAATGCACCTATAATAGAAAATGGAATAGCGAACAAGATAACAAACGGTGCTTTTCCTTCTTTGAAGGTAAAAACCATAACCAAATAAACTAAGATAACACTAATTGCTATGGCAATCGACAAATCTTTGAAACCATCATCCATCGATGCAGATACACCTTCCTTATAATAGCTAATATTTTCAGGAAGCCGTAAGTTATTAAGTACCTTATCTGCTTTTGCAGTTACATCTCCTACTTTTTCATCAGTAATAGTTCCATACACCATGATATATTCATTGCCATTTAGATGAGTAATTGAAGTTACATTATTAACCCTCTTCAGTTCTCCTATTTCATGAAGAAAGACAGGCATTCCCATTGCATTACTGATTTGGAGCTGTCCTAAATCTTTAAGAGATGTAACCTCATCCATTTTCAAACCTAGGTTCACTTCTCTCGTTTCCTCTTCAAGTCTCATGGTCGTTACTACATCACCATTAATGAGTGTTCGAAGGCTTTGTGCAACTATAGCTGGAGTTAATCCTTTTGCAGCAAGTTTTTTATCATCCAAATCGAAAACGATTTCAGGTACTTCTCCTTCTAAAGATGTTGTCACATCCTTCATCCCTTGTACTTCTTTTAAAGCCGTTGTAATCTGCTCACTTGCTTTTTTAATATCCTCAAAATCCGCCCCGTTTACAACTAGGGTGTATCTGCTTTCTTCCCCTCCTATAATTCCACCGATACCTGATACTGTCATTTCCTCTGGTTCAGAGATCGTTGTTAATTGTAGGCGAACGTCATTTACATAGTCGGTCAAATTTCCAACAGAATCATTGACAACGAATGAAATCGTCGCACTTCCAGAGTGTCCGTCAATATTAGTATTTATAAGGTTGATGTCCTTTCGATCTAATAATATATTTTCTACTCTACTTACGACATCAGCTGTTTTCATTGGAGCAGTTCCTTTTGCCATTGTGATGTCGACCTTGAAATCATTCACTTTCTCTTGTGGCAAGAAGGTTGTCCCTAGCCTCGGTGCAATAATGAAAATAGAACCTATCAAAATTAATATTGCGACGGTTAAAGTAACTAAACGATGATGTAAAACCCAAGTCAAACTGTTGCGATACCAAGTTTGAAGTCTATTTTCACTTGATTCTTTAGGCGTAATTTTTAATAAAAAGATCTTGGACAATATTGGAACAACGGTTACAGCAACAATTAATGAAATCAACAATGAAATAACAATAGTCCATGCAAGTGGCTTAAAAAAACCTCCTACAATTCCTGGCACAAAGGCAAGTGGTAAGAAAACAGCAACTGTTGTGATCGTTGAGGAAGTAATCGCAGATGCTACTTCACTTGTAGCCTGCTCTATTAATTCTACATTTCTTTCTTTTGAAGCTCTTACTCTTCTAAATATATTTTCAATGACGACAATTGAATCATCTACAACTCGCCCAACTGCTACAGCAATACCAGCAAGTGTCATAATATTTAATGTATATCCCATTGCTTTCAACAAAAGAAAAGATGCAAAAATTGAGACCGGAATGGAGATGACAGCAATAATGGTCGAACGGATATTTTTTAAAAATAATAAGGTGATGATGATTGTCATTAATGCCCCTAAAAATACTTCACGTAGCATTGAATGGACCGATTGATTAATTTCGATGGATTGATCACGTAAGATTTCGACTTTATAATCTTCCGGAATCGCTAAATTATTTATTTCTTTTTTCACTTGATCAACGATTGCTACTGTATTAGCACCACCTTCAGGGATAATGCTGAAACTTACGCCAGGTTTTCCGTTAATGCGTGTCATATTGTTTGTGTAATCACTTTCATATGAAATTTCAGCTATTTCGCCTAAATTCGTGGTTGTAATATTTTGCGAATTTACTTCTTTAGTAAAAAGCTTTATGTCTTTAATGTCCTCAATAGATTTTAGCTCGCTATTTATTCGTACTGGCAATACTTCATTTGAAATGGAGATGTCTCCAGTCGGCATTGAAAGATTATTTGCCAAAATAGCTTCTCGAACATCGTTTAAAGAAATTCCTCTTGTCATCAATTGATGTGGCAGGAGTTGAATAATGACAAACCTTTCCGTTGTTCCACTGATTTCTATATCACTTATACCCTCTATTACAGAAAGTTGTGGAATTATAGTATTCTTTACAAAGGTTTCAACTTCATCATTTTTTTCTGTAGCATATATGCCCATTGAGAAAATTATTGGGTTTCCACCAGGTTTAGTTAATTCATACCTCGGCTCCCCTGCAAATTTAGGCAACTGTAATTTATCTACACTTCTCCTTACGAGCTGCTCCGCTTCCTTCATATTCATTGTCATTTCAAATTCAATAGTTGAATATACGGCATTGGCTACACCGTTTGTATAATCATTTTTTCTCCCTTCTAGCTTCTTAAATTCCCTTTCCATTTGCTCCCCTATATCATTCATCGCTTGTTCAGGTGAAGCTCCTTGATAAGGAATAACTACTGTTAAATATGGAATATCAATATTCGGGTACTTCTCACTATGTAATGTTTGTAATGAATAAATTCCTCCTACAATAATAAGAGGTATTACTAATATCATTGTTAAAGCATTTTTCATACAAAAGCGGATGAATCGTTTCATATTGCTCCTCCCTCAAACTATCCCCAGTCCTTTTATCCCTACTCAATTTGTATAACAGGTAACAATAAATCTAGTTGAGTAAAATCATCACCTCGATACCACTCAAGAATGGAGCGTGTCGGTACCCATTTATGTTGAAGCGCGTATTGAAGTAATTTAACGTATCCATCCTTGATCGTTGACATTTGTTCTTTAAATGGCAATGCCAGACATATACAAGAAGGCATATGTTCAATAAAATCACTTTCAGCTATATCATTTATGTTTGTATTTGCTGGAACACCAAAGCCAATTTGAGCTTTGATTACATCTTGGCCTGATAAATAATTTAAATAATAACTTTTAATGCTAATATTTAATTGTTTTAATTCATTTGCTCTGTTTTCAAAATGAGCTCCAAATTTACCAGTTGTGGATTGAGCTGTATACCAAATAATTTTTTCATCATTTTTATCAATCAAATAGATATCATCTCGAATGGGGTCACTTTCTAAATAGCGTAAGCTAATATCCAACAGTTCTCGTTTTTGTTTCATATTTTGAATCCACGTTTTCATCATTTCCTGGCGAGTCGTTTCATCCTGCTCGTGTAAATAATTTTGAATTTCATGTATAGGTACATCTGCTAATCGCAACGTGGATATTAACTTTACAGTTGCAATTTGACTATCCGTATAAACTCGATAGCCATTTGAACTTCTTTCCTCCGGTAACAGTAAATTTTTAGTTTCATAAAATCGTAATGTACTTTTGGCTATACCTGTTCTTTCAGAGAAATCTTGAATTGTCATAAATTTCCTCAAAGCATTACACCTCTCTTAACTCCAATGTAAACCTTCAACTAACTTGAAGGTCAAGTATTATTTACCATATTAATATATTATTAGGGGTTTAAATTAACCATTTGTATCCACTTTAGAATGATTTCCTCTACAATCAGCTAAAAATAGGTACACATAAGTAAAATATCAACAAAAAGATCCTTTAATCGGTCAATAATAAGCCTATATTTCCTCAAAGCAATACACCTAATTTTTTTATCTACAAAAAAGAGCCCCTTTTGCTGTGCTTTAAGGGACTCCAAGGTTAATCATTTGAAAATGATCGTCAGTATTTAATTTTGTTTAGCATGCTCAATATTGAAGTGTAAAACATTGTACAATAGATTTCTTATGATTCATTCTGCTACCTCGCTCTTTTCAAATCGTAAAATCCTCTTTGTTACAATTGCCATCACTACCATAGCAATACTAATCATTAAAATAGGAACGTAGACTTTAACACTAAACGCTTCAAATAATAAACCATACAATATTTGCCCAATTGGTGCCATACATTGTGAAACGGCAATGATAATAGCCATGACCTTCCCTAAGTTTTCATTAGGCGTTTCTTTTTGTACAAGTGTAATAACATATATTGAAATAACGGTCAGAATCATAGCGATGATAAGCGCACTACAAACAAATAAAGTATAAGACGGATAGAAACCTAGATGAAGCATGAGTGGCGTAACTACTAGAGCCATTGGAACAATCAATAAAGCGGTGATAAACACCCAAAAGTATAAATTATTGATACCCATTTTTTTCGCAAAGTATCCCATAGATAAAGCTCCTAAAATTGTAGCAAAATCGATTAGCCCCATCCCTACACCATACAGAGTATCACTACTTTGCATTGTAACACGGAGAATAATCGGTACCCCCACGACAAACAACGGTGTTAATAATAAATTTAATAATGCCGCTAAAATCATACATTTGAATATAAAAGATTTCTTCACTACATAGCTAAAGCCCTCTTTCAAATCATTTACAAGCGTCGGAATAATATGTCCGCTCTTCTCTCGTCGGATAAATGGTATATGAATAAACATTTCTAATATGGCAGAAAGGAAAAAGAACACACCACTTGCCAAGACAAGTACTTTTAAGCCAATCATACCGTACAGTATTCCACCTAATACAGGAGCAGCTACATTAGACAATGATTGAATACCATTGACAATTCCATTTGCTTGCTCAAGCTTTTCCTCTTCTACAAGTACTGGAATACTTGCCATCACTGCAGGTGCATACATAGCACTAACAAAGGAAAGCAGTACCATCACAACACCAATAAGCCAAACGGAACTATTACCAATCGCTAGCATTGCGAAGAAACTAAACACAATTATGCTACTCGTAAAATCGAAAATCACCATCAAATTGCGTCGATTAAACCTATCAGCTATTGCTCCTCCAAGAGGTGCTAGTAAAATCGGGACACTCGATATCGCAAATAGTACTGCAAAAAGATCTGCACGTCCTGTAATATCTAGTACATAAAGTGATAAGGCAAACCTTAAAAGCGCAGACCCTAAAATAGAAATAATTTGCCCAATCACCATAAGGTTAAAATCTGTTGAAAAGCCTTTTCTATTAATCTGTGATTCCATTCATTAGACCCCTTCCTTTAACATTCATGACCCTTTTGAAAGTGTAGAAATTGTATTGTAAGAAGAAAGACATTACTAAAAATACTTATAGTACTTAACCAAATGAGCCACTCCATTTGCGTACTCCAAGACATTATTAGCAATAAGAACCCCACGATAATGGATACATAATTTCCAGTACGACTAATTTTTGAAATCCGATAAAATTTTTCCTTAACCTCATACGCAGATTTCTTTATTTTACGTTTCATAAGATAAACTTTTTCTGTTAACTTCTGCTTAGTATCTTTTGCTTTTTGAGGATAAAAAAATGGTGTATCTCCTTTAATCATGGCGTTCTTCATCTCCATATCGTCGTTTTAATAACTCAGTTAAAACTCGCTCTTGGAAGTCCGAAATCCGTTCTGGTTCCTCAATCTCCATATTTACCGTTTCTTCATACCCATCTAGTTCCTCACCATCAAAACGGTAAAGTTTTTGCAATAACTTCCACAATGTTTCAATTTCCTCAGTTTTAAAGTCTTTAAAGATATCTGCTAAAAAGTAAGTAGACTTCTCCGAACAAACAATCAAAGCTTTTTTTCCCTCTGAAGTAATCTCGACATTGATCGATCTTTTATCTAATTTACTTGGTATCGTTTGGACATATCCTTTTTTCACAAGACTCGTTATTAACTTATTCGCAGTTTGCTTAGTTGTCCCAAGCTTTTTAGCGATATTTACGAGCGTTGTATTTTCTACTGGTAAATGGGCAATGGCAATAAGAGCCATATGCTGTCTCGAAGTTAATACCTCTAAATATTCATCTCCTCTTATTTGAACTTTATTGACAACTGAAAACAATGTCGCATAACTTTGCTGCATAAAATGCAATTCCTTCAATAAAAGATTTAAATCCATATGTAGCACCTCTCTATTTAGTCACCATGTTTACCAAATGATACATAACGGTTCCCAAGAAGTCAACATGGTGACTTTTATACCTTTCAAATAGAATGAGATACCACACCAGTAGACCGACTGTCGGTTTATAATATTATATGATATCCCTCCAAAAAAAGGAACTTATTTTAAACATTCTTCTTGATAAATCCAGGAAATTTTCCATAGGAATAAATCCCTATCTATTCAATCATTTTATACCATTTCATACTAAATTATGTTAAAATTAATTTTTATCATTCCAATATTCCTTTTTATAGTATATTATATTCGTTGTTTCCTTTTATTGAAAAACTTGATTAAATAGGTGATTTCGTGAATCGATATTTTCAATTTTTGTTCCTTTGCCATAGATTACCAAGCCGATCTTTTTTTTATAAAGGTGTTCAATTTCCGATTTGCGCACGTTGCACAGGAATTTGTATTGGATATGTAATTGGCATTATATTGGCGTTATTTAAAGTTTTACCTTTTTTTTATGCTCTTATTTTAACAATTCCTATGATTATAGACGGAACGGGACAATTATTTAATAAATGGCTTAGTACTAACTATCGGCGATTAGTAACAGGAATACTCGGTGGAATAGGTATTGTTTTTATGATTTTACACGCCGCTCTCTTATTTTGGAATCTAACTATTTATCTCTATAAAAAAGGAGAATATATTGGTTCATTAATTTTTAACTAAGGAGACTGAAAATGTTTTGTACCTATTGTGCATCCAATCTATCAGAACAGGCAGAAATTTGCCCAAATTGTGGTGTTAGAAAATTCAAAGTACATAATTACTGCCAGAATTGTGGGAATGAATTAAATGCTTTACAAGAAATGTGTACTTCATGCGGTATTATTTTAAGAAAATCTCGAAAGGGTACTCACCCACTAGCTCCTGCATTACTTACATTTTTAATACCCGGTGTAGGCCAAATCATTAATAATCAAATGGGTAAGGGATTTCTTTGCTTATTTATATTTATAATGATTTCTGTTTTTGTTTTAAATAATTTAATAATTGGATTCATAATTGTTGGTTTACCTATTTTAATTGATGCTTATTTAATCGGGAAAAAATGCTGTGAAGGAAAAGCAGTAGGAAAATGGGAATTCTTTTAATTTTAGGAGGTATAATTTAATATGTTTTGTCCACACTGTAGTGAAGAAATTGCGGCACAAGCAGAAATTTGTCCAAAATGTGGTGTTCGTGTACATAATACATACCAAGAGGATAAACCAAATATAGCTATTAATATCCTTTCTTTTTGTTGTATACCGCTCTTAGGGATTATTATGTACTTTGTATGGAAAGATGATAAGCCTAAAGCCGCTAAATCTGCTTTAATATGGGCGCTGATTTCAGTCGGTATATATGTAGTATTAATGGTCTTATTTGGAATACTAGGGTTTGTACTTGGTTCTATCGACGAGTATAATTATTAAAAAGAGGCTAGGACTTAGCTAGTCGAAATTTTTAAAAGCGCGAGAAATCAATTTTAAACATTGATTTCTCGCGTTTTTCTGATGTGGAGTTTTTTATGTTCCTGCTACCGATCCTCATTACCTCCTCATTTCATATTCAGTTCATATTGACATGCTATAGTTAGTATCATAAAAGATTCATACTTTATTGTTGATGAAATCGAAGGAGGATTTACTTTGCAGGAGGCATCAAAAAATACGGCAAAACTGAAGGATTGGCGGCGCTTTGTTCACTTAGTCAAACAGGCTGAGCCACCAATATGGCTTTTAAGTATCGCATTAATAATGAGTTTAGCAACTACGGGCGTTGGCTTTATCGTCCCGTTATTTACAAAAAAATTAGTCGATGGCTTTTCATTAGCATCCCTTGATTATTGGCAAATACTTTTATTAGGGATTGCTTTTATCGCGCAGGCAATTGCGGGTGGACTTTCCATCTATTATTTAAATCGTGTCGGACATCATATTGTCGCGAAATTACGAGATCAGCTTTGGAGAAAGCTACTTCATTTACCAATTCCTTATTATGATGAGAACGATACAGGGGAAACATTAAGTCGTGTTACGAATGACACAGCTGTTGTCAAGGATCTCATTACGGAACATCTTGCGAACTGTTTATCAGGCGTTATATCTATTATTGGATCAATCATCATTCTATTAATCTTAGACTGGAAAATGACATTAGTCATGCTGATTGCTGTTCCGCTTGCTATGGTTATTTTAATGCTGTTAGGAAGACGAATGTTTGTCATTTCAAAAGGAATGCAAGATGAGACAGCAAAATTTACGGCTGTGCTCAATCAAGTTTTACCTGAAACGCGCTTAGTAAAAGCTTCAAATGCCGAGAATATTGAATATGAGCGTGGCAAGAAAGGCATTACAAACCTCTTTACGTTTGGTTTAAAAGAGTCTAAAATCCATGCTCTTATTTCGCCTCTCATTTCGTTTGTATTAATGTCAGTTCTTGTGGCTATTATTGGTTATGGCGGTGTACGAGTTTCTTCAGGAGAGCTTACAGCTGGCGACATGGTGGCATTTATTTTATATTTAATCCAAATCATCATGCCGATGACCCAATTAACAATGTTCTTTACACAGCTACAAAAAGCAATGGGTGCTACTGAGCGAATTAGTGCATTACTTGAGCATGAGGAAGAAAATATTTTCGAAGGAAACACATTAGAAAAAGTGGATCAACCGATTTATGTAAAAAATGTTGACTTTGCATATGGAGAAGACCTAATTTTATCGAATATTAATTTTACCATTGAACCAGGTAAAGTTACCGCCATCGTCGGACCTAGTGGCGGAGGAAAAACAACAACATTTTCTCTGTTAGAAAGATATTATCAGCCTACTAACGGAAGTATTACACTTGGAGAAACCCCTATCAACACGTACTCCCTACATTCTTGGAGAAGCCAAATCGGCTACGTTGCTCAGGAGAGTGCGCTGCTATCTGGAACGATTCGTGAAAATATTTGCTATGGCATTGACAGAGAAGTGCAGGATGAAGAGCTTGATAGAGTTGCTAAAATGGCCTATGCCGATCAATTTATTAATGAATTACCAGAGCAATTTGATACAGCGGTAGGAGAACGTGGCATTAAGCTTTCTGGCGGTCAACGACAACGAATTTCTATCGCTAGAGCTCTTTTGCGTGACCCTCAAATATTAATGCTAGATGAAGCAACATCTAGTCTAGATAGTAAATCGGAAATCTATGTTCAAAAAGCATTAGATAATTTAATGCAAGGTAGAACAACGCTTGTAATTGCACACCGCCTTTCTACAGTAGTAGATGCAGATCAAATACTTTTTGTGGAGAAAGGACATATTACGGGCAGTGGCACTCATGATACTCTATTTGAGACTCATGATATGTATCGAGAGTTTGCCAAGCAACAATTACGTATTAAAGAGGAATAACGAAGGGATTTGTTAGCATGACAAAACTATTAATTGTAGATGATGATGCGCATATTCGGGAATTAGTTAAGGTATTTTTACAAAATGAAGGTTTAGAGGTAATTGAAGCTACGGACGGTGTGGATGCACTGTCCAAATTGGATTCCGATAAGGTGGATATGATTATTATGGATATTATGATGCCAAATATGGATGGCTGGGAATTATGCGAAGAAATTCGTTCATTTAATGATAATCTACCAATCTTAATGTTAACCGCAAAGGGAGAAACCTCGCAAAAGGTAAAGGGTTTTCATCTTGGGACAGATGATTATCTTGTTAAACCATTTGAGCCTGCAGAGCTGATCGTCCGTGTGAAATCAATACTTAAAAGATACCATATTTCCCTATCTCAACTTGTGGAAGCCGGCAATATTAAGTTAAATCGTAATACACATGAAGTCTTGTATAGCGGTGAATCTTTAACACTTCGTTTAAAGGAATTTGAACTATTATTTACGTTAGCAAGCTATGCTGGAAAAACTTTTTCACGTGAACAGCTAATCGAAGAAATTTGGGGATACGACTATGAAGGTGATGAACGAACAGTCGATGTTCACATTAAAAGACTTCGTCAACGTTTCCCTCAAGAAACAAGCGGATTTTCTATTCGTACAATTCGCGGCCTAGGCTATCGATTGGAACTTGTTTCATGAGAAGACTAAAAAATTTTTTAAAGCTTTTTTTAACTTTAATGCTTCTTCTTATCATTAGCATCGTCTTTGCCTTTATTTCCTACCACATAACGTCCTGGATTTATGATTGGTTAGGCAAACATCCACAAGGTTTCTGGCTTCAATTATGGACCGTAGTTGGTGTTTTTGTTCTCTTTGCTTGCTCAGTCATCATCACCTTTTTAATTGGGCTAAAAAGACAACGGAACTATTGGAATACGATTGTAGATGCATTAAGCCGGATTGCTAAAGGTGATTTTTCTGTCAAATTAGATCTGAAAGCAGATGACGAAGATCAATTTGGTCAATTAATACATGGCATCAACCATATGGCAGTCGAATTAGGTGAAATGGAAAGAATGCGCCAAGAATTTATTTCGAATGTATCTCATGAAATTCAGTCGCCTCTAACATCTATTAACGGCTTTGCTAAAGCATTGAAAAACATAGACCTCCCAGAGGATAAGCGACAGCATTATTTAACAATCATTGAGATGGAAAGTAATCGACTATCAAAAATTAGTGACAATTTACTAAAGCTAACGTCGTTAGAATCACAACACCACCCCTTCGAGCCAAGGCATTACCGACTTGATAAGCAATTGCGTAATGTCGTACTATCGCTAGAACCAAATTGGTTAGCTAAAAATATCGACATGGATATGCAATTAGAAAATATTTCGCTAATGGCGGATGAAGATTTAATGAATCAAGTATGGATGAATTTACTAAGCAACAGCATTAAATTCACGCCAACTACTGGCACTATTACAATATCAATGACAAAACAAATGGACACGATCACTATTGCCATTCGTGATAATGGTATCGGTTTAACAACGGAACAACAAAAGCATGTATTTGAGCGATTTTATAAGGCTGACCAATCAAGGACGGCTGAGAATGGCGGCAGTGGTTTAGGACTATCTATTGTGAAAAAAATCATCGATATGCATAACGGAACCATTACTGTTGAAAGCAAGCTTGCTGAATATACAACGTTTTTTGTAACACTGCCAGTAGAAATAGATCAGACTCGTGCAAACGAATAGAAGATTCAATCTTCGTCCGCACGAGTCTATTAGGCAGATGAACTAGTAAGCTATTTTTCTAAAATATTGATAAACTTTTTCGAGTCTTCTGCTTTGTCTCCCCTTCCCACTCTCCATGTTGCCAAATTCAAAAAACTTCACTTGTTTAATGCCAACAAAATTAAATAACGCTCTTTTCATTAATATTTTATGAGCATTATTTAGCCATAATAGTGGATATTTTGTTGGCCCCTTCATTGTCGAAATACACACCACTGATTTTCCTTTAAGAAGCCCCTCAGGAAATAGTCCTTTTTTATCTTTATAAGCAAAATTGGCCGAAAACAATTGATCAATATACCCTAGAAGCATTGCTGGTGGCCTTCCCCACCATATCGGATAAACAAAAACGATTTTATCAGCCCACCTAATTTGTTCTCGATATTTCTCAAGTTTTGGATCACGAAACATATCACGACGGCGTTTATGTTCATGGAATACTAAAAGCGGATCAAATTGCTCCTCGTATAAGTCTAGTACTTGAATATCCCTTATGAAAGGATTGTCATTACAGCCCTTCTTAACCTCCTGTAAAAAAGCATAATTCAAACTTTTATGATTGGGATATGTATAAATAATTAATGTGTTCATCATGCACCTTCCATTACTTATCATTTGATAACTAAATAATAAACCGCCTGATTTTAGTTGTCAAATGATAATTGTTTTAAGATAAGTTTTTTGTTATCTTGTCAATAAGAGGTGGTCACGTTTGGACAAAAAAGAATTATTTAATCAGTTTGTAGCATTTACAACAGCGGTACATCAAGTAACACATGAACTAACTCAAAACGTTAAAATCGATAATATTACACCTGTACAATATAAAATTCTAGAATATATAAAAGTAAGCCAACCAGTTACGCCTACTGAAATTAGTGATTGTCAGCATATGTCCTTACCAAATACAAGTCGTGAATTACGGAAATTACAGGAAAGAAAGTTAATTAAAAAAATTAACGATACCGAAGATCGTAGAAAGCACTATGTTTGCCTTACAGAAGATGGAGAAAAAGTAATGGAGAAAGCATTTGCCTGTATAGAAGAGCGTTTTCAACAGCTTATTCAACATGCATCTAAAAAAGACTTAGATGACATTCATCATGCATTAAACATTCTTGACCAAAAGGTTTTTAATCCAAAATCATAAAAAACCTGCATTGCTTTTCATTAGGAAAAGCAATGCAGGTTTTTTCATTGTTTATTAAATTGACATAGAAAGCGTTCTACACCTGGGTATTTCTCTCCTAGGCTAGTTACGAAAAAACCATAGCGTCGATAAAAATCTACGGCCTCATAATCTGTTTCAGCAACAATTGATGGGTACTTACTTGCTATAAAATTAATCATTTTACTCCCAATGTTTTTTCCTCTTTGATCAGCTAATACAGCAATATGCTTAATCTCGCACTCTGATAAGCTGATTTGTTCTATACCAATACAACCAGCAATTTCACCTTCGAATTCAATGCTATACAATGTCCTATTCGATAAAAGTATATATTTTTCATACTCTTGTTGAACTTTTCATCCGAAGTTGCAAAAGAAAGTAGTTTTCTAATAGCTGGAGAAATAGTTTTTGCTTGAACTATATTCATAACTTACCTCCTTAAATGTTGGAAGCAGGAATGACAACAGCATGACAAGCTTTTTCATAAAATTCAATTGGACCTGCTCCTCCTATAATTGCATATTCATATCCAATTTCGTGCATATCTTTTAAACAATGATGGAGGAGGGAATATCCTATCCCCTTTACTCGATTAGATTTCGCTACACCCATTGGGCCAAAATAACATTTTTTATTTTGATAAACGTCAAATCCAGCAAATCCAATAAGATCTCCCTTACTATCAAAAGCTACATAGATGGAAGGCGCAGTACTTAAAAATGCACTTTTTAATTGTTTCTGACCACTCTTGCGAAAAATGACTTTCTACAAAATGAATTAGCTTGTTTTTATCATCGCGATTGACTCTACGAATATTACTATAAATCAAATCTGGGAAATTGTAATTGTGAAGATGAGCAACCATATCCCGCGAAGTCGTACCAAGTTTTAAAATCATTTTCTTGTCTTTTTCTGAAACGAATTCCTCAAGCATATTCGCCTTTATTATTGCTTTAAGTAAGTGTCCTTCATTTATATAAACCTGGTTATAGTTTTGCATATAACAAGTGGCTTGTTCCAATACTGTTAAAACATCATTTGTTATTGGAACATTAAATAAAGTATGGCTCGTAACCTTCTTGTCTGATTTTGTATTAAGTTCATTAACCAAATTTCTTATAGAAGCTTCATCTATAGTACATTTTAATACAATTTCGCCAAGGACCCCCTCTTTTTCTTTTAAAGAAGCAAGTAAAAAATGAATAGGCTGTAACACTTTATGTTGTGAAGAGGTAGCTTCTTTTTCTGCATTCTTGAAGATTCTTAGCATACGATTTGTTAATTTTATATTAGATGAATTCATTTGCCCCTCATCCCTTCGTTTTATCTGACCTTAATGATCGAGCTATATGTAATTTTTAATTGTCAGAACTTTATCTTATCATTAATCATTTTTTCTATAAATAAAATTTGAACTACTTCGTGGGGATCCCCTTTGCTTTTTCCATTTATAGATCATTAATGCCTATACATCGTCACCCATTTGCTTTTTCTTTAATAGAATAAGGATGTATAGAAGGAGGAGACATAAGTGGAAGTAGCGGTGTTAGACAGGAAGTGGATAGAAGAACATTTTGTAACACTTCCATTATGGCAACAGTCAGCATATACCGACTTCGCTGCCATGGTTGCAGATGAAGCAAATACGTTTCCCTGTATTCCAGCTAGAAAAGGTTTTTTATCGAACGAGCTTCGCTATAGTTTTATCGGAGATCCACGAGAGGAGCAATCGATAAAGACGTTAGCACGATGCTTAAAGGAATATGATAAGTGCGCTAAAACGTTTGGTAAATATACAACACATACCATTTTCTTCAAAACCCCTAATGATATGCATAAAAATTTCGATGTTGAAGATTACAGAAATTTATTTTGGTCTGTTTTAAACAATTTGACGAAATTCGATGATATCGATTGGCCAAAGGAAATTCCAACCGATCCAGCGCAGCATGAATGGGAATTTTGTTTTAACGGTGAGCCTTATTTTGTGTCTTGTGCAACGCCCGCACATAAATTGCGCAAGAGTCGTAATTTTTCTACTTTATTAATGGCCTTTCAGCCACGCTGGATATTTGAAGAAATGAACGACTCTACTGTCTTTGGTCGAAAGTTAAAGAAGCTTATTCGTCAACGTATTAACGAATACGATGCTATTCCAGCTCATAGTGATTTAAAATGGTATGGGCAAGAAGGTAGTTATGAATGGAAGCAGTATTTTTTAAGTGATGATAATAGTAGTGCATCGAAATGTCCTTTTTTACGAATGCAACATTCTCTGCAGAACAAAGAACAATAATCAATTATGCCTCGGTATTATTGTGTCTGAATTGGCTTTGTGCTAGCACAAAGCACTCCTTTCCGATTCCGTGCCATCCGCCGGAGGCTTTGGGCCAACAGATGTTTTTTGCGCGAAAGCGAAGCGTCAGCAGCATGATGTTTTTTGCGCGAAAGCGTAGCGACAGGTACAGATGTTTGGACACCCGCTGAAAGAAGTTAAACATGCTTACCGTGTTTTTGCCTTTTCATGACAATCCAAGTCGCAATTCCTATGATGATGATAAAAAGCAGGCTCACGAAAAAACCGAGTCTGCTTGTTTTTTCTCCTAACGTCCCAGACACCGTCACTACAATGAGCAACATCCCGATACTATTCTTCACATGCTCCCACTTTGACAGCTCCATTAGCTTTCTATATGTCACTAATATAAAGAGCCAGTTATAAATTAGCATTAAGCCTGCCGCTGTAACCAAATATTCAAAAATCTTTTCTGGCATAAGAAAGCCTATAACAATAGTGATGATTAAACCACTAGCTAAAAAAAGAAATGCAGGAAATGGAATCTTCATCTTCCCTTTTTTCGCCAAAGCCGTTGGAGCATCATGATCCTCTGCCAATGTAATGAGAATCGTTATAACCGCATATAAAGAGGCGACCATTGTTGAAAAACCTGCAATAATTAACACGCCATTAAAAATGTCTGCAAAAAAAGGAATGTGATAGCCATTAAGCGCTGTAATAAATGGGCTTTCCTCAATATTAAAGTCCTTCCAAGAAACAAGCGTCAAAGCAAGCATAATAGCCATTATAAAAATGACAGTTATAGTAATAATCATGACTTTTCCAGCTTTCGGTGCTTCTTTAGGATTTTTTAAATCAATGACCATTAATCCCATAACTTCAATCCCACCAAATGCATAAAAGGCATATAGCAGCCCAAGCCATAGTCCTTTCACACCTTGTGAGAAAAATTCTTCATAATTTGCATGCAGTGAATCGAGTGTCGTTGATTCCGAATTAAATCCTTTTATTAGTAAGACAACCGCTACTATAATAAACATCACAACCGCTGCTGCCTTTAACGCACCAAAAATATTTTGAAATTTTTCAAAGCCCTTCATACCCGTAAGAATAACAGCTAATCCAAGTGCAGCATAAATAGACGCAGCAACCCATAATGGAAGCGTTGGAAACCACAGTTTTGTGAAAATACCAAGCGCCGTCAATTGGCTACCCATAATGAGCATCTCAGAAATCAAGTAAATCCAGCCATTACTAAATCCTGCCCAATTGCCAAAAGCTTGCTTTGCATAAGTACGGAATGAACCCTTATCTGGATTATCAACTGACATCTTAACAAGAGCATCATAGACAATATACGTAGCAATTGCCGCTAACAAAAAAGGAATCACAACAGCAGGACCACTTTTATGAATGGCCATACTTGTCCCAAGAAAAAATCCTGTTCCTAGTGTACAACCTATACCGAGAAGAGAAAGCTGCCACCAAGACAACCTCCCTTTACTTGTTTTAGATGTCATTTTGATCAACCCTCCTGCCTTTTTGCTACTTTCTTAACAATGGCAATGTCATGCAACGAATGCCACCACCGCCTTTTTCAAGCTCTGTGACATCAATTTCTATCAAATTCTTCTTTTGCAATAGTGGATGCTTCGTCCATTGCTGCTTCGTTGCTTGCTTACTAATTAACAGTGTTTCGGGATTAAGATTGATAAAATTAATATCAGGGATTGTGTTATATTTTTCAAGCCAGTAAACGTCAAAGCCATGGTGATTTAAAAATTGCTCAGTCATTTCAAAACGATTTGTTTCAGCTGTGAATACATGAACAGGAAAATAACGCATAAAGTTTTTAGCTATTAGCATATTAGCGTTCGTCACATTACAATTCATATCTAAATGAAGTGTATCGGAGCGTCTTGGCAAATCAATGATCGCAATTTCCGAAAATCCTTCTTGGAAGATACGATCCTTGATACTTTCCACAGCCTCTAATGTTGTTCTCATCCCAATATTAATAAGTACGGCATCTTTATTTAAAATCAGCACGTCTCCACATTCTAAAGCAGTCGAAGGTTGTTTAACTTTTAAATTTTTTTCTGGAAACCACTTTACTAATAATGAGTGTGCATGTGGATACTCTGGACGCCTTAGCGAACTACCTGCCTCTCCAAGGAAAATACTATTTCCTATAACACAGGCAAGATCGCGTACAAAGTATCTATTAATAAGCTGCTCACTTACTGTTTTCTGATCAGTTGTTAGCTCTTTCGAATAATCAATAACATGGACACCCGCATTTTCTAGTGTTGTCTTAAATTCCATAAAATTCTCCATTGCTTTAACATGATTAACAGTAGCATCCCATCCTACATTTTCAGCTATTGTTAAATCTGGTACATCTAATTTTGAAGGTGCACAAAGCATAACAACCTTAAGTTCTTCATGCTCCGACCAACAATTCGGTTGAAATGAGTCCATATTGTATTCTCCCCTTCTTCATTCCTATCACTGTTAGCGTTACCACCAAGATTGGGATTATACAAATTAAAGGAGGATTTTTTTGTTATTTAGATAATTCATATATATAAGTATAAAAACAATTAAAGAAATGAGTGTAACTATGGAATATTATAAATTTTTAAGACAATATGTAGGACACCAACCCATCATTTTACCTGGTTCAGTTGTATTAATTCTTAATAACGCAAATGAAGTGTTATTACAAAAAAGATACGATGGAGGTTGGGGTCTTCCAGGTGGTTTAATGGAATTAGGAGAAAGCTTAGAAGATACCGCAAAAAGAGAAGTGTTAGAAGAAACAGGATTGGTTATAGCGGACCTAAAGTTATTAGATATTTTTTCTGGTCCAGAGTATTATCTTAAAGTTCCGAATGGGGATGAATTTTACTCAGTTACGGCAGTCTATTATACAAGAAATGTTAAAGGCAATTTAGTTATTGATTATAAAGAATCAGAGACAATGCAATATTTCTCACTATTAAATTTACCGGATGGATTAGATAGCAGATATATTGAACCATATATAACGCAGTTAGTTATAGAATAAGATTTAGAGAGAAAACTTATTACGTCTTCTCTCATTATAGTGTTGAAAATGCACTTTTTAATGTAGGAAAATCAATGCTAATGAACTACTTATTGTAAGCCTCTATCAATGAAAATATTGGTGATAAGCTTGCTCAGCATCCATTTCTCTAGTAAATATTAACATATCGTTTGTTAGTGGATAATACGAATCAAAGAGAAGTAGCCCCAGTTCATTTGGATTATCAGGATTGTTCACCACTGCCGCTTCCTGTATGTTTACTACTTGCTGAATAGATGGATGTTGATAAAAAATGAAAACTATATCCCCTGCACTATATTGCTTTTGCTTCATTCCATCACCTTCCTAAGCCTTTCCATTAGTTTGGTGTAAGAAGATGTTAAATATAATCAATTTTTGATTTCTCATATAGATTTTATTTAAATGCAGAAATTTCATGGTTATGGGAGCTTATCTGTTTGGAATGGAAATGTTCTTGGTGCAACACTTATAGGCAACGGGGCAAGAACATTATAAACTAGTTGATCGTGTTGGTAATAATCTCGCTCACGGTGCTGGCTTGTGGGATCAATTAGCGATAGTCTTCCTGTCAATGTTGGTTAGCCGATAATTCGTGTTAGTGAAATGAGGAAGAGAGGGGGATTAATTAAATCTGATAAAGTAGAAAAGGATTTATTGAGCGAGTGAGGCTTCCCAAAATGTTCATACCACAACTAATTGCAGGCCAGTTTCTCTTATAAAATCAAAAAAGCAAGTCACCTTTTAATGATGACTTGCTTTCTCTTCAATTTATTTCGTCAAATCAATTTTTTTATTTAATAAATAAATAGTCATACCACCAACAGTCATGGATAGCAATTCTCCAACACCTACTGTAAACCAGGTTGCCCAAAACGGAAGATCATAGAGAATTGTTAATTGTCCTGCAACGGTGAACATTGATATAGCAAAAATCAATGCAGTTATAACCATCTTCACAATATCATTTGTTATATTTTTCGTTACTCTTCGGCAAAGAATTAAAACGAGAAATGTCGCAATTCCACCAATAGGTACATCTAATATCCACGTTGGTGACATGAAATTTGCGAGTACTACTCCTAGAGTCACTGCTAACACATAGCGCTTATTGTATAGGGCCAGGTAGTTAAACATCTCCGATAAGCGTAGTTGAACTGCCCCAAAACTAATAACTGACAATAAAACAGTTACAGCCACATATAAAGCTGCAACAAGTGCCGTCTTTGTAAGTTCGGTTACAGAAGTACGGCTAGAATCTTTTACAATAGATGTATTCAATTTTATTCTCCTTTGTAAAATAGCACATCCGCTATTTTAGTAATAACTACGGCCAAAGGAAGAGAGCTTTTGCCCTATCTGAAGTGCCGCAGTGCAAGCTAAATTTTTGCTTACTTGCGTATTATAGCAGAAGAATATCTTATAGAACAATACTATTTCGTCAGCCAGCCGCCATCAATCGGCATAACAGCTCCATGAATATAATCAGCTGCTGAACTTGCTAAATAAAGTGTTAAACTTGCCACTTCACTTGGTTGGGCCCAGCGTCCAGCAGGCGTTTCATCGGCGACCCATTTTGCAATTGCACCGTCACCTTCAAAATCCGCTTTGTTCATCGGTGTTTGAATGGCTCCCGGTGCAATGGCGTTGGCACGAATTCCTGCACGACAATAATCTAAGTCTAACTGCTTCGTATAGCCAACAATTGCATGTTTAGACGCTGTATATGCCGCACCTCCACCGCCGGCAACAAGTCCAGCAATAGATGCCATATTAACGATTGTGCCAGATTTTCGTTTAACCATATGGGGTAATATCGTATTTGTCACAAAATAAGTACCTTTTACATTGGTATTCATAATTTTATCCCAAAGCGCCTCATCTGTATCAAGCGTTTTAGCAAAGCCATCTAAAACGCCTGCGGTATTTAATAAAATATCTACTTGCTTAAATATAGAAATCGCAGCATCAAATGCTTGCTCTACATCGTTCTTATTACATACACTACCTACTGTATAGGCAAATTGTTCAGGAAATTGGTTATGTAGATTTACTAACCCTTGCTCATCTAAATCAAACCCGAATACACTCGCCCCATTATTTAAAAATGCAATAACTTGGGCTTGACCAATACCTGAAGCAGCCCCCGTTACAAATACCGTTTTACCGTTATATTCTTCAAATTTCATATATATCTCTCCTCAAAAAACAAAGAAACCACCTCATTTGAGATGGCTCTTTCGATTAATTGACAATTACCCAATCTTCCGCTAATAAATCACAAACTGTCGGTGTGAACATTGTATAACCCTCACCACGTACATTAATTAAAAAATAAGGATTCAAAGCCTCGCCATCATGTTCGCTTTGTCCAACAAGCTTCACATACAATTCGGCACCGCCCCATCCTTTACGAATTACTTTTTCTCCCGCTTTTAAGCGTGGTAATATCTCTTCAAACGTCATTCAAATTCATCCTTTATTTACATTCTTTATCGGATTAGTATACTGGAATTCTTGAATGTTGACAACCTGTTAAAACTAGCCCTCAAGTAAAACCGTATAAAGTAGTTGTTGCCCATTAATGTCAGCAATGATTGGAAAAAATCTCTGTTCCACTTTCTCCAGCCTAACGTTGACTTTTAAACCATCCCTAATTTTCTCTACTCATCTCGCAAACATATTTTTTCATTTGCACTTGCTCTGTCTTAACCTCAAGCCCATTTTCCATCAAATAGCTCGCCGCCGGATTGCTTGCTAAAAAGTTAACTGTGGCTAAATTTACTTTATGATTTGTAATGCTTGCGATAAAGTGTGGAATATGTTCTACATTGCCATTCTCCAATAACTCTAATTGATAAAGCACTATGTGGTTGATGGCTCCATCCTGATCCCATACTATTTTATATAACATATAGCCAAGCGCTTCATTATTCTCGTTGTAAAAAACTTTAGCTTCCCCTTGTTTATTACTTTGCCAGCTACATTGCCAAGGAACATCTTCCTGATAAAAAGATAAATATGGAAGTTGTTCTGGCCGAATTGTTTCCACATGAATTACGGCTTGCCCCTCTACTTTTGCTTCATATTCGCCACTTAAAAATAGCAATTGATTAGTAATTGTATAGCCATACTTCTCATATAACGCAATTGCTACTTTATTCTCTTTTATAGCTTCAAGCGTTGCAACCTCCACCTTCTCTCTTTCATAGATGGCGATTGTTTCTTCCATTAAAACACGAGAAACACCTTTACCACGATAGTCTGGAGAGATACCTGTTCCGCCATTCCATGAGGTTTTCTTACCATTTATTTGTCTGAAGCCATTTAATACAATACCCACAGGATTATTATGATCAAATGCGACAATTGAAAGCTCTGGCGATAGTCCTTCTCCAACGAGTCGGTTTAAAAACATCTCTTCATTCATTTCTATTTGTACAAAATACCCCTCAAAGCCTTTATTCCAAGTTTTTAAAGTTTCCTCTAAAGTGCATTGTGAGACCGTTTTTATGTCCATACTTTTCTCCCATCCCTAACTTAATTAGAGCTACTACCTAACAGTGGTAGATCTTCTAAAGTTAGTTTTTTTATTATTTCATACCCATTTCCAGGACCTTTTGGCTTAATAATAACCATTCCCATATTAGAAACAATCCCTAATCCAACACCTTCGGGAAAGCTATGGGCAACAATCACTTGATTCGTACCCTGTGGTGGCTCTCTTTCTAACATCGATTGTAGATTTGATAATATATTTGTTTTTTCAACGATTGGAATGTTTCCACCCAATTTATAAATTTCATATCCAAGTGGATCAATTTGGATATAGGAATAAGGAAATGCGAGCTGTGCCGTTTCAATTGTACGACAAAAAGGACTTACGACAATCGGTGAACTGATCGGGATTTGTAAATAGCGAAGCATTTGTCCAAAGTAAATTGCCTCCCTTCGCCCAACTTCAGACAAATTTCTTTGAGTATAACAATCTTGAAAATTTAAATTTAGCTGATCTACCCCGACAGTTGCTTGGCCATGCCTCGCATACAAAACAAATCCACCCTTTTTCAATAAAGAAAGGATTGATTTATCCAAATATTTCATCTCCTCTTAATAGAGTACCATTTTGATTATTATTAATATATGAAATGAATTGCTCAAAAAATGTAAAAATGAAAGTTGAAAATGCTTTTCACACAGTGAATGAGTTACTTCACCTGTAGAGCAGATAATTTAGTCTGCAATTCCTTTATTTCGCCGGATGAACTTTTATTTTAGCCAGTAAACCCTTTTATTTCGCCGGTTGAACATCCTCTTTAGCCGCTAAACCCCTTTACTTCGCCGCTAAAACTTCCTCTTTAGCCGCTAAACCCCTTTACTTCGCCGCTAAAACTCCCACTTTAACCACTAAACCTCTTTACTTCGCCGCTAAAACTCCCTATTTAGGCGTTTGCCGTAAGGGGGAAACTTTGTTATATGGGTACCGTCAGGAAAATGCGAATTTACAACGCTAAGCCCATTTTCCTGACGGTACCTCTTATGCAGTTTTAATTTAATCCTATTCATCAGATTTTTGAAATCTTATTCTATCCTTATTTGTTGGAATTCCATTATTTACTTTTTCCCATTTGCCATTTTTAAATAATTCGTATTGTTCAAAAGCAAAAGGCAATCCGTGTGCAGTAGTGATGTCACTACTATCCATAAGTTGAAAATGCAAATGCGGAGCAAAGGAGTTACCTGAATGACCAACTCTAGCAATTACTTCACCTTTTTTTACACTTTGACCAACTGAAACCTGAATTGACCCTGTTTGAAGATGGACTAATGCAGCATATACATTGTCGCCACATTCTATAATGATGTAGTTGCCAGCAACTGATTGTATGTCGTCTTTCTTTGGGTCAAAATAATGAGCATTTTTATAAGCGTTAGACATATCTGAAAGCAATTTTGTTCGTGTTCGTTCTTTATAACCATCCTCTGCTTGGACAATGACCCCATCGCAAGGAGAATACACGTCTTGCCCCCAACAATAATATTCATCTAAGGGAACCCCAAAAAGTAGATATTGCGCCAAACTAACGCGATAGGCGGGCCAGCCCTTTCTTTCCCAATCCACTTGTATAAAGTCATAAGCATATCTTGATGCTAATTTGTTTGTGCCGTGACTCGGAATTTTTGTACCTGGAGTGTTAGGAGAGTGCCATTCTCCTCTCAAAGGAAACTCTACAATTATCGGCTCACGCGCATCAATCATCTCATATCCCTCCCCGTCGATTCTTTACCTACATTATTGAAAATGACTAGTGCTACAAGGGGAAGTCCCAGTACCATACAGACACGTGCAGTCAACCGTTTTTTTCGTGTTGAACGCACATTTCCCAACCCCTTATTCATTTCTTGACGTGTAGAATACTTTTCTAAGTTCATCAAAATATCCATCAAGTTTTTCAACAACGAGTTCATAGTTCAAAGACTGAGAATCTGAATTTCTAATATCATCTAATATTTCATTAGTAAATCCAATATTAGACCAAAGTATAAACTGCTTGCACTTTTCTATATCCAACCCCTTTCTAAACTTAGCTTCATCTATTTCATCAAATAATTTAGGATAACAGCTTGAATGTTCTTTGTTTGTTCTATTTTCAAGTTCCTCATTAACCTCGTTGGAATTAGTAGTTCTTGAAAGTTTATTAAACTCTAAAATCCAAGGGTACTTTTCCGATAGTTTAATTTGCAAAAGATATGATTGACGCAATCTGTCAAAAATATCTTTCGTATCATAATTCATCAATTCAAAATATTCTTTTTTAATTAGGTCAGAGAAGTAATCATACACAACAAGAAATAGCTCCTGCTTGCTACTGACATAGTGGAACATAAGGGCTTTAGAAATTCCGGCTTCTTTTGCTATTACATTTGTTGAAGCGTTGTCATACCCCTGTGATGAAAATTCTTTTAACGCTGCATTTAGAATTGCGTTCCTTCTTTGAGAGTCTAAATCTAATAACTTTGTCAACATTCGTCACTCCTTTATAAGAAACATGATTAACCTATTAGGTCAATTCCATTTTAAGGTTATTTACCTAAAAGGTCAACGAATGTGTTAGTTCAACAAGAATTACACAATTTTATTATTAAATTTTGAATGCAAACAACTTTTAAGAGCCTTATTACAATAAAATGAAATACACGACTTTAGTGATTCCAGCGATCATTTCGGAGGAGCAATCCGTCACTTCGGAGGTTCTTTCCATTAATTCAGAGATTCTATCCATGATTTCGGACGTTCTATCCATGATTTCGGATGTTCTATCCATCATTTCGAAGGTTCTATCCACGATTTGGGGCGTTCTATCCATCTTTTTGAAGGTTCAATCCATGATTTGGGGCGTTCTATCCATCTTTTCGAGGGTTCTATCCACGATTTGGAGCGTTCTATCCATCATTTCGAGGGTTCTATTCACGACTTTAGTGATTCTAGAAGATATCAAGAAGATAATGCTATAAAGGAATATATGCATATGACGAATGAACATAAAGATCCATCTAAGGGCTTGGAGCCGTTCAAAGATTATACTGAGTTTGAAGATTATGTTTTAAAACGGATGGCGGATGAATTAGGAACAACACAGCTAGAAGGAGAAGATTCAATTAGAGCAATTACTAAATTTTTATCAAAGATTGAGGAGGAACATAAAGACTATTTAGAGAGTGTTGCTTAGAAATGCGTGCGTGTAATAATTGCAAATAAAGCCGTCCAATCCGACGACTTTATTTGCATTACTTTAACACTTGACTTTTAGTTTGGAAATTTACTTTATTGGAATGGTTACTATTGCTGTTGTCTCTAAACGTTTTGATGAATCGATAGAAATTTGACCGTCGTACTTATTAACAATTTCATTCACAATAAACAAGCCCTGGCCTCTTATTTTACCAGATTCTGGTTTTTTAGTAGAAAATCCTTGCTTGAATATTTGCCCTGCTTCTACAATATTTGGTCCAGTATTTGTAACCTTAAATTCATATTGCTTGTCATCAGCTTTACAGCAAATTGTTATTTTACGTTGCTCATCCGATAATTCATTTGCCGCATCAATCGCATTATCTATTAAATTCGACAAGATTTTGATTAAATCTGTTGTTTTAATTTTATTAAATGCATCCTGTGATACTGAAAAATCCATATCAATATTATGATTTTGTGCAGTTAGTTTTTTCGTTTGTAATAAGATCGCCAAGCCAGGATGATCAATATTTAATTTGAGTGACTTAATAGCCTGAACCTCTTTGGATAGTGAATATAAATATTGTTTGGCCTGATCAGGTTTGTCTAATTGAAGAAATCCATGCAGTACTTGTATGTGATTTGTGAAATCATGTCTTAAAGAGGACACGGAAGTGATTAAAGTTTTAATTTCTGCTTGATATGTATCTTCTGTCGCTTCAACTTCCTCCGCCACTTCTTTTTGATACCATCTCTGTAAGAAGAAAACTGAGCCAATCACGATTAAAATAAGTACACCATTAAAAATAAAGACTAAAAGATTGTCTTCGATCACTTTTCCCTTAATGTCATTTAATGTGTCTGCACTAATATCAATTCCTATGTATGCAATAACCGCCCCTGTTTCATCCTTAATCGGTGCACCAACAGTTAAGTAGGAGCCATATATAGAATCTTGTATTACATCTGTTATAAATGTTTCTCCATTATAAGCTTTTTGCACTTGTGTCTCGGGTACTGTACAGTCCATTCCGATATAAAAGCCTTTAACTTCACTTGGTAAACCCATAATCATTGCTTTGGATACCTTAGGATTTTCAATATCTAATGTATAAACAAATAAAGCACCTATTTTTACTCTTGCATCGTTTAAGTAGCTTCTTATTTGCCAATAATACTCATTTTCCTCGGGGTTATCTAAAAATTGTTTGTACGCCTCTACATCAATAGTAGATGCGATAGAAATAGCCGCTTTCAGACTTTGGTTCGCTATTGACTCTTCTACTGTCTTTTTCATTTTTATATAAGATGTAAAGATGTTTAAACTTGTAAACAGTACTAATAAGAGAGTTGATAGTATTAAAATTAGTTTTATTTTTCGTGTTTTCATACAAACTGGTACTTCCTTATCTATAGACATGAATAATGCCTTAATTTAGTTGGGCTTGGCTTTCGCAAATACAAAAATCTTTGCCGAAGTTAACATCATGTCATACTCTCCACTGGGGAAATGATTTCAATCCATTATTGTAAACTTCTTTTTTATGGTTGTTCAATTATGCCTCAGCATAATTACTTCCGGAATCAGCTTGGGTAAATGCATACGATTCAGGATTCTTCGCCTCTCTAAATAACAATATTCGTTCTTATCTTATCATCCCAAGAGAGTTTTGACTATTACCAACCCACATTTATCGCCACTTACTTTTTTGGGCTATCTCCTTCCCATTATTGACGTTGGAGAAGTCTGTCTGGAACTGATAAAATGCTAAAACAATTTTTATTTTTCGAGCGAAACATCGTTCCAGTCGCAACCATTAGTTTAATAATCCTTCTCTAGAAAGTAAACTAAAAAGGAGAAGAATTTTTATCATGCCCCCTCCTTATTATATATTGCTTATTCCATTCCATCTTTGTAGTTTAAATCAATCCAACCTTTTAACTTTTTAGGAAGCGTTAGAGCTTCGTTCAAATAATCTTTAAAAGAAATTGTTATCGGTTCTGCGTCCTCCCCTATTCCAACGATAACTTCTAGAAGCTTTGGCGAATAAACTACAGTATGTAATGTGCCAAAGTATTGTTGATAGTGTTTGAAAAATAACGGAGAATTTCCATTATTAAAATGTCGGTATGCAGCGATTGTAGTCAAATTCTTTTCTATTAAATTATTTATAAAATGTTTTCGATTGACGGACCCTTGAATGTTTTTCTTATTTTTCTCTTTCATACTCGTTGTTTGAAAATGATTCGTACAAATTAACGGATTTTCATATCTTAATTCCTGCTTATGTGGAGAAGCTTCTACTACTATAGATTGTCCGCTTTGATCTGTCATTGAGTAATTGTAACAATAACCATGTGGGAGTTCTGTAATTAATTTAAGTGCTTCTTCAATATTTTTACATTGCTCTAATAATATTCGGACAATCGTTGAAGCGATAAAGCCCTCACCATGGTAATCATTGTTGACAAAATGCAGACCGACAACTAGCCCATATTCATTCATCCCATCAAGTCTACCGATAATTTGTTGGCTAAATCCAACACTTGCACATCCATTCATTGGATTAGAAAATACAAGTCTTGCATCATACAATGTTGGACTAAAATCATAGTTTCTAATATAATTTCCATCTAGCACAAAAGATGTACAGCCCATTTCAGGAAAGGTAATATTATAGCCACTATATATATCAATGACAGAATCCAGCGTTTGAGCTAATCCAACGGCCAATCCTTCCATTTCTTGCAAAAGACTAGGGGAATGAAATTGTAGTAGTTGTTTTGCCATTTGGACATTTATAAAATTCAGAGATTCATTCTGTATTGGATGAGAAGTTGACAGTAGTTCTTTACTTTGCTGAAGCCCAATTTGATAGTAACTGCCCCTTACATTTATAACTTTTACGATCAATTCTTCATAAGATCTCATTACTTTTCTCTCCTTACCTACTGTAATTGGTTTTCTATATTCATCTTAAAGCTTCAAGTAAATATAAGGTCAAGAAATAAAAAGATCAGGCCTATAAAAGCCTGATCTCTACATTCTAAATATTTATTTTTTCCTACTCGATGTCTTTGTCTCATCCTGTACATTTAAGAATTTGGGTCGCGTACGATAACCTGCAGGAGATAAGCGAACTAAAGATCTTTTAATGTCCGTCCAATCTAAATCTGCGCCCATACTTAAGTACGGAACACCTAATACTCGTAAGTTTGCGGTATAAAGAAGTATGAAAAACACCGAAATGAAGAATCCAAATAATCCTAAAAAGGCAGATGCTAAAATGATGATTACCCTGAGAATGCTCATCGCTGTTACGATGGACTGATTGACAAGTGTATAGGCTGCAATACTTGAAGTAGCTATAACTACAATCATGGAAGCGCTCGTAACACCCGATTTAATAGCTGCATCTCCAATAATTAATCCCCCGACAACACTTATTGAACCACTGATAACATTGGGTAGATGAATATTTGCTTCTCGAAATAATTCGAACATAAAAAGCATCATTAATATTTCAAGAGTAGTTGGAAATGGGAGTCCCATTCTTGATTCAACGACAGTTGCCAATAGGATGAATGGCAGTTGTTCTTGATGGTGGGTCGTTAATGCAAGCCAAAAACCTGGTAAAAGTATACTTATTAAGATAGCTATTATTCGTAGTATACGCTCCATAGAACTTACAATAATCGGATACTCATTATCCTCACCGGATTTAAAAAGTAACATTGAATTAGCCGGGGTAATGATGGCATATGATACTCCATCAACTATAATGATAATGCGTCCTCTACTTAAAGCTTGTACAGCAAAATCAGGGCGTCCAGTATAATCGTGTCTAGGTAGAATTTTTGCACTTTGCTCAATTCTCTCCATCAATAAATCCCCACTAAATACAACATCCGTATCAATTCGTTGCAGCTGTAGTTTTATTTGCTCAAGCATTTTTTGATTGACGATATCTTCAAAATAAAGTACAGCTACAGTTGTTTTGGATCGTTTACCAAGTTCATATGTCTCAACACTTAATGAATTAGTAGGAATCCGTTTTCGTAATAAAGCAATATTGATAAAAACATCCTCAATAAAATCATCTCTCGGACCTTTGACAACTAATTCAAGGGTTGTTTCTTTAGGCTCTCGATTCGGTTTTTTAGCGATATAGCTTGAATATAACAAATTCATATCTTCAAAATAAAGTAAAACATGTCCTTTATAAACTCTTGTAATAGCTTCATCTTTACTTGTTATTTTCTGAAGATGGGGAACGTGTAAATTGTTTTGTATATGTTCTTCTAACATTTCCTCTGTTGTTGCAGTAAATAATGATTGAACTCGTTGCACAATAACGGTCTGCAGTAACCGCTCATCAACCATCGCTTCACATTTTATCAAATGTACTTTATGTTGCTGAAAGGAATACTCTTGGAATATCACATCAGCAGAGCGTTGAAATAGTGACTTCAAAGATTTCAAATTTAATTCTTGTTCCATTGAAGAAATATCCATCAACTCCTACTGAGCCAGCCCCTAATTAGTACATTTATGAGTAATAACATAAATACACTTACGGATATTTTCCCCATTGTCTAAAAAAATATTCAAGAAAACTTTAATGTTTATAATACTTTTTCAGAATAATTCATCTGCGAAATTTTCATACTATTATTAGGAAAAATTTATCCAATCATCTTCTTTAAATTTGCCATTTCAATAGCGGACATTGCTGCATCATAGCCTTTATTTCCTGATTTAGTCCCTGCACGCTCAATCGCTTGTTCAATATTTTCTGTAGTTACAATGCCAAAAATAACAGGTACATTTGTAGTTAGTGACACATTTGCAATTCCTTTTGCTGATTCATTACATACATAATCATAATGTGTTGTTGAGCCACGGATTACTGTACCTAATCCAATAATTGCATCATATTTCTTTGTTTCAGCTAACTGTTTCGCGATGAATGGCACTTCAAATGCACCAGGAACCCATGCTACATCGATAGAATTCTCATCCACACCATGACGCTTTAAACCATCTAATGCACCGTCTAATAATTTGCTTGTAATAAATTCGTTGAAACGACCAACTACTACTGCTATTTTTAAATCCGTACCAATTAATTGTGCTTCAAATGTTTTAACCATTTTGAATCTCTCCTTTATTATTTAGTCTAATCATCATAACGTGGGGTTGATTTCCGTTCCGACTGGGCGCTTTGTTATTGCTGTCGCTACGCTTTCGCGCAGAGCAGAGCTTCCTGAGGGCGTCCGATGAGCCCCTTCGCTTGCGCTCCAGGGTCTCGGGCCAACACGATGTTGATCACGAATTATCACAGGACGTGATGGTTTTAGCCTTCGTTCCTCTATCCGCTAATCCTCAAGGAGTCGCCCAGTCTCCACTCCAATCAACTTATATACATAAAGTACGTTTTAACAAATGTCATTCCAAACTTTTGTTGATGATCCTTTATATTGTCTGTGTGTTTTCTTCCATTATTTGTTTAAGACGATAAGTGGCCAATGCTTCAATTGAAATCATTTTTAAATCATGTTGCGCTGCATATTTAACAAGGTCATTAAAGCGTAGCATTTTGCCATTGTCCCCCATAATTTCACAAATAATGCCCGCAGGAATACTATGACACAGCTTGGCCAAATCAATTGTAGCTTCCGTATGTCCTCTACGCTCTAATACACCATTGTCCTTTGCAATTAACGGGAATACATGGCCCGGTCTACGAAAATCCGCAGCTTTTGCCTGTGGTTTTAGCATTTTTTGTATAGTCATTGCCCGTTCAAAGGCGCTAATTCCAGTTGTTGTGTCTACATGATCTATACTAACGGTAAATGCCGTTTGATGATTATCAGTATTAATACTAACCATTGGCTTTAATGCTAATTTTTGTGCAAGCTCCTGTGAAATCGGCGTACAAATAAGACCTCTTCCATAGGTCGCCATAAAGTTAATCGTTTCTGGGGTCATAAATTCCGCAAGTGCGAGTAAGTCCCCTTCGTTTTCTCGGTCCTCATCATCTACTACGATAATCATCTTCCCTTGTTTTAAATCCTCTATTGCTTCTTCAATTGAATGTAGCAATATCGCCACCTCCAGTTCTTAAAGTGTTATTAGATCAATTATGCCTCGGCATAATTGCGTCCGGATTGCTTAGGCCTGCAAGCATGACGTTGGTCACTCAACCGTTTCCACAGAACGTGGCGTTCTTAGACTAAGTTCCTCTATTTCAGCGGATGTTTTTTGTACCGAAAGCGTAGCGACAGGTACAGATGTTTTGGCTTCGCTGAAAGAAGTTAAAACCCGTTTTTTGCTAAGAAGTCTCTTGAAATGGTTGGTTCCTGTCCATACTTAAGTTGATGCAAAATGTATTTTCCAACTAAATCGGTTTCTATATTGACGAGATCACCAATTTTTTTCATACCTAAAATTGTTTCCTTGTATGTGTGAGGTATCAGTGATACTGTGACACCGTTTTTCTCAACCTGAAAGAGTGTTAGACTCGTTCCGTCAATTGTGATGGAGCCCTTTGGAATACAGTAGCTCGTTAACTCCTTCGATAGTTCAATATCAATATAGACTGCATTTGCTAATGGCCGCTTGCGCACTATTTTCCCTACCCCGTCAACATGTCCGGATACAAAATGACCACCGAAACGTCCATTAGCTGACATAGCGCGTTCTAAATTTACCGGATCTCCAACTGCGAGCTGCTGTAAATTTGTTGCGCTCACTGTTTCAGGCATTACATCCATCGTTAGCTCTTGTTCATTAAAATATATCACTGTTAAACAAACACCATTGACCGCTATACTGTCCCCTAGCTTTACATCCTCTACCATTTTCTTTGAAATAACGGTGATTTTCATACTTTGTCGATCGCTTTGCATGGTTTTTACGGTGCCAATATCCTCAACAATTCCTGTAAACATTTTTTCACCTGCTTTCATTCATTTAATAATTTCCGCTCAAACAAAAAACCCCTTAGAATAAAGGGGTTTGGGAGTTCATATACATAAGACGTCAACAAATAAACCTTATGGATATAATATTTTTTCCATAGGCTGTCATCTCATCGTTCTTCTCCCATCCAGACTGTCACTGTCGGTTTTGGATTTGCACCAAATCAGCTTGCGCTCACGGACTTTGAATTTCTTCATCACCGCCGATTGGGAATTTCACCCTACCCCGAAGAACTACTGCTATTCAATTTTTTAGCCAAATAAAACAAAAACTACTTCCCGACTATAAAATGGGAAGTAGTTAACATAAAAGCATACTCAAATACACCTTATAAACTCAAGCGAATTTAAAAAGCTCACACTTTTACCCTTCTCCCATCCAGACTATAACTGTCGGTTTTGGATTTGCACCAAATCAGCTTGCGCTCACGGACTTTGAATTTCTTCATCACCGCCGATTGGGAATTTCACCCTACCCTGAAGGATATTTTTATTTAGCTAGTTCTTACGATAACACTAATTTATTTTATTATCCAGATAATTCTTTATAAATTTTTTCTATAATTCATTTCACATTCGCAAGTTTGCCTATCGTTGCGTTTGTAAATTGCTACAAAAACAATAAATTTATACAGTCAAACTACCATCAACAGAGACAACAGCACCAGCCATGAAGCTTGCTTTATCTGATGCTAAGAATAGGACCGCTTCTGCAACTTATTCTGGTTCACCATGGCGTCCCATACATACACGTGACATTTCTTCTGGTACGTACCCTGTTTTTTCAAGTGTTTCACCAACACTTTGAAATAATGGTGTAACGATGCCGCCTGGACACACAGCATTAATACGAATACTTTTATTTGCATACTCGACCGTGACGCCTTTCGTTAAACCGATTACCGCATGTTACTTGCGGAATATACAGCGATACTGTGTTCTGAACGAATACCTGCCGATGAAGCAGTATTAATAATCGATCCTTTATCCTGCTTTTCCATTACTGGATTAACACATTTCATGCCAAACCATTCCTCTTTTGATTAAATACTGCCTAACCTGGCCAGTATCAATTCAACTATCGCGTCCTGAATAATGGCGATTTCTCCTATATTTTTTCGCTTCCTTCACATGCTATGTTGTACCATCCCATTTGTCATAAGCAAAAAATTAATAAACACTTACATAATGAATAACAATAATTTAATTATGCTAAAACTAACTAAGTAAGCTAAAATCTACTATATAATTAAGGAACCTCTATTCAATTAGCACGTTACTTTATAATGGCATTTTTTAAATCTGCTTGACATTAAAAAATTAGTGATATTGTGAGTCATTTTCGTGCCATTTTAACAATGAACGCATAAGTACAATCAGATTCCTTTCTCACATTGGAGGCTTTTTATTGCAAAACATCTTGAAAAAAAAATCTAAATTTATATTTTATACCTTTATCGCAATTTGCTTTATCGCTTCTGTTTTTTTCGTTTATCACAACGAAGCATTTTATGATCGTCCAATTGCGGAAGTTATAAAAACGGAATTAAAAGAATCAAACCCTGTAACAGATATGTATGAAAATGAAGATCATTTATATACTCAGCAAATTACAGCTGTATTAAAAAATGGTGAAAAAAAAGGTAAGCTTATTCATTTTACAAATGAGTATTCAGCATCTGGGGCTTTTGATCAAGAGTACCATGTTGGGAATAAATTATTTGTTTCCATTAAAGTAAATACAGACAAAAATGGAGATTTAACTGGGGCTATTTTAGACGTGAAACGTGATCAGTTTGTCTTGATAGTGGCGTGGATTTTTATTTTTGCTTTGCTAATTGTCGGTAAAAGACAAGGATTATTTTCAATCATCAGTTTAATTGTAAATTCGCTTGTATTATCATACGCTTTGGATTTATATATAAATTCTAATATAAATTTGATATTTATTAGCGGGGTATGTGTTCTTTTATTTACGGTCATTTCTTTAATTCTCATTAACGGCTTGAATGAAAAAACATATGCAGCGATAATGGCAACACTTATAGGAACATTTATTTCTATATTGATTAGCGCTTTAGTTTTGTGGATTACATCCGAGAATGGGCTTCGATATGAAGAAATGCAATTTTTAACGCGACCATATCGAGTGATTTTTATGGCTGGCTTATTTATTGGAGCACTAGGAGCTGTAATGGATGTCTCCATCACAATGGCTTCTTCAATGTTCGCTTTATTTGAGCAAAACGAAGAAATATCTGACCAAGCATTGAAAACCTCAGGGATGGACATCGGGAAAGACATTATGGGAACGATTACAAGTATTTTGTTTTTTGTTTATATTTGTGGCTCAATCCCTATGTTGATTTTATATTTAAAAAACTCTTATCCATTAGGGCAAACACTTTCCATGAATCTTTCATTAGAATTAGCTAGGGCCCTAGCAGGTGGAATCGGTGTTGTCTTAACGATTCCAATCAGTTTATACACTTCTATTTTTTTCATTAATCGAAAGAGGGCAAAATAATGAATGTATTAGTATGGTTAACTGCCATTTTATTCATATTGATGATTGTTATCGGTGGAAAAAAAGGAGTACGATCTTTTCTATCTTTATTTTTAAACTTTGGAGTACTCTTTATCACCATCTTTTTAATGACCAATCAGAAAAATAGTCCAATTATATTAACGCTCATTGCCTGTACCGTCATTAGCTGGATTAGCTTATTTTTTATTAATGAAATGAGTAGTAAAACAGTAACTGCATTCATTTCTACAATGATTACGATTGTAATTTTATTACTATTCATTGTTTTTGTAACGGAGAAATCAATGATTCGAGGATTCGGGGAAGAATCCTCTGAAGAGATTAGCATATTTTCTCTTTATATTGGCGTCAATTTTGTGCAAATTGGAGCTTCCGTTATTATTATGAGTACGATTGGAGCAATTTTGGATGTTGCCATTTCTATTGCTACTTCCATGCATGAGATTCTTCATCATAATCCGTTAATTAGCAGAAAAAAATTATTTACATCAGGTTTAAGCATTGGAAGGGACATTTTAGGTACAGATACAAATACATTATTTTTCGCTTTCTTTGGTGGATATTTAAGCTTGCTCATTTGGTTCAAAGATTTATCTTATTCAATTGGTGAAATCATTAATTCTAAAGTATTTGCCACTGAACTTATTATGATATTTTGCGCAGGTATTGGAATCGCACTTATCATTCCTATCACTTCCTCGGTAAATGCATATTATTTAACAAAAAAACGAGATACAACATCACAAGATGCTTCATAATAGTCGTACCTGTCATCCAGCTCAATACTAACGGATGACAGGTACTTTTTTTGTCCATTCAACTACATAAAAACTGTATAGATAATTTCATTATTGATTTCGACACATTTTTCGGTACAATTTTTACCAAAGAAGTTGCCATAAGCCCCTTTACCCTGAAAAAATATTTACCCATTCGAAAAAAAATTATTCATCTGGGGTCATTTATAATACGCTGTTACATATTCTGTATAATCATGTCATTATTTTAAAATAGGCAGTAACATTTTCAAGAAAAAGACGTCTTTACAATTAGATGATTAAAGGAGAAAGTTTGTCATGAAATATATTATCTTTGATTTTGATGGAACACTGGCTGATTCAACAGCAGTGTTTACATCAGCTTGGAATACGATTGCGCAAAAGTATAAATTTAAAGGAATAGAGTTAAAGGAAATCGAATCATTAAAAAAACTATCTATAGCGGAACGCAGTAAATTATTCGACTTCCCTATGTATAAATTGCCCATGATTTTACCACAGTTTTATCGCCTGTACCGCCAGTCATTAAATGATGTTCACCTTTATGATGGTATTAAAGAAGTCCTTACGGAAATTGATCAAAGAGGCTATAAAATCCTTATTATTTCCTCCAATTCACAGGAGAACATTTTAGAATTTCTAAAAATGAACGGTATTCATTGTGTGTCAAATGTTCTTTCTTCAAACCGTATTTTTGGAAAGGATAAAGTGATAAAAAGTTTTTTAAAGGACTCAGGCATTACACCTTCAGAAGTTATATACATTGGTGATGAACAAAGAGATATTGTAGCCTGCAAAAAAGTGGGCGTGCCTATTATTTGGGTTAGTTGGGGATATGATGCTATTGATGTTGTACAACAAGAGGATCCCGAGTACAAAGTAGCTACACCACAAGAAATTTTAAATATCATATAAGCTAAGAGGATCATAGCAATTAAAAAATGGCTATGATCCTCTTGTTGTTGAAAAAATTATAGTGGGAATGATTTAAAGTGTTCAGATATACCACTGTCGCTCCGCTTTCGCACATAAAAAACATTGCTGCAGCTTCATTTTATTAGAGGAACAGATTGAAGATACATATTAAGCGAAGTGGTTGATTGGAGTGGAGACTGGGCGACTCCTTGGGGATTAGCAATAGAGGAACGAAGGCTAAAACCATCACATCCTGTGATAACGCCTTCGTGACTAACATCCTGCTGTTGCCGCTGCCGCTACGCTTTCGCACAAAAAAAACATCTGTTGCCCTAAGCGGCTCATCGGTCGCCCCCAGGAAGCTTTGCTCTGTGCGAAAGCGAAGCGTCAGCAACCAAGCGCCCAGTCGGAACGGAAATCAACTCCTCGTTTTGTAAAGAGCAATACTATTGCTTTTTCAAGATTTCTACATATTTTTCCGCTGTTCTTAACTCAACTGTAAGAGAATTTTTACTATAGCTAGCTTTAATTAAAAAAGGTACGTTAGTTGTATTTTGAAATCTGAAATCTAAGCCACCATAGGAAACTGTAGCGTCTCTTCCTTTTGGAACGTACCCGACATCTAAAGAATGGTGATGACGTTCAACAAATTTTACTGGTATTTGATCAACCGCATTAAATAAGGTTGAGGACGTTTGACAGATACCTCCCCCAATGCCCATCACAACCTTTTTGTTGATGATTTCTGGTGCAGGCTGATAACCATTTACTTCGTCCCTAGGTCCAACGACTGTATTAAAGGAGAAAGAATCTCCACTTCCAACGATAACATTATTAATTGCCTTCGCAGAAAGTTCAATATTTTTATTTCTTCCTACATCATGCGTATTGAAGTAAGTTGTATAGGATGCCACAACCACGTCTTCTAAATATGGAATATCTTCAAAATTATAGCCGCTTTCTGTAACAGATAGAGGCATCTCCACTGTACCACCAGTTGCTGATGCTTCTAATATTCTCTCTACTAATTCACTTTCTTTTAAAACAGTTAAAGGACTACCTTTAATTACTTTTCCTTGATCGTCCAGCTTATCAAGTATCATACGCTTATCATAGCCGGTTGTATTTTCATTCCCTCTCGCTAAACCTTTTGCTAATTGCTCAATTTGTTTTGTATACGATAGTCTATCACGTTCATAGTCCATTTCTTGCGGTGAAATGGTTTGTACGATGGCTTGTGTAGAAGGATCTACAATTTCAACAACGACTGGCTCTGCTTGTTGTTGTTCAAAGGTAACAGGCTTTTTTACATCATCAGCTTTATGCTCTGACTCTTGAACTTGTTGTTCTTGTTTTTTCTCATCCGCAGATTTCCCCTGACAGCCAATTAGCCCAATCGTACAAATAATACATAGTGTGGTTATCCACTTCTTTTTCAAATAAAACACCTTCCCTATCTTCATACTACAGAGACATCTTATTCGTGTATTGCTGATAGTGTGTTTCATTTCATTATTTTTATTTGTTTATAAAATGAAAACACTCTACAAAGTTGAGTGACATTGTAGAGTGTTTTCATTTTATAGATGCAGGGCACGGTACATCCCTTTATCAATTTTTTCATTTTGCATATTTCACATTAAACCTAAAGATCAATACTATATAAATCCAATCATAAATAAAAATTGCAAGCGAAATGATAGTAATCAATGGTGTTCTAAAATACAAATAGAAGCAAACTGCTGCTAACACAGTTCCAATCATTTTACAAATGGCTATGCCCATTGATTGTCCACTTAAATTCCCTCTTTGAATGAATAAGGCGATAAAAAGCCCTGACATCATCAGATTTTGGAAAAACGCGGCATATATGCCTGCCGTATCTTTGAATTCATGCATCATCGCTAAAATCGTGAGAAAGCTTACTACGAGTGTTATGAAAAAAGATGTATAAAATACCTTTCTCGGAATAATTTTTTTATACTCCTTATAACCATAAAGTAAAAATTGCATCAAAATGAAGATATCCAAAAGAAACCACAGGAAAGTAAGGATCCTTTGCAAGTCATTTAGCGGATACATAAATGAAAAAATAAATTCCCATGAAATATTGGCACAAATTGCGGCCATGGGCATCCCATATCTCTTATCCTTTATTCCTTGTTTGATGATTAATATATATGTAATAATCCAAAATAGCCACATGCCGAATTGGGAAATCAGTATGAATTTTTCTTGAGTCAAATCTACAAACTCCTTCCCTCTAATTATCATTCTTCGATTACTATATGTGAAGAAATCAATTCTTTATGTCAAAAGAATTGTAGAAAATACTCAAGGCTCTTAAAAATCTTAAGAGTAAGCGCCTATACATTCATTAAGCAATCATATATAGTAAGACGAGGTGATGATATGAAAAATAAAATTTATTTTGATAACGACCAATTTATCGCAGGCACTACCTTAAAGGATGACATCGAACTAGAACAAAACAATATGGCACTACATACATGTGTGAATGAAGCTGATGTGCTAGAAAACCGAGAAAAATTGGCAACTACATTGCATTGTAACTTGAATAATTTTATTTGCACTCAACAAACACATAGTGCCAATTTCCATAAAGTCACGATTTCTGATAAAGGACGCGGCGCAGAGCAAATGGACACTGCCATTAGTAATACTGATGCACTTTATACATTAGAGCCAAATTTACTTTTATGTAGTTTTACAGCAGATTGCGTACCTGTCATTTTTTATAATGAAGTTAATGGTCTTATTGGCGTAGTACATTCAGGCTGGCAAGGCACAGTTAAGGAAGTCACACCAAGGCTTTTCGAACATTTGATAGAGCATGAACAATGTAATCCACAAGATTTTCACGTACAAATCGGTATGGCACTTAGTCAGGAGAAATTTGAGGTGGATACAGATGTCTATGAAAAATTTCACAACCTAGGCTATGCTGAGGATTTTATGTATTACAATGCACAAACAAATAAATATCATATCGATAATCAACAAACTGTGAAAAAGCAATGTGAGCTTGCAGGTATCCCTTCTAAGCAGATTTCGATTGATTCAACGTGTACATTCCTTAGCCCAGATGGTTTTTCTTACCGTCAAGATAAACAGGCTGGCAGACATTTAAGCTTTATTATGCGAAAAGAACAGTAGTTAAAAGGGACAATCCAATTATTAATGGAGTGTCCCTTTTGTAGTATTGAAAACCAAAATGGTTAAGAAAAGTCGTTTCATTTTATCACAATAAATTAGAGTGATATGCCTGAGGATACATGCTAAGTGGTTGATTGGAGTGAAGGCTGGCAGTGGATTTTTTCTGTGCGAGAGCGAAGCGTCAACAACAAAAGCAGCTCATCAGACGCCCCCAGGAAGCTCTGCTCTGCGCGAAAGCGAAGCGTCAGCGGCAAATGTTTTATCTATGCGAAAGCGAAGCGGCAGCAACAAAACGCTCAGTCAGAACGGAAATCACCCCTCGTTTTGCAAAAATGACAATATCTTTATCACAAAAGCAAAAAGGATGTATCTCATAAATGAAATACACCCTTTCAACATTTCATTATTTATTAACTCGTCGTTCTTTTCCAATTCTAAAAACATAATAGCTAATGATAACAAGAGCTAAGAAAATAATTCCCACAATAAGTGAAACTCTAGTATCATCATTAAACCACATACCGATTAGGACCATTACTAAAAAGGCAATTGTTATATAGTTTGTAAATGGTGCAAAGGGCATTTTGAACGGGTGCTTTGACAGTTGTTCACCTTTTATTTTTCTAAATCGTATTTGACTTATTAAAATAACAAACCAAGGAATCATCCCCGGTAATACACTTGCACTGTATACATATACAAATAAATTTTTTGGCGCTATGTAGCTTAGAACAACACCGATGACCAAACCAACTAACACGCCTACTGTGCCGAAAATAGGAACACCATTACTAGAAAGCTTTGCAAAAAATTTAGGTGCCTGTCCATTCATGGCAAGCGTATACAGCATACGTCCCGCACTATAAATGCCACTATTACAGCCTGACATTGCTGCTGTAATGACAACAAAATTAATAATTCCTGCCGCAGCGGTAATTCCAACCTTTGCAAAAGTTGCAACAAATGGGCTACCAATCGTACCTAATTCATCCCACGGATAAACTGTTACGATGACAAAGATTGCACCGATATAAAATATTAAAATACGCCAAATAATACTTTGAATCGCATTCGTAATCGTTTTTTGAGGATTTTTCGCTTCTCCTGCCGTAATCCCAATAAGCTCAACGCCTTGATAGGCTGCAACTACTAATGATAACGCAAAGAAGAAGCCTGTCCAGCCACCTGTAAAGAAGCCTCCATGATTCCAAAGGTTCGATAATCCGATTGCCACACCTTCGTTACCAATACCAAAGAAAATAAGACCAAAGCCCGCAACAATCATTAAAACAATCGTCACAATTTTAATCATGGCAAACCAAAACTCAAATTCTCCAAACGTTTTAACAGAAATGAAGTTGGCAACGCCTAAAATCACCATTGCAATTAAACCTGGAATCCATGCTGGTAAATCAGGATACCAGTACTGCATATATGTTCCTACTGCTATAATCTCTGACATCCCAACAATGATCCACTGAAACCAGTTACTCCATGCCGTTAAATAACCGGCTAATGGGTGTATATATTTATAGCCAAACGTTGCAAAGGAACCTGTACTTGGCTCCATATAAAGCATTTCTCCCATTGCTCGCATAATGAAAAAAATAAAAATACCTGCTATAGCATATGCAAGGAGCACGGAAGGCCCTGTCCATTGAATGGCACTAGCAGAACCCATAAACAGGCCCACGCCAATAGTTCCACCAAGAGCAATCATTTGGATATGACGAGCATCTAATCCCCTTTTTAATTCTTTATTTGCCACTAAATTACGCCTCTTTCTAAAGTTCTTTCTACAATGAATTATCTTATAATAATAATAAATTCCGTTAAAAAACACAATTGTATTTTTAGGAAAAACACGATTATGGCAATACGACAATGATTCTGAGCATTGTGTTCTATCCGTCACTTTGGATGTTCTATCCACTGTTTCGGGGGTTCTATCCACGACTTTGAATGTTCTATCCACGATTTCGGCGGTTCTATCCACGACTTTGAATGTTCTATCCACGATTTCGGCGGTTCTATCCACGACTTTGAATGTTCTATCCATCACTTTGGCTGTTATTACAATTGGATTAGCTGTTGTAGCAACAATTTTATCTTGCTTTTGCCGTAAACGGATCAACTTAGAGTAAAAGCCTATTTTATTACGTAAAAAAACTCTATTCCATCATGTAACAATGAATGGAATAGAGTCTACTTTATTACTGTAATAACGTCTGTTCTTGGAGCTTTGCAGAGAAATATTTGCGTGCATCCGCTGTTAGAATTTGCAGCAGAACAACCTCTTCTTGACGCGCAAATTCTACAAACATTCCACTTAGATTTTCATAAACATATTTGATTTTAAAGCCACTATCTAAATAATGATCCACTTTTTTTATTTCTTCTGTGCTTTGTTGATGTTCTGACATGCTATCACTCCACCTTTCCGTTATCAACCTCTTAAAAATACGTTTGGTGTTTAATTCATCCCGCTTTAACGGCCGTAATTTGTCTTTGCCGAAAGCGAAGCGTCAGGTACAAAATCAGTGGGTGATGAAGAGGAACCCCACGTTTCACTTTATTCAGCACCTTTTATATCTAACACCGGATCTGGTTGTTCAACGACATCATCCTCATTTGGAACAACGGTTGGAGCAGGCGCTTGTTGCTGTCCAAATAGTTCATCCAAATTGTGACCAGCTGTAATCCCTAAATATTTTGCATCACTTGGATCTTTTAGCTCAGCTTGAGGGTATTTTTTGAACCACCAATACTTCGCTAATACATAATATACAAGTGCCCCTACAAAGAACCCTACTAATGAAGAATAAGTGGAGAATATATTTGCCACTGCACCACCGATAACCCAAGCGATTAAACCAGCTATGTTAAAGCCCTTCAAATATTTAAACTGACCCTCTAAGTCATAAAGTGCTTTTACATGCACGCGACGTTTACGGATTAAATAATAATCGGCAAATAGAATACCAACGATGGCTGTTAAAATTCCCCCGATAATTAAAAGTGCATTGACTAACACATCAAATAAACTCCATGGTTGTGCTAGAATACCAATGATTCCTGCAATAACAACCCCCACCCAAAACGGCACTTTTGGCCCACCGATATTCGAGAAGATCGTTGCAGCTGGGATAACATTTGCAGAGGTGTTAGTCGACCATTGTGCTAATACAATCATTAACAGTAAGATTCCTAAAATAAAGCCACTTGCGCTTTGCTGTAGTGCATTGATTGGATCAGCAGAAGCAACAGCCATATAGCACACGGCACCAATTGTTACTATGAAAGTATTTGTAATCGGCATGACGATTAATGAGCCAACTAGCTGTGTTTTATTGCGTTTGAACCAATTACGTTCATTTTTCGGTGCTTTAAAGAAGCGTGAAAGTGAAGGCATATCGGCTGCTAGCGTCGACCAAAATCCCATATTCGCCATAATCACTACCATAAATGCAGTGAAGGCTGAGAATCCTGTTGTTGGCGCTTCCACCCACGTCCAAATATTTTTCCCTTGAGCTACTGCATGATCTGCCAGTGTATAATACATCCAGCAGGAAATTAAAATGATAACTGGTGCTGCTAAATCTGCAAAGCGTTCAATAGATTTAATACCTAGTGATGTATTAAATAACTGAAGTGCTGCAAAGACAATGAAACAGACAAACCAATTATCAAAACTAAAAAGTAAATTTAAAATGCCGTTTATCGCTAATGCTCCAAAATAAGTATTCAGACCGAACCAACAGGCAGCCGTTACACCTCGGACAAGTGACGGAATATGTGTGCCAAATGTACCGAACGGAGCACGCATATATACTGGGAATGATAAGCCATGTTCAATGCCTATATCTCCAATTAACGTCATAAATACACCAATTAGACAAGAGCCAATCAACGTTGCTAAAATCACCATTGGCAATGGTAAGCTTATAATTGCTGTGCCACCTATTGCAAAAGCCGCTAATACAATTGCCATCCCTATCCAAATTACTGCAAAACCAAATGTTCCGATATTTCTTTGTTGATGTGTCACTGGAAGTAAATCTGGGGATTTTAAATAATTCCCATCATGTTCCATATAATCTCTCCTTTTTTATCAAATTTCCGTGACAACTTACATGAGGTTATTCCTTCCTCCAACGAAAATGCTGAAGGAAGGTGGAATTTCAGTTTATCTTCCTTCGACAAAATACTCCCACCTCAGAAGGTAGTGAGACGAATGAAGATTAAGCATACAAACGCAATTAAGCCAAGGTGAAATTGATTTTAGACTTTTTACTTAGATAGACTGCTAATTAAAGATTGACGTTCATTCCAAGTCATTGGTGGAACTGTAGATTTGCGTTCAACCATTGTAATAGCATCATCTACAGGACAAACAATTGAGCATAAATTACAGCCTACACAATCCTCTTCCCGCACTTTCAGCATTGGGCGGCCATCTTCTGAATATAAGTCGATACATTGATGCGATGTATCCTCACATGCAATATGGCACTTGTTACAGTTAATGCAAACATCATTATTAATTTCAGCCACGATTTTATAATTTAAGTCCAGGTCACCCCAATTGGAATATCTAGAAACTGAGCGACCTACTAAATCCATGACAGAGGCAATGCCTTTATCGTCTAAATAGTTATTGAGTCCATCAATCATATCCTCAACAATACTAAAGCCATGATGCATTGCTGCTGTACAAACTTGCACGCCTGTAGCTCCCATTAATATAAACTCAGCAGCATCTTGCCAGTTGGAAATACCACCAATGCCCGAAATAGGAACATTGATTAATGGATTACGAGCACACTCTGCAACCATATTGAGCGCAATTGGTTTAACGGCAGGACCACAATAGCCACCATGTGCACCCTTTCCAGCTACATGAGGCACTGTATTCCATGTATCTAAGTCAACACCAGCCAAGCTGTTAATTGTATTAATCATACTAATGGCATCCGCTCCACCTCTTGTAGCCGCTTCTGCCGTTACCGTAATGTCGGTAATGTTCGGTGTTAACTTCACAATTACTGGAGTTTTCGCAGCCTCTTTCACCCAGTACGTTTGCTTTTCCACCAACTCAGGTACTTGACCAGAGGCAGACCCCATTCCTCGTTCTGCCATCCCATGTGGGCAACCAAAGTTAAGCTCAAGACCATCAACTCCCACATCTTCTACTCGTTTAACAATCTCATGCCACTTTTCTTGCTTTGGCTCCACCATTAAGGAAGCGATAATTGCGTGATGCGGAAACCTTTTTTTCGTTTCATAAATTTCTTGTAAATTTACCTCTAACGGACGATCCGTAATCAATTCAATATTATTGAAGCCAGCTACTCTTTGTCCGTTAAAGCTAACAGCTGCAAAGCGTGAAGAAACATTTAAAATCGGATCCCCCAATGTCTTCCATACAGCACCACCCCACCCCGCTTCAAATGCACGTTGTACTTGATAGCCTGAATTCGTTGGCGGTGCCGACGCAAGCCAAAATGGATTAGGCGATTTGATGCCCGCTAAGTCAATACGTAAGTCTGCCATAGTAGTTCCTCCCTTATGCAATCTCACTTGGTTTTATCAATTATGCCTCGGCATAATTGTGTCTGGAATCGGCTTTGTGCTAGCACAAAGAACTCCTTTCCGATTCCGTGACATCCGCCGGAGGCTTTAACTTCTTTCAGCCTGTTGAAAAGTAGCTTAAATCTGCATTCATCTCATCACCTATAGAGGAGGGAGACTTCCGCTGAAAGAAGTTAAACGTTCATGGATCTTGTATGCTGCGTCTTTTCCTTGCTGTACAGCGGTTACAACCATCGCCTCGCCCTGGCCATTTCCGAAGACGACATCTCCACACGCAAATACTTTGTCATTCGAAGTTTGCATTGTCGTTTCATCAATATCAACAACACCATTTGTATGCTGTAAGCCAAAAGCTTCAATCAATGATACAAAACGTGTTTGCCCGATTGCCTTAATAACAGCATCCACTTCAATAATAAAATTGGACCCCTTAATCTCCTCAGGTCTTTGACGACCATCAGCACCCGCTTCACCGAGCTTCATTTTCGTACATTCGATACCTACGACCTCACCTGACTCATTACCAATAATTTTTTTCGGTGCTGTTAACCACTTAAACTCCACACCATCTTGCTTGGCAAATTCATATTCAAATTTGTAAGCAGTCATTTCTTTTTGTGTTCTTCTATAAAGAATTTGAACATTATCAGCACCTAAACGCACTGCACATGTAGCACCGTCAATCGCGGTATTTCCCGCACCAATGACAGCCACCCGCTTCCCAACTATATCTTTTGTAAGCGGTCCCATTTTTGTCTTTCTGACAAACTCTATTGCATCATGTACACCGTCTAAATCTTCTCCTTCAATGCCTAGATTCGGCACAGCTCCCATACCAACTGCTAAAATTACACTGTCATATTGCTCCAAAATTTCTTCAGCAGAAATATCTATACCGACAGTTGTGTTTGTTTGGATTTCCACACCAAGCTTTTCGATTTGTTCAATTTCCCAATCAACGACTTCATTTGGTAAACGGAACGACACAATACCATAGCTTCCTAGGCCACCAGCTTTCGATTCAGCTTCATAAATAGTGACCTGATAACCAAATCGACTTAGTTCACGAGCAGCCGATAAACCAGCAGGACCTGCACCAATAATCGCTACCTTATGTCCATTGTTTTGCCCTTGCTTAAATAGCTGAGCGTTCGTTGCCATTGCCCAATCTGTTGCAAAGCGCTGTAGCTCTCCGATTTTAATTGGCTTTGTTGAGGAATTTAACACACACGCCCCTTCACATAGTTCCTCCGTTGGACAAACCCTTGCACAGCTTGCACCAATTGGATTTGCTTCTAATATAGTCGTAGCAGAGCCCTTCATATTACCAGAAGCAATTTTTTTTATGAAATTTGGGATTTGAATACTCGTTGGACAGGCTTTAATGCACGGTGCATCATAGCAATAAAGACAACGATTAGATTCCTCTATTGCTTCATTCTTTGTCATCCTGCTAGTCAATTCCATAAAATTACGGTTTAACTGTTGGGACATTGCATTTTCTTGATTCGGAGCCATTTCCACATCCCCCTCATGTGTTCATTTTTTCCTTCTTATTACACCTAGGCGTAATTGATGCTAGGACCATTGAAAAAAGCCACATTCAACATTCATCTCACCACCTATAGAGGTAGATAGTCTTCTGTAGCTAAATGAAGATATTACGAGACCGATTGCTCTGTTCTCCATCCAAAGCAATCGGTCATAAAGTGAAACTTTAATCAGTGGGGGTCTCTTCATCCCCCATTGATTATTAGTTGAACGAATCGGGCTTTTTATCTCCCACCTAACTTCTCAGCTTTTGCAAAAATTTTGTGGTGGGAGTATTACTGCCCGTTAATGCGGGATCATGCTAAATGTTTAGTGCTTCTGTAGCCGTTGTTTTTAATGCACGTTTTATATATTGTCCGCTACCTAGTACACCGACAAACTCTTTATTTTTAATGACATATTCTCCACGTACTAGTACGCTGACTGGTTCACCTGTTACTTCCCATCCCTCATATGGGTTATAATCCACGTTCATATGATGTGTTTTAGCCGAGATTTCTCGTTTTACCTCTGGATCAAAAATAACGATATCGGCATCAGAACCGATTGCAATCGTTCCTTTTTGTGGGAATAAACCAAATACTTTTGCTGCACTTGTGGAAATCATATCGACGAACTCATTGATAGAAATTTTTCCTTTTGCTACGCCTTCTGAATATAAAATACTAAAGCGATCTTCAATAAAAGGCCCACCGTTAGGAATTTTAGAAAAATCATTTATTCCTAACTGCTTTTTACCCTTAAAACTAAACGAGCATTGGTCAGAGCCAATTGTTTGTAGTTGTTTTGCTTTTAGAGCATTCCATAAATGAGCCTGATGATATTTCGGTCGAAGTGGTGGGGACCAAACATATTTTGCACCCTCAAAACCTGGTTGTGCTAAAGCAGATTGATCCAAAGTTAAATATGGTGGACATGTTTCACCATAAACGTCATAGCCTTTTTCACGCGCAGCAATAATCTCATCTACTGCCTCTTTACAAGTTACATGTACAACATAAAGGGTAGCGCCAGCAATATGGGCTAACTCAATTGCACGTTTTGTCGCTTCGCCCTCTAATTCAGCTGGACGAGTAAGCGCATGATAAATCGGCTCCTTATGACCTGCACGTCGCGCCTCTTCTACAAGCTCATCAATAACAGAACCATTTTCACAGTGCACCATAACAACAGCACCGAGGTCTTTCGCTATTTTAAAAGCCTTAAAAAGGGTGCGGTCTGAGGCTTGAAATTCTTTCGCATACGCCATAAATACCTTGACAGAAGTAATACCCTCTTGCTCTAAGATCTGCGGCAATTCGACTTCTGTTTCAGGGGTTAAATCACAAATCATTAAGTGGAATCCATAGTCGATGGCTGATTTCCCCTTCGCCTTGTCATGCCACTTTTCAACTGCAGCTGAAAGTTTATCCTCGCCAGCCGTTAAGCAGAAATCCAAAATAGTAGTTGTTCCACCGAAAGCTGCTGCAATGGTACCAGATTTCCAATCATCATCAGTCACAGTATTGTTAAATGGCATATCTAAATGTGTGTGAGGATCAATTCCTCCTGGCATCACATATTTACCTGTAGCATCAATAACTTCTGCCCCAATGTCGGATAGATTTTTGCCAATTTGAACAATTTTTCCGTTTTCAATTAAAATATCTGCCTCAAAAACATCTGCAGCTGTCGCCACTCGTCCACCTTTAATAATTTTCTTCATTCTGCCCCTCACCCTTCGTAAAATAATGGAGAATGCTCAATCATGACAATGTTTGGAAAACCAACTTTAATGTAACGTGTAAGTCTCCCCCACACTAAACTTTGTTTGTAGCGTCAACACTGTTTCAAGTAATACATCTGCTCCTTTCGCACAATCCTCAAATGTTGTTTCCTCTTCCTCGCAATGACTCTTACCATTAATACTTGGTACGAAAATCATTGCTGATGGGACAATGCTTGCGATATATTGCGCATCATGTCCTGCCCCGCTAAACATTCGATGAGCAGTATAACCGAAGCTCTGACAAGCCCTTTCCACTTCATTACAAATATGAGGTTCAAAATAGACTGTATCTCTACCCCATAGCTTAACTGGCTTAATGCTACAGCCCATATCCTCTGTAGGAAGATTATTCAGTATGTCCTCTACTTTTTGCATGATCTCTGGTTTTTGATGACGTGAATCTATCGTAAATGTCACATTGTTCGGTATCACAGTATGAATATTTGGAGAAACATTCATTCGACCAAAGGTAAACACTAACTGTTCATCAATTTTTCCGAGCTCTTCATGTAAATACGTAATGATTTTTGAAGTTACGATCATCGGATCTTGACGCATTGTCATCGGTGTCGTTCCAGCATGATTGGACTGCCCTGCAACCGTAATTTCATAACACACCATACCTAATACACCTTCAACAACGCCAATTTCCAACTGCTTCGCCTCTAGAACAGGTCCTTGTTCGATATGCAATTCGATATAAGCAAGTGCTTCCTTTAAACGATTTTCTTGATCTCCTTCAAAGCCACTTGCTTGCAGTGCTTCTTTGAAACTAGTGCCATTTTTATCGATAGATTGCAGCATTTTTTCTTTATCAAATTTCGCTGAAATAACCCCAGAGCTCATCATCGCTGGATCAAAACGAGCACCTTCTTCATTCGTGAAATTCACAATCATTATCGGGATATCTAGCTCAATCTCGTTTTCTTTTAACGTTCTAATAGCCTCAATAGCCGTTAAAACGCCTAATACACCATCAAATTTCCCACCCTTTTCAACGGAATCTAAATGCGACCCCATAACAATTGGAGGAACATCCTTTTTCCCAGGCAAAATGGCATAAATATTACCCATATCATCGATTTTGATATCCATCCCTAATTCATCACAACACTCACAAAAATAGTTTCTTGCTAATACATCCTCATTCGAAAGAGACAAACGAGTTACGCCACCATTTTCAGTAGCTCCAAATTGACTAAATTGTTCAATTAACTCTTGCAATCGTCTACTATTACACTTATACATATGCAAGTCCTCTCTTTCACAGTAGTTATACACATTCTATAAGAGATAAAAATTATGAGATATAGATAGCAAGCTAAAAAAATATGTGCATCTGCACATAATATATGGTAAGTTATGTTCATAATAAGGGGGGAGAAAATGGGGACAATTCGCAAAATTGTAGAGGGTGTCCAATTCCCAATGCTAACATTAGTAGCTGGACATAACGGAACGTATCGAAGAGTTACAGGGATTAATGTAGTAGAAAGCATCGATTTAATTATGTTTTGTAGACCTAATGAATTAGTCGTGACCACAGGTATTAATTTATCTTCAGATGGAGATTCCTTAGAGCAACTCGTAAAACTAGCTTTCACTAAAAAGGTAGCAGGTTTCATTATTAATACCGGACCATACATTCCAAATATACCAGAATCAGTCATCTCTTTTGCCAATGAACATGATTTCCCTATTTTTCACATGCCATGGAATTATCGAATAGCCGATCTATTAAAAACAACATTTCAATTTATCGCCAATCACCATCAAGAGCTTTCTATTGAAGAAAAGGTTCTTTATAACTTACTTTTTCACTACAAACAAAACGCCAACTATATTAAAGATCAATTAGCACTACTAGGTTTTCCACAAGGTAGGGAGCTAGCCATTATTTCATGTACAACAAATGGTGCACAAGCTAATATTGACCGCTACGAGGTCATGATCCAATTTGCATTTCAAAATAGATATAAACGCTTCTTAAAACTAAAGCATAAAAATCACCTCATCTTTTTAATCGACAGAGCACAAATCAATACACCAAATACTCCCTTCTCAAAAGTTGTTGAAGAAATTTACGACAAAATTACGCAAAAAAATGGTTACTTGGATATTATCATTGGAAAAGGAAATTATCATAAAGAGCTTGAAAATGTTCGTAAAAGCTATGATGAGTCATTAACAGTAATCCAATTAGCAAAGCTTCATAACAATCGCTTCCTATATAAATATAAAGAAATTGGTGCCTACAAAATTATTATGGCCGTGCAAAATCAAACTTTAATCAAATCATATAGCCAAGACATCTTAGGTCAGCTTTATCGCTATGATGAATTGCATAACTCAGATTATGTACAATTTCTACGCATTTACCTCGATGAAAATGGAAGTACCCGTAGGATTAGTGAGCGTCTATTTATTCATCGCAATACAGTACTTTATAAAATAAAAAAAATAGAAACGCTATTAGATATGGACTTAAGTAACCCATTTACAAAAACAAATCTCTATATTGCATTTTTGATTGAGGATGTGTTGACGCACCAATAAATTTTATCACCATAAGATTTCCGTTCTTAAATCCAAATCTAGTTTGTTGGTGTCCATGTACCATTTCTAAGTGATAGCGGCTAATGAAGGGCTTCAAGTAAAAATCCGCTTCGTTATCTGGGTGCCAATCCCTTATATCTTTGCGGATTTTTTATCCTAGCCATAACGAAAAAACTGACAAACCAAATGGTCATCAGTTTTTTTGAGGAATAAACTCGAGGTTATTTTTTATTTTTATTTTTGTTTTTACTATGTGAATCCTTTTTTTCTTCTTTTAGCACATTAGTTGTTTTTAATGCAGTAAAATCTGCTTCATCACCAAACTCCATACCATAGCTTGGATTTCTGTCTATGCGAGAATGATGGTCACGATCATGAACAAGATCTTCGTCCTCATCAAATCGCATAATAAGAACAGGTAAGGATACTAGTCCTGCTAATCCAACGAATGCATAAATCCATCGTGACAATACTGCTGTTTGTCCACCGAACAAATAGGCAACTAAATCAAATCTAAAAAATCCTATAAGTCCCCAGTTGATTGCTCCAATGATGACTAACACTAAAGCGATTCTATAAACTACGCTCACGTTTACACCTCCTTCACTTGTAAATACGAAGCCAGTAATACACTTGAAGTTCATTCCTCACATGTATAAAAAGCGTCGATATTGCAAAAAAAACTGTCATAACAAGTGGAAAATTACAAATACTTATCAAGTAATTAAATCACCCATTTTGACGGTCTTATTTTTAGCAATTGCCGCTTATTTATACAAAACGTATTCCTAGGCTAAGTTATGTTACAAACAAAGGAACGTTAGAAAATCAAAGGTAATAAACCACTTTTTAAATGGTTTATCACCCAAACGTAGAGATGATAAATCATAAATTTATTTCTTAATTCCCTTACTATTCCATTTTTCATGTTGTAGTAGCCATTCCTTTCTCCACATCCCTCCTGCATAGCCTGTTAATGTTCCGTTTGAGCCAATAATTCGATGACAAGGAATGACGATGCTTAAGTGATTTTTGCCATTTGCACTTCCTACAGCCCTCACAGCTTGTTCATTGCCAATGGAAGCCGCAATTTTTTTATATGTTGCTGTTTCGCCGTAAGCAACACTTGTTAAAGCAGTCCAAACTTCTTTTTGAAAACTCGTTCCCTCAAAAGTATAAGAAAATGTAAACTCATGGCGCTTACCGATGAAATATTCATGTAGCTGTTGTTGACAATCTATAATAACCTGAGGTGTATCTTTTTGAGGAACATTTACTATTTGATCATGTTCAGAAAACATTATTGAATATACCTCTGTATCAGAACCTACTATTTCAATGATGCCGATGGGAGAGTTAAAATCTAATTTATATTGTTTCATCGTATAGAGACCTCCATAAATAAAAAGTGGCATAAGCCTCCCATTCTTTCCAATGTGTTGAAATGTTCTTGATTTCCTCAACAGTCGGCTTACGATTTAATGCTAATTGATTTTTTAAGGCATTATGAAGACCCACATCTGCAATAGGAAACGAGGTTGGATCTTGTATGCATTTCATCAGCACATAATCAGCTGTCCGTGCACCAACACCCCGAATTGACATTAAGAAATTTTTGCTTTCTAAAAAATCTTCCTGTTGAAGCAATTTTTCTTTTGTTAATTGTCCGTTTGTCATGATTTTTGCAATATTTATAATGTACTCAGATTTTCTAGCTGTAAATTGTAAGCTTCTTAAGTCGTCCACTTGAATAGCAGCAATTCTTTCAGATGTCGGAAACAGCCAATAGGATTCTCCTTCAAATGTTAAGCATTCTCCAAATTGTTCTACAAATCGTCTTTTTAATGTGTATGCGAATGTTAAATTAATTTGTTGTCCAATAATTGCCCATACGAGTGCTTCAAATAAATCTGGCATGCCTATTATTCGTAATCCATAGTATTTTTTAACGAGAGGCAGCAAAATTTTATCTTTTTGAGCCATTTCATAAAAACTGTGCAAATTTCTTTCTAAATCAAACCATTCACAAATGTACTGTACAATTTTTTCTAAGACTCTTTCAGATGGTGCGTGTATTGGAAATTCAACTTTGATACAATTTGATTGATATCCTATTTTACATAAAATATTTTGTCCATCCACTTGAAGCAATTTATATAAATAGCCGTCTTTTATTTGATGCAGCACCTCTTGCTTAGATCTATTTAAGAATATTAAACACTCAGTATAATTAAATGCTGCAGGTGTATTAATCACAATATAGGTTTCGTTATTGATCCAATTCATGTCCAACTCCTCACAAGGTTTCGATATTCACTTGGTGAACAATATTTTAAGTTCCGAAACACTTTATAAAAGTTTGATGGGCTTTGAAATCCAGCTTCATAGCAAACCTCAAGATTTGTATAGCTTGTATTTTTTAAAAAATATACGGCTTTATCTATTCTTATTTTTTCTAAATAAGCTCGCGGTGTTTCACCTGTTTCTTGTTTAAATAGGCGTTCAAGATGAAAAGGACTTATCCCTACAAAATTAGCAATATCCTGTAATGTTAACCGTTGTTTATACTCATTTATTAAATAGGTTGTTACTTTTTTGATGAGTTGAGTATGCGGAGAGAGTACCACTTCAGGCTGGCACCTTTTACATGCACGATATCCAGCACTCTCAACCTTTTGAATATCGTCGTAAAATTCTACATTTATTTTTTTCGGCTTTCGCGATTTGCATGAAGGACGGCAATAGATTTTAGTAGTCTTTACAGCCGTATAAAATAGCCCATCATATGTTTGATTACAGGCCATAATTTTCTCCCACATTTCCTCAAATGAAAGATTGATTTTGTTGTTCACTATTCCATCCCCTTTGCAGCCTATTTCTCATATAAAAACGCCGTATTTTGCTTTTCCAGTAATTGGCTAGATTTCATTTTTAAATAAGCTATTATTTTGTCTGATAGTGCATTGCCGAAGCTAAAACGTTTTACCCCTAATTCTTTAAGCTTATTACAATCCGTCAGTTCAGGTAAAGAAAGTAGATTAATGGGTGCATCTATATTCAAAGTTATTTCGCTTATCTCCTCATCATCTGTTAATCCTGGAATAAATATGCCACTTGCTCCGCTCTCCGCATAAGCCTTTGCTCTATTCATAGTTTCTATAAATGGATGCTGCATCAGAAAATACGTATCTGTTCTAGCATTAATATAGAAATTTTTATAACCGTGATTATCTAACATCGTTCTCATTTCTGCTAGAAGGTTACAATGCTCTTTTAAATTACGTAATCCCTTTTGTTTTTTGAGTGAATCCTCAATATTGATACCTGCAACACCAACATCTGCCGTCCTTAAAACATTTTCTAAAATTGTTTTCTGATCTTGTCCATATCCCGCCTCAATATCTGCGGAAACAGGTATTTTTACATTGTTTGCAATTGTTTTAATAATGGCTAAGTGTCGATCAAAATCAATTAACTCACCATCTTCATACCCTAGTGAATTGGCAATTCCCCAGCTTGTTGTACCAATTGCTTTGAAACCAACTTTTTCTAAAGTTAACGCAGATAATAAATCCCACGCATTTCCTATAAATAATAGTTCTTTAGCTGAATGTAGCTCATTAAATTCCTGAATTTTTGACATCATGATGCCTCCTTATTACTTATTAGCCATCATATTATCAGGAAAAACACATTCATTCGTCCTCATTCTTGCTCTTATGGTCTTTGAAAATAATTAAAGGATTCCTAACCGAATTATCTCTTTTTATTCGTAAAAATCCTAAACATAGAATAAAGTGTGATATATTTACATAATACTCTATTTTAAGAGCACCTTATTTTACCTTTCATCAGCATACTAGTAACTGAAGGATAGGAATTAGGATAGGATAGGAGAAAAAATACATGATGAAAAATAAAATTATAAAAACCAACCTGTTATTTTATTTTTTTATCGTACTCATATTTACTTTTACACAATTCAGCTTACCATGTCATGCTGCAGAACTATCAGAACCTATAAAATTGGGAAAGCATTATGATATTTTGCGTGATCCGTCAAAAAAAATTACGATCGATGATTTATTAAGTGGTACATACGACAATTCCTTTGTCACTAGTAAAGAGAATTATTTATTCTTTTGGCATACGAATGATACGATTTGGCTACGATTAGATGCCGATAAACTATTAACGGATAAACAGGAGTCATACTGGTTAGAGGTAACAGACAAGCTTGATAGCATTGAAATGTTTATAGTGAAAGAAGATGGATCCTATAGGGTTCAAAAGAGAGGCATTTCAAATATTGACGATCAAAAAATTCATTATCGCTCTAATTTATTTCAAATCCAAGACTCATCCGTCAAAGAAATTTATATAAAATTAGATGGCGAATTACCATTAAATTCAATTTCTTATCTTTTCACAACGGAAAGCTTTATCAATAAGATTATTGACTATAAATATTTAACAGGAATTTTTTATGGGTTCTTAGCAGCATTATTAATTTACAATTTATTTTTATTTTTTTCGTTAAAAGAAAAGACTTACTTTTACTATGTTTTGTATATGTTTAGTTTTATCCTCTATCAAGCCACATTGAATTCTTTAGATATTGAATTATTAGGACAACTTTTCCCTAAATGGTACTTTATAAAATCATCTGCAATAAGCGGCAATATATTACTTTTATTTATGATTCTATTTTGCAAAGAGTTTCTGGAACTAAAAAAATATTTACCTCGATTCTACAAAATCGGAAATCTACTATTATGGATCACTATACTTTCATTAATTGCTTCATTCTTTGTCCCTGATGTTACGATTACAAATAATTTTACAATTATTTTTGCTGTATTTGTCTTTATTTTTCTTTGGTTATCAGGAATATTTGTGTTGTTAAAAGGTCAGAAAATGGCTCGATTTTATATGGTAGGTTGGACTGTTCTGCTTGGTTCCATTATTGTACAAGCATTGGCCTTTTTAAGTTTAATTCCATTTCATCCATCTATATTTGAAAGAGTTCCTGCAGCAGGTGCTATTTTTGAATCTATATTTTTATCATTAGCATTAGGCGATAAAATCAATATTATTAAAAAAGAACATCAAGAAATGCAACAAACGCTAAATGAAACGCTCGAACATAAAGTAAAGGAACGAACACAAGAGCTAGAAAGAGCAAAACTTGAGCTTGAAAAGTTAGCAAATACAGATCGCCTAACTAAAATTCCAAATCGTGTAAAGTTAGATGATGTGTTAGAAGAAGCACTTCAACACGCTCAACATCAAGAGGTTCCGTTCTCTATTATTCTACTAGATATTGATTATTTTAAAGAAGTAAATGATGGATTTGGCCATCAAGTAGGCGACTTAGTTTTAATGAGCGTAGCAGAGATCTTGCAAAATACGATTCGAGAACAAGATACAATTGGAAGATGGGGTGGCGAGGAGTTTTTAGTTATTTGTCCTCAAACTACATTAGATGATGCTGTAAAGCTTTCTGAAAAGCTTCGTCAACAATTAGAAAATCATCAATTCCCTGTTGTTCAACGAAAAACTAGTAGCTTCGGTGTAACTAGCTACGTAGATGGTGATACTCGAAATACATTATTATCAAGATGTGATAAAGCGTTATATCAAGCAAAAGAACGAGGCAGAAACTGTGTTGAATTTTTAATAGATGATGGTAATGTCTCCTCTTTGTTATAAAAAACAAAAGAAGCGTCAATGACAATTTTCTTGTCTTGACACTTCTTTTTCAATTATTCGATTACGTCAGATGAGTATCTGCGGATGTGTGAGGGTTTAACATCTTGAGGAATTGGATTTTGATAAACCTCATTTCCTAAACGTTCTTTTAACTCTTGCTTTGCTTGTTCAATTAATTCCGGTTGTGCCAGCATCGCAGCAGCAGTGGCAGCCATAACTTTCCCAGCATGAAGCATTCCTTTATGAGCAATAGATGTCGTACCTGTAGCAACGGCCTGCCAAGAATGCAGTTGTGTCCCTTGTGCATGACATGTCGTTGTACATTGTGCAGTTGGGACAACCCAGCTTACATCCCCCACATCTGTTGAGCCTGGCATCGTGATAGATGTAAATGCTTTATTGTAAGGGAATAACGTTGTTGATAATGCCGTATCCTTTTCCTTTGCAAGTAGCTCTCTAAATACTGGAATAGCGGCCAGACCTCCTCCATTCTTTTCCTGCTCAGAAAGAGTCTTTCTAATCTCTTTAGCAAATTCATAATCTTGTTCACTAAATTGTGGCGTACCAAGTTGTGTAAACTGTTCAAACATTATTTGCTGCATTGTATGGTTTGGAACTAGATTAGAGCATGCTTTGTCAAAGATGATTTCAACATTTGTACCTGTCATTAATGTGGCACCCTCAGCAATCTTACAGACACGATCATAAATTTCATTGACTTGGCTTGTCTTTGGTGCACGTACTAAATAAAGTACACTTGCATCTGCTTGTACAATATTCGGTGATAATCCACCTGTATTTGTCACTGCATAGTGCACACGTGCTTCTGGAATTATATGCTCACGAAGATAGTTAACTCCCACATTCATAAGTTCAACGGCATCCAGTGCACTGCGACCTAAATGAGGTGCCTGAGCTGCATGGGCAGAACGTCCAGTAAACTTAAAGGAAGCTTGAACATTTGCTAAGGAGCTCGTACACATCATTAAATTATGGTCAGCAGGATGCCAGCATAAAGCAAAATCTACATCATTAAAAAGGCCTGCACGGACCATTAATGTTTTACCAGATCCACCTTCTTCTGCTGGACAGCCATAAAATCTGATTGTACCAGGAATATTATGTTTTTCCATGTAATCACGTAAAGCTACTGCAGCTGCAAAGGATCCTGTACCCAGAAGATTATGTCCACAACCGTGACCATTTCCCCCTTCTTGAATAGCAGCTTTTATTGCTGCCCCTCCTTCTTGACTTAAGCCAGAAAGTGCATCATATTCTCCTAAAAAAGCAATAACAGGTTTCCCACTTCCGTAGCTGCCAATAAAAGCCGTTTCTAGGTCAGCCACCCCTTTTTCAACTTGAAAATCTTCACTTTCCAATGCCGTGCATAATAATTCTGCAGATTGAAATTCCTCAAAACGAATTTCGGCAAAATTCCAAATTTTATTGCTAATATCTATTAATTTATCTCGCTTATATTCAATTATTTTAGATATTTCATTTATATAAGAATTAGACATAACCCTTCACTCCATTTTTTATTTTTATTAAACTGTTTGATTTGTAGTTATTGATGTTTTAGTTCTTAAAGTTGTCGCTGTTAGAATAGGAATTATAACCATAACCATTAAGAACAAGAATGCTGCTGAATAAGATCCATTGAATAGTGAGATGATGTACCCCATTATAGATGGAGATATAGCACCAGCTATCTGACCACCAAAATACATAAACCCTGTTGCCGTTCCAATAACATCATGTGAGAAATATTTAAGTGGTAAAGTTAGTATCGTTGTTGTAGCAAACAAGCAGCCCGCCAATGTTAAAGCTTGAAATGTTACAATCATCGTAATTGAAGATGCATTCGTCATGAAAAATAAACTAATGCCTGCAATAAAAGCACCAAACATAATTAAATATTTCTCTTTACCAACAGCAAATTTATCAATTAGCCAGCCTGTAAGCATTACAGCAATTAATGCTGCTAACGCAGGAATTATTGCTAGCGCTCCCATCGAAACCATATCTAAATTTTTTGCCTTTACCATATAAGTCGGCATCCACGATGTAAGTCCCCAATTGACAATACTGACGCCAAAGTACATCAACATTAACTGCCAGAGCATAGGCATTTTTAATAATTTTTTTAGTGGCACTTTCACTTTAATAGACTTTGCCTCTTCTTTGTATTGAGTGTCTGGCTTTAATAAAAAATAAAGGACAATCGTTAATAGGAATCCTAAAACACCAAAAATAAAGAATAAATTTCGCCAGCCAATAGAAATTATTAAAGTTGCAGCTACAATAGTCGAAATCATACTACCAACAGTAGTAGCAGCTGTAAGCGTTGACTTTGCACGACCTCGTTCTGATTTTGGGAAATTGTCAGCAATTGCTAATGAGCTAGCAGCAGGAAAACTTCCTTCGCCAATCCCAAAGAGTAGCCGAATCGCAATAAGTGATACAAATGACCATGCAAAGCCAGTCAAAATCGTGAAAATAGACCACAATAAAACCGAAATAAGAATCATACGTCTTGCCCCATATTTATCTGATAAATATCCCCCAACTAACTGCATCACTGCATAACTCATGAAAAAGACACTGATAATTAACCCTGCTTGCGTCTCATTTAAACTAAACTCCTCCGCAATTGGAATAATTGCTACATTCATAGATAGCTTATCCAAATAATTCACAATCCAAGTTAAAAATAAAATCCCAAGAATTATGTACTTCTGCTTACTTGTGTTAGATCTTTCCAATAAGAGTCCCCCTTGCGTTTATTTTTGGACATATTAAAGACTGTCTTTAAATGATTATAGAGGATGCTTATGAAAAAAATCAACAAAATTCAAAAAATATGCTTCAATATTGCTATAAGATGCAAATGTCAAATATACTAGAGCTAATAGAAAAATCTAGGAGGAGAATGCAATTTGATTCGAATCGGTGTGATTGTAGCGCATAATTCACTACAAGATGTTTTACCAATTAAAGAACAATTAAAAGAACGCTGCGAATTAACTTTTTTTACATATAAAAAGCTTTCTGAAATTAAACCATTATATTTAGAAAACTATTTATTTTTTGATGCGGTAGTTATGAACGGTCTAGCCCATTTAGTATTGCAAAGCTCAAATGTTATTTATCAAATACCCACCTATTACTACATGGCAAATGAGCGAGATTTTTATAAAAAGCTATTTCATATCAGTAGAAAATATTCTAACTTGGACTTTTCTAAGGTGACATTTGACTTTAGTGGATATACAGATTTAATTAAATTAGAGGAGTTATATTTAAAAAATGAAGAAGCACATATTATCCATTTAGATATTACGGATAATTTTTATGAGGAATTATTAGAAAGACATATCGAATTAAATAGATCTGGAAAGGTAGATCTATCTATTACTGCTTTTAGTAATATATTAGACAAGCTTTCTAAGCAAGGTGTGAACGTAGAGCTTATCACAGCATCTCCAGAAACGATTTTAGAAGTATTTGAAAAAGTTATTTCAGAGGTCCGACATAAACAATTATCAGAAAGTATTATAGCGATTGGTGAGATAACAGGTGATGCTTTGGTTCCTTCTAAAATAGAAAATACAAATGCAGAATTTAATCAAAGCTTGTTGCATACTTCACTATTGGAATATAGTAAAAAAAATCATTTAACGATGATTATACAAAAACAAAGTGTTCATTTTGAAATTTTCACCTCTCAAAAGGAATTACTAATGATGACAAATAATTTTTCACAAGATGCATTAGTAGAGGCTTTATCTGAAAGCTTACCCTTTACTTTTCATATTGGGTGGGGAATTGGTCAAAACATTGATGAAGCTCGGAAAAAGGCACATATCGCCAATCACGAAGCTCATCAACAGGAAAAGCCATCCTTTATTATTACTGAAAGTGGTCAACTAATAAATCCAAATACAGAGGAAAAAGTTGTTTTACAAATGACAGAAGAAACTCCTGAGCTACAACGCTTAAGTGAAAAATTAAATATTTCCCTCCTGTTAATCCAAAAGATTCTATCTGTCATTGAAAAAACAAATACAAATGAATTATCCTCTGCTGATATTGCCTTACATTTAGATATCACCATCAGAAGCTCTAATCGCATACTGAACGAGCTTGAAAGTAAAGGCGTCGCTGAATTAATTTATAAAAAGCATGAAAAACTTCGCGGCAGACCAAAGAAATTTTATAAGATTAACTTTCATCAAGGTGAATCGTAAAAAGATTGTTGTACTTAAATAGCATATCGCCCTCGTAGTCGCGTCCGTGCGTCGAGGGCATTCTTTGTGAGTCCATTTTTTTCAGATTTATAGCCTTTTTGTTTTTGCTCCTCTTGTTGCACTATTCGCTCGGGTTGCCCTACTTATCGCACCACTCAACACTCTATTCGCTCAGGTACTCATACTTTTTACTCAACTCCCAGCTTTCTTTGCCCAAGCACTACTTTTTGGGCTAAATTTCCCTTTCTCTAATCCTCAAAAAATAGAACAGCGACCTGTAAAAATGTTGATTCAATCAATGAATTAACCATTTTAATTTGGCTAGGCATGTTTACAAATATTCCAAATAATTAGACAAGTTATGACGCGGAGGTAGCAACCAAAATTGTGATGAACTATATATCTCAGATAGTACAACGCTAACTTATCTAGTTTCCAAAACAAAAACAATTAACAAAAATAGTCATAGATAATATAATTAATATGAATATTTCTATAAATGGTTTCACTACTTATTTTTTCAAAAAGTCAATTACACCATTCTATCCCTTTAACTAGTTTGTTAAGGGGATTTGTATTTTCTCTTCCCCTTCCTCTTACTTTATTATCTCTGTTTTCTTTAATTTTAATTTATGTTTTTGTGTGCTCGTCTTAATTTCAATGATCCAAACAATAAGAGACTCCCAATTATAGCAATGATTAAAATAGCAGTTGTTATTAAATCGTCAAACATTTGATTTTTATAGTAAAATGTCTTTCCACTGAGCGCTAAGAACACTTCATTCAGTGGTATATGATTGATAATACTATTTAATAAGATGAAGAAAAAGAAACACATTTGATTGATTATACTTCCTAGTTTAGACCAACTACTACGTAATAGAAGACTGGAATCTTTAAATGAATCAGTTGCATCATAAGCAAGGCGATTTAATCTTACAGCCTGTAGTGATGAAAAGAAACCTATAAGGAAACCACCAATTGAGATTGTCCACGGTATCACAGTTAGTAAAATTCCTAAAACAAAAGCGATATTGATTACGGAAAGTGGATCATATTGTTTAAAATAACTTATGATTTTATTTCCTATAAATAATGAAAATATAATACCTAATCCATATGGCATATAAATATTGTAAATCGCGAAAGTATTACTTTTTTGCGATAATGCAAAAAAAGTACCATACAGTAGATAAAAATTAACTACCATACCTTGGATAAAGGAAAAAAAGTAAATAAACTTCGGTAATCGAAGGTGAATTTTTGATTTTGTAATCATTAAAGTAAGAACCGTCATTGTAATCAGGATACTTACAATTAATAATACGGTAAGAATTTGAAAATTCGTTTCACGGGTAGCTTTTATAACAAAAAGTAATAAAGTGAATAAAATAAATAATATAAATGATGATGCTGAAAAACGAGAAGAATGCAGTATGGCAATCGGGTATTTCGGCATATGTCTTAATGAAATATAGCATATTGAAAGAACAACCCCATAAATTACAAAAGCTAAACTTGGATGATTAGAGTTAGCGGTAAATAAAATTAACGGAACAATTATTATAATAGTTAGTAACGCGAATAAATAATGCTTTGATTTCATTGTAGTTCTAAAAAAGTGCTTTTCATGATATTGAGTTGTTGTGTAGAGTGGCAACAAAATACTCACTGCAATTCCCATAAAAACAGCAGATAGCTCAATCCAAATTGTTGAAAATGGTGCTAAAGATCCACATATTGTTCCGATAATTGCGAGGATAAGAAAACCTAACAATAATTCGCGGGTGTTTACCTTTTTCCTGAATGAGTTAATAAGAAAAGTACCTGTGTTTTGGAAAGCGTAAAAGATAATAAGCGGAAACCAACCATTCAAAATTGTATTGTAAGTATTACCAATAATAGTAAAAAGAAAATAAGGCAAAAATATTATGGTATTCATAATGGCATATGTAAAGTAATTGTATTTAGTCATAAAACCAACCTCTTTTACAGTTTATATTTTCCTACTTTATAGTGTTTATATTAGCATGAACTTTTGAGATAGGTTATACGAGACACCATCAAGCCTGATTTCATTCGTATCAAGTGGTTCACCCTGATCTCGACCCTTCTAGAGGATTGTCTCATTTGTACATTCATAAAAAGCACGCAACTCCTTCTCATTCATATAAGTAAAGAGTAACATCTTTGTATAAGATTTGAGCAGTATTGCATCCGTTCCAAGATGCCAGGCACATACGAAAAAACCCCTTTTAGCAAAACTGCTAAAAGGGGTTCCAACTATTTCTGCCAATTATTAAGTTCCTTTAACAACTCAGGTAGCTGCAATTTCTTAACATCAATCGGTGGTAACGCCTTGATAAATTCCTTACCATACGACTTTGTTGAAATGCGGCGGTCTAAAACGATAAAGGCTCCTTTATCCTTGGATGAACGGATTAAACGACCAAAGCCTTGTTTAAAACGCATGATGGCTTCTGGTAGTGATAGCTCATTGAAGGAGTTGCGACCTTGTGCTGTAATATGCTTTGCGCGCGCCTTAAATACAGGCTCTTCTGGTGAGGAGAACGGCAGACGTACAACGATAACCGACGCAAGTGCGTCACCCGGAACATCTACACCTTCCCAGAAGCTGTTTGTACCAAAAAGAACGGCATGGCTAAATTTTTGGAATGATTTCAGGATTCGCATACGACTACCACCCGTTACACCTTGTGCAAAGAGCATATAGTCATCAAGGAGTTCACTATCTTGAATAAGCTCCACTGTTTTTCGTAGCATGTCCTGAGCGGTAAATAGGACAAAACAACGTCCTTCTGTCATCCGCACTGTACGTGTAATGGCTTGGGCGACCGCTTCAATATATTCATCCTGTGATACATGTTGAATATCGGGCATATCTGTGACAATAAATGCCTTCGCTCCTGCATAATAGGATGGTGGCGCTTGTAGCTTTATTACTTTCACACTATCGGAAATACCGAGTTGACGCGTCACAAAGCGCTCATTGCCTGGTACAGTCAAAGTACCAGAAGTCCATACTATGCTTGCCTGCTTACGAAGTGGTGCAAGTACTTTTTCAATGATCGGCGTGACATTAACAGGCTTTTTAAAGACTTGTAAGCTCCCTGGAACACTCCGTAAATCAAATTCTAACCACACTGAATTATCATCCTGTGACGATAGGAAAATTTCCTCCCATTCAGCGATTTTTACTTTTAATTCACGGATCCAATAATGCCATTCTGATAATATATAGAGCTCATTTTTATCTAATTGCTCAATATTATTTTCAAAAGCCTGTCCTACTTCTGTCGCAAGATCAAGCCACTGCTGTGTGAGCTTACTTACTTGCAAAAGCGGTTCTTTTGCGAGCGATACATCCTCAAAAAATAAAGTGCATTTACTACTAGCTTGTTTCCCTTTTATTTGTTGCTGCATTTTTTGCACGGCTCGCTGAATAGTTTCATCGAATGTCCGTTGCAGGCGTATAAATTGTGCGTCTAGTCGTTGCAAGCTTTGCATAGAAACGCGTTGTTTTTTCTTAGCTGCCTGACTAAATTGCTGGAACAAAGCAGTTTCCTCCATCGTTCCTACTTGACCGAAAATATACTTCCACTGCGTATAGGAGAAGACTACTTCGTCCTGCTGCATGGCAGATTGTATAAATTGATGTGCTTCGTCAATGATCCAACCGTCAATTTGTGTAAAGATCGGTGTTTGACGGACTAAATCACTGAGTACCATAGAATGATTAGTTACAATACAATCCGCAAATTCACTATTTTTTAACGCTTGTTCATAGAAATCAAAGCCCTTCGAAGGTTTTTCATCAGGCATTTTGCGGATTTTCTCTAAAAATAGTTGTCCACCACCAGAAACATTGAGCTCACTTAACACACCTGTTTCTGTTTTAGTCAGCCAAACGAGAATCTGCAAAATCGTAAATGTATCATCATAAGTTTCATCAGCATAAGCCATACATTGCTCAAAGCGTGCAACGTCAATATAATGCTGCATGCCTTTAAGAACAGCAATATTTACTTTAGTGCCAAGGATTTTTTCAATCTTCGGTAGCTCTTCTTCAACAAGCTGCTCCTGCAAGTGTGACGTATATGTGCTAATCGCAATTTTTTTATCGACTGCTCGAGCATATAAAATCGCGGGAAGTAGATACCCCGCTGTTTTACCAATGCCTGTTGATGCCTCTATAACGCATTCCCTTTTGTCATTGAGCGCCTGCCAAATAGTATCCATCATTTCGAATTGTGCCGGTCGTTGCTCAAAATTTGGCATCACCTTTGTCATTAATGATGTTTTGTCAGCTGCTGTTTGTGGATATGATACAATTCCCGCATTATTTGGATGCTTTTTTCGTCCATCACAAATAGCCAAATTGCGATAGTAGGAGACATTCTCATTAGCCGTTACATGCTGTCTTTTAATTTGAAGAGCTTCAAAGAAAAGTTGGGATAAATTTGATTTCAATCTGAATGAACGTTTATGCATTTGTTCAAGAGTTAGCTGAGGGAGACAGAGTAGCTCCTTCCAGCAATGTTTAAAGAGTTCAGCAGTTGCTCGTGCATCGTCATCTGCCCGGTGTGCATTTGTTAGCTCTATATTTAAATCTGCCGCTAAATCACCTAGCTTAAAGCTCAGTGACATTGGGAACAATATTTTGGCAAGCTCAACTGTATCCATCTTTTTACCCTGCCATTTTGGTAAACCTGCACGCTTAAACTCTGCTTGTAAAAAGGATAAGTCAAAATCCGCATTATGCGCGACAAATACACAATCAGCAAGCAGTTCATATATGTAGTCGGCATGTGCCTCAAACGGCAAGGCATCCTTTACATCCTCATCCGTAATATGCGTTAAATCCTGAATGAACGTTGGGATAGCTTTACCTGGATAAATAAACTTCGTAAAGGTCTGCTCAATTTTCCAATCTTTCATAATAACAATTGCTATTTGAATCATTCGGTCCCCATTTGCTGGTGAATGACCAGTCGTCTCTAAATCAACAATTGCATATTTTTGACTTTCCATCATACATCTCAACTCACAGTTCACATTAGATAGATGAATTTTATCACATATTTGGCTCTACGGCATCCCTTCGCCTTTTAGTTTGGACACAAAAAAGAAGCATGTACAACTTGTACACGCTTCCTCTCTATTACATCACCGTTGCTTCTGGCTCATAGGTAATCATTTCTTTAATTGTATTGCCTTCGCCCATAATAGCTACTGTTGGCTTATGATCTTTTGCCTCTTCGTTATCTACGTACACATAAGAAATTATAATCACAATATCTCCACGTTGTACTAGGCGTGCTGCTGCACCGTTCACACAAATAACGCCTGATCCACGTTCCCCTGCAATAATATATGTTTCAAAGCGTGCGCCATTGTTGTTATTAACGATATGCACTTTTTCGTTTGGAAGCATCCCTACTGCATCTAAAATATCCTCATCAATCGTAATAGATCCAACATAGTTTAAATCTGCTTGTGTCACTGTAGCACGGTGGATTTTACTGTTCATCATCATTCGTAACATATTACAATCCTTCTTTCACATTAAAGATACAATTATCAATTAAACGAGTTTTACCAATATAAACGGCTACAGCTAAAAGCACTTGCTCCGTCTCAGCAGTTGCAGGTATTAAATCTGGATACGCTAATAGTTCAATATAGTCGATGTGGCCGTGTGTACGTGCTGCAATGTGTTCCTTTGCTTTAGCAAGCGCATTCGCAACATCACCATTCGCTAAAAAACTATCACGAGCAAGCTGGAGCGATTCATTAATTGCCGGTGCCTCAAGACGATCCACTTCACTTAAATAAACATTACGAGAGGATTTCGCTAAACCGTCCTCCTCCCGCACAATAGGTACTACTCGCATTTCCAAAGGGAAATTAAAATCGCGTACCATCGTAGCAATAATAGCAACCTGCTGCGCATCTTTTTGTCCAAAATAAGCTCGTGTCGGCTGTGCTAGGTGAAATAATTTTGATACGACCTGTAAAACGCCATCAAAATGTCCTGGACGGCTCGCCCCACAAAGAATGGTTGCCTGTTCACCCGCATGAATACGAATACCACCATCATGCGGATACATTTCTTCAACGCTCGGTGCGAAAATAATATCTACACCGACAGACTCTGCTAAAGCAGTATCCCGTGGCAAATCACGTGGATAGCTTTCAAAGTCTTCGGCTGGCCCAAATTGTGTTGGGTTAACAAAGATACTCATAACGACTAAATCATTTTCGGCATGAGCTGTTTTCGCTAGTGTTAAATGACCCTCATGTAAATAACCCATTGTTGGAACGAGTCCAATTGTTTTTTGAGCTTGCTTAGCTGCTTGAATTTCTACGGCTAATGCTTGGATTGTAGTGACGACTTTCATTACTTTACGCCCCCATATAGCTGATCCAATGCTTCCTCTTTCATTGTGAAGGAATGCTTCGGCGCAGGGAATGTACCTGTCTTTACCGCTTCTACGTAACTAGCAATTCCACTGCTTGCTTCTTGACCCATATTAGCAAACTGTTCCACAAATTTTGGTACATGATGTGAACCGTAGCTTAACATGTCATGATAAACCAACACTTGCCCATCAGCCTCAACACCAGCTCCAATACCGATCGTTGGAATAATAAGATTAGCAGATACCATCTCTGTTAGCTGATGCGGAATACATTCTAAGACGACTGCACATGCTCCAGCCTCTTGACATTTTTTTGCATCTTCAATGAGTTTCGTTGCCTGTTCAGCTGTTTTCCCCTGAACTTTGTAACCACCAAGCACTCCTGCTGATTGAGGTAGTAAACCTAAATGAGCTACCACCGGAATGCCAGCTGACGTTAATTTACGAATTGCTGGTAGAACATCGTCTGCACCCTCTAACTTTAGTGCATCTGCTCCTGTTTCTTGCATCATGGATACTGCCGTTTTTAACGTCTCATGTACATCACCATGGTATGAACCAAATGGCATATCCACAACAACAAACGTATCCTTTGCCCCTCGGCGCACTGCTTTTGCGTGGTGAACCATATCGGCTACTGTTACTGGCATTGTAGAATCATAGCCTAGTACGACCATACCTAGTGAATCTCCCACTAGAATCATGTCGACGCCTGCTTCCTCGGCAAATTTTGCAGCAGGATAATCATATGCAGTAAGCATAACGATTTTCTCACCTGCTGCCTTCATCTTTAAAAAATCTGAAGTTGTTTTCATCATGTAGTCCTCCTTTTTTAAGGAAAGAAAACAGAAAAACCCCTCTGTTCCTAAAATGGACAGAAGGGTAGTGTTTCGTTCGTCATCAAAAATCACCTCTCGTTGTTGTGTAGAGGCCATAACTTAATAAAGGGATACGGAAACAAATCTCTTTGAGAGAATTGCCCATTCCAATGAATCAAGTTATATTTTTGAACGCTTGTTTTCTTCCGTCCCTGTCATTAAAAGATCAAGGCAGATATTTATTGTAAATAGTTCTTACGTTTTTGAAGGTGCCGTTCACAAAAGGATACTGCCCTTCGCAAATACTATAACAGATTCCCCTAGTAATCTTCAAATATTATTTTCTAATAATTACGATCAATAAATATTACTAAATTCAAACCATTCGTTTCTGAAAGTTTGATTTTCGATAAACTTCATACACTGTAAATAGAAACAGGGCAAATAAAAATGTGAATAAACCAGATGTTACATTTGTAACTGGTACAAAGACGACATCCCAAAATGAATTAATTAAAGCGTGGAAAATAATACAGAGAAAAATACTTTTAGTGGAGAGGTAAATGATTGTCAATAAAAAGGATAGTGCTAAAGCTGTTAGAGAAAACCATAGGAAGTTCATGTTCATTTGGTTTGATCCAATGACGAACCATAATGGCAAATGCCAAACTGCCCAAATAACGCCCACAATAATTGTACTTGTGAAAGGAGACCATCTTTTTTGTAATGTAGGCTGTAAAAAACCACGCCAGCCAATTTCTTCTAGTCCTCCACCAATAATCATGATTGGCAATTCAAGTAACGCCAGATACATTGGATTCTCCATAGTCGCTCCACCCCATAGAGTTGGTAAAAAACACGCCGCAAATGCGAATCCGATTGCAAATAGGTACCATGAAACAGGAAGCTTAGGATTTTTCACATTATGGATAAATGATTTGAACTCTTCTTTAGTCGAATATTTCTTTTTCAACCAAATCTCACAAATTGCAGGAGTAATGCCGCCGAGAATAAATAATATCATTGATATTGCATTGCCAAACTCCAGTAAATTTAGCTGTGTTAACAAAGCTAAACTGCCCCATATTATCCAAGACGTAGCAAAGGTATAAAATAGAAATCTTCTTATCTCTACTCCCAACTTTAATCCTCTCCTTCTTTCGTACCCAATAGTAATAATACGGATTTGCAAAGTGTATTCATCAATCGAATCTCATCAAACTGCACTTGATCATTTGAGAACATTCCGTAACATTTTTGCAAGACAACGTCTCTCACAATGCCACCAATGGATGTCATCATAAAAGTAGATAAATCCTCTATCGATATCTCAAGCTGAAAACATCCTGAAGAAATACCCTTATGGATTGAATGAAAAATTTGTTGCATCAAATATTGCCCACTTTCATTTTCCACAATGTTCGATAAAATTTTCTTTTCTCTTTCTGGATTGTTAGCAAATAAAATCGTAAGCTCAAATTGAATTTTGCCAACTGTTGATACGTTTTCCTTCATGTACTCTCCAAGAAAACTAAATAATTTAATGATTGTTTTTGAGGGAGAGTTACTCGCACCCGTAATTCCATCGATAATATGTTTATAGTCTGCGTTAGCATTTACTTGATTAATAACATCAACAAGTATTTCATCCAAGTCTGAATAATAACGATAAATCCCACCTTGACTTACTCCTGACGCTTTAATAATATCCCTCATCGTAATGTCATAGAGCGGCTTCACTTTACATACTGCTATGGCTGCTTCTAAAATGCTGTTTTTCTTTTCCTGTACATATTCATGGCTTACCTTTGGCATTATCTTTACCTCCAAACATTTAAAATGACACCATTGTCATTTTATCGTAATTCATATACCTTTTATTGTCAATTTAAAAATGACACTACTATCATTTTTAATTTCCGTTTGAACTTTTTTAATAAAGTTTGACAATTCAATGTGATATGTAATATACTTCCACCATACTATACGACGTATAATATAAAATCTTGTATAGGTAATACATTGTGAGGTGAGAGAAGATGACATTTCAACTTGGCTCAGCTTTACTTGACGCTTGTGTACTCGCCATCGTCGATAAAGAGGATGCTTATGGTTACTCATTAACACAGCAAATACAATCCGTGATGGATATATCAGAATCTACGCTGTACCCAGTATTACGTCGTTTACAAAAAGCAAATTGCTTAACAACCTACGATCAGCCCTACCAAGGCAGAAATAGACGCTATTACCAAATTACTGATCAAGGTCGAATCCGATTACTGGAACTATTAAAAGAATGGCAACAGTATAAAGAAATGGTTGATTGTGTACTTATAGGAGGGAAATATGATGAATAGAGCAAGCTATTTGAAAAAGCTACGGGGGAAATTACAACGTCTTCCAGCGCATGAGATTGATGCTGCGCTTGCCTATTATGAGGAATATTTCGATGAAGCAGGAGAGGAAAACGAACAGCGGGTCATTCAACAACTAGGCTCCCCTTCTCATGTTGCATCACAAATAATGGCGGACTATGCATTAAAGGATTTAGAAGCAACTTCAAATTCAAATTCAACTTCGACTTCGACTAAGAAGAATATGTCTGCGATTTGGCTTATCATTCTAGCAATAATATCTGCCCCACTTTCTTTACCGCTACTTGTAGTTGCTATAGCACTTATTTTCTCATTTGGAGCAGTTATATTCAGCGTTATCATCGCAATTATCGCAACTGTACTTGGTATCTTTTTCGGTGGAATCGCTGCACTTATTTCAGGCTTCTTCATTTTAACTCAGGACTGGCCAACAGCATTACTCTTTATGGGTGTTGGCTTTATCGTAACAGGTTTGGGCATCCTACTTTTCCCAATCGTTACACGTTTGATCAAAACAATCGTTGTTGTTTGTGTTGAAGCATTAGGTAAACTATTCCATAAAATAACGAAGAAGCGGAAGGAGGGATACTAATGACGTCCCGACATACCCATATTGCCATTACTATGATCGCTTTAGGCGTACTGTTAGCTCTAGTTGGTTTTTTCTCCGGTGGGAAATGGAGTTTTGTCATAAATGATGAAGGTATCCAACTGCCTGAGAACAATAAACTAGTAAACAATTCCTATAAACTAGATGATTTCACTAATCTCAATATTATCAATCACTATGGAGATGTTGAAATTATTACTAGTGATCGTTATACACTAGAAACAAATGTTATTAAAGATGATGATGTGACGTACAGTATTAAAGATAAGACATTAACTGTTGAAACAAAGAGTAAGAAGAAGAATGGTTTCGAATTCGGATTTTTCAGCTTCAGTACTCCTTCCATCAAAATCTATGTTCCTTCAGATGTAAAATTGAAAACCGTTGTCCTTGATAGTAATTTTGGAGATATAACCATTCGTGGTCTAAATTATCAAGAGTTAAATCTTATTGAAGATTTTGGAGACATACTATTGAAAGACACTACTGGTGATAAAACAGAAATTACACAATCATTTGGTGATATGAAGCTACAACAATTTTCAAGTAATGGCTTCGTTGCTGAAAGTGAACATGGTGATATTAACATAGATGGAACATTAAATGGTCAATCCACTATTACATCTGACTTCGGAGATACTACACTTCATTTACAAAATAAAAAAAGTGAACTTGGCTATGAATTAGAAACTGACTTCGGGGATCTTACAGTTGATAAGAAAGATCAAAACAGCAAGGTAACGCAATCTTATAACGGTGATAACCAGTTAAAAGTAACACTTTCTTACGGTGACTTACAATTAATGTTAAAGTAAAGGGCTTTGGCAAAACGAGGAGTTGATTTCCGTTCCGGCTAGGCGCTTTGTCGCTGACGCTTCGCTTTCGCACAGAAAACATTTGTCGCTGACGCTTCGCTTTCGCACAGAAAACATTTGTTGCTGACGCTTCGCTTTCGCACAGAGCAAAGCTTCCTGGGGCGTACGATGAGCCGCTTCTCTTTCGCTCCAAGAGCAGATAAATGATAATGATTAGAAATTTTCATCAGAGCAATCGATTCTTGTAAGTGAAGGCAATAACCGAGGTGAATCAGGTCAGTTACGCCGTCATCTTGGAGATAAAATTCGATTTATGAGGTGATCATTATGAAAATTAGAAAAGCAAACATTAAAGATGCTCAAGGTATCGGAAAAGTACATGTTGACAGTTGGCGAACGACTTATAAAGGCATTCTTCCAGATGATTTTTTGAATAACTTATCTTACGAGCAGCGAACAGAGTTATGGAAGAGGAATATTTCAGATGCTACGAATTATGTACTGGTAGCGGAAAATGAACAAGGTGAAATAATTGGCTTTGCAACTGGTGGCACACGAAAAACTAATTCAGTACCCAATGCAACTGATTTAACATCTATCTATCTTTTAGAAGAATATCAAGGAATGGGAATCGGGAAGCAACTACTCAAAGAAGTATTCGCCTATTTTAAACAAAAAGGATACGAAAAAGTATTTGTTGAAGTATTAGCAGAAAATAAAACACGTGATTTCTATGAATATTATGGTGCACAATATGTCAATAACGTAGAAATTAAAATTGGTGGAAAAATAGTAGAAGAGCTTATTTATGTATGGAATGATATTGATGGGGTTACAAATGGGGCTTTGAAATAAAGTCGTACCGTTTATGAAAATTGTACCATTTTAAGTAAATTAATACTGTTTATAAAAAAGTTGCACCGTTTAACTCCTTTGGATGTACTTTGTCTAAAGGAGATTTTCATGAAATAACGACCTCTCATAAAATTGACATTTTGCGAAAAATATAAACTCATATACAGAAATGGGAGAGGAATCATTAATGAAAAAGTTAATAAGTACAATTTTAAAAACAGTTATCTTTTTTATTGGATGGGCAATTTTAATTTCTTTTACGCCTGATATACAAACAAATAATCAGGCAGTATTACGATTATGGTGGGAATTCGTACCACTTGCTTTAGTAGTTTTATTATCTATTATTTTTGTTTCAGTAATAGAAAAGGGTAAAATTAAGATCCCCATAGCTTCAAGATTCTTTAAAAATTCTCTAATAGGTGTTGTAATGGGTATCTTATGGTTGGGTAGCTTGGTAGCTGTCCTTTTACTTACAAAGACATTAAATATACATGGCAAAACAATATTGATTACATATGGATTTGGATTTTGGCATCATTATTGAATGTTGTAATGCAAGAATTGTTGATGAGAGGTTATCCATATCAATTATGGAAGCATAAATATAATGTAATTGTGGCAACCTTTTTAACTACTCTTTTATTTTCTGCGATGCACAGTGGAGCATTTGAAGCAGGTATTATCCCAGTGCTCAATGTTATTTCAATGAGTATACTTGTAACATTACTATTAGAATACACAGGCACAATTGTAGCACCTATAATTGCTCATTTCACTTGGAATACAATTGGAGCGATTATATTTGGCGGTGTTTCTTTGGCAAGTGATTATCCAAATCTCTTAAACAGTACGTTTCAAGGAAATCCATTACTATCAGGTGGCATCTATAAAATTGAAGGCAGTATTATTGTCTTAATTGTTAATTTAATTCTAATTACATACTTGTTCATATTAAATAAAAGAATGTCTAGCTAAAAATTAAATCATCAAATATATAAAAGAACGTATATTCTCTGATTGAAAATATACGTTCTTGTTTAATTAAAAACAGATAAGCAAGTACTCACGAGTATGCTAGTACTCTATGCTCTATGCTCTACAAAATTTTTATATCTCCAGAATAAATTGTTCGGACAGTGCCATCATCCTCTGTTAGCTGTAGTACACCTTCGTCCGTTATTCCACTGGCAATGCCTTCAAAGCGCCCGCGTAAAGTCGTTACTTCAATACGTTGTCCAATAGTACATGACATTTGTTCCCATAGCTTTTTAATGCTAGCAAAGCCCTCCTTCACGTATAAATCCGTGAATTGTTCTAAATATTGAAGAATAGATGCAACGAGGGCTGCACGATTAATTTCCTCACCCGCTTCTAAACGTAAAGATGTAGCTATATCAGCAATTTCTGGGGAGAAATCTGATTCGACTTGGTTTGCATTAATACCTATGCCTACTAGCAGTGCTTGTACACGGTCTGCCTCAGCCTGCATTTCTGTTAATATACCGGTACATTTTTTACCTTTAATGAGCAAATCATTTGGCCATTTAATGGCTGGTTCAATTTGTTTATATAATGTTTTAATAGCCATCGTAACCGCAACTGCTACGACAAGCGTATACGATGAAGCTTGCTGAGGCGTAACATCCGGTCTCACAATAACGGTCATCCAAATACCTGTACCATTTGCAGATTCCCATGGACGCGCCATACGACCACGACCAGCAGTTTGCTCCTCCCCGATTATAATCGTGCCATGCGGAGCGCCTTCCTGTGCAAGCTTATGTGCGATGGTTTGTGTTGAATCTACAACATCAAAATAATGAATTTCACGTCCAAAACGCTCCGTATTTAAAAATAGTTCAATTTGTGTTGGACTTAAGCTATTTGGCACACCAGTCAGTACATAGCCCTTTTTCTTAACCGTTTCAAATGTATAGCCTTCCTCCTGTAACGATTGCATATGTTTCCATATAGCTGTACGTGATACTCCAAGGGAATCTGCTAGCTCCTGACCCGAAACCGCTTCACCATTAGCAGCTAATATTCTTTTTAAAATTTCATCCTTCATAGAAATACTCATGCTATCAATCCTTTATTAAACTCTGCTATATTTTTATGCTTACATAATTTTGATTCAATTGTATTAATCATACTGTAAATTATGACAATTGACCACAATCTATCATCAAATATCTTTTAGCTACTAGTTATTCATTATTTTTAACTCTCTTGGAATCACCGTCATAACAAGTGGTTGATTTCCGTTCCGACTAAGCGCTTTCCTGGGACGTCTAAGCCGCTAATCCCTAAGGAGCTGCCCAGCCTCCACTACAATCGACTTATACTCATGGTAAGCATTTTAACAAATGCAACTTTTGGTGATAAGCTAAAAATATGATAGCACCAAAAATGGAGCCAAATTAATAAGGAGCCGTCTCATTCATTTTTTGAGACGGCTCCTCTTTTAAAAATCGATGTTGATTATTCTTTTTTGAAATAATCGTGTTCTATCCAATTCTTTATCTGTTGTCGGTCATTTTGAAGTTCGCCATTCACCACTGCTTCAAGCATTGCCTGCAACGCTTCTTTTACCCATGGTCCACCTTTTTTTCCGGACCATTTTAACAAATCTGTACCTTTTACAATAAGCTCCTGTTTATGTCTAATAGGAAGCTTTGTCTGTATTTCAAGTATACTTTGTTGTGGCATTTGAACATCAAGCTGTCTCAACTCCGCAAAATAACATGCTGCCTCCAGTTCCTGTTGAGCATATACAAAGTAATCCATTTTCGTCCAGCCACTTTTTAAAGCTTTTAAAGCTTCTAACACAGCTTTTACAAATGCCATCTCCTTATTCGATAAACGATAGTCACCTAGCACTTCTCGCCAATGATCACCCTGTAAAGCCGCAAAATATGCCCAGCCTAATAGCTTGTCCTGCGTGTTAAATTCAGACCAGTCATCAGCTTGAAAAGTACCATTCAAATAATTCACTAGGCTACTTTCCTCAAGCTTTTTTATACCGTTAAAAACATCTTTCCCTACCCATAGTTTATCGAGCTCCGCCTTTATACGCTCTTTCGCAATCCAAGAAATATTATCGGCCTTGTCCTGCATTGCTTTCATGGTTTCTGATTCAATTAAAAAACCGAGCTGAGCTGAAAAACGTACGGCCCGTAGCATTCGTAATGCATCTTCCGAAAAACGTTTCTGTGCATCACCAACAGCTCGAATTACACCAGCCTCAATATCTTGGCGTCCTCCGTAAAAATCAACAAAAGAACCATCACGACGCATCGCAATGGCATTCATCGTAAAGTCTCGGCGCTGTAAATCTTCTTTTAACGAACGTACAAATTGCACTTCCTCGGGTCTACGGTGATCCGTATATTCACCATCTGTGCGATATGTCGTTACCTCCACCGATCCAGCTGGGTCGATAACAAGTACCGTCCCATGCTGAATCCCTATATCAACCGTGCGATTAAAGACAGACTTTACTTCGTCTGGCATCGCAATTGTCGCAACATCTACATCGTGGGCAGGACGACCGAGTATAGCATCTCGTACCGCACCACCAACGATCACTGCTTCAAAGCCTGCGTTTTCTAGTTGTTCAATAACTGAATAGGCTGCTTGCCATTCTTTATTGTTTTGCATGATTTCTTTCAGCAACCTTTTCATACAAATTTTCATATTGTTCTACAATTTTAGATGAATGGAATTTTTCATCAACAGCACGGATAGCTGCTTCTCGGAAATGTTGTAATTTCTCTTCATCCTTCAATAGGTTCACTGCATACTCTGCCACTGCGTCCGTATCACCTAATTCTACTATATAGCCATCTACACCATGCTCAATGACTTCTGGAATACCGCCTACAGCTGATCCAATACAAGGTACACCACAAGCCATTGCTTCAAGTAAGACTAACCCGAATGATTCCTGCTGTGATAGTAATAATTTAAGGTCACTGATCGCATATAATTCAGCCAAATTTTCTTGTTTGCCTAAAAATAGAACGTCCTCCATATAAGAACTTTCCTTTACTTGATCCATTACACGATGCTTTTCTGGGCCATCTCCTACTAGCAACAGCTTTGCCTTCATGTTGGCACGAATCTTCATAAAAGCGTCTATAATATGGGGAAGATTCTTAATTTTACGGAAGTTAGATACGTGAATAATCACTTTTTCATCCTCTTGAATTCCAAATTGTTCCTTCAGGGTTCCTGAATTGCGCGGGAAGTATTCACGTTCATCAACAAAGTTGTAAATCGTATTAATTGGCTTTACTGTATCAATAAGCTCATAGGTTTGTTGCTTTAAGGCCTCTGACACTGTCGTAACAATATCAGATTTGTTAATTCCATACTTAATTGCCTGTGAAAGGGTGGAATCCTGCCCAAGCACTGAAATATCTGTACCATGTAGCGTTGTGACAATCCCTATGTCACGACCACTCATTTCACGTGCTAAGACAGCACAGACCGCATGTGGTATTGCATAATGCACATGAAGCACATCTAGTTCTTCATCCTTAATCACGTCCGCCATTTTACTCGCTAATGCTATATCATATGGCGAATATTGAAATACTGAATAATTATTAACTTCTACTTCATGGAAAAAGACGGTTGGATAAATTTTATTCAATCGAAATGGTACGCTTGAGGTGATGAAATGAATCTCGTGTCCTCTCTCTGCAAGCATTTTTCCTAATTCTGTTGCAATAACACCAGAGCCTCCAACAGTTGGATAACAGGTAATGCCAATTTTTAGCTTTTTCATTCGATTATCATCCTTTCTAAATCACGTCTTTTTTTAATTTCGTCTTTCTTGAATCAGTCTCCAATCCACAAAGCCTTCTTGTAGGCCTTTTAGTAATATTTCTGCAGTTCCCATATTTGTGGCCAGTGGCACTTGGTAAACATCACAAAGACGAATAAGTGCAGAAACATCTGGCTCATGTGGTTGTGCTGTTAAAGGATCACGGAAAAAAATGACCATGTCCATATCATTATTGGCAATCATTGCGCCAATTTGTTGATCGCCACCGAGTGGTCCAGAACGGAAACGTGTTACTTCTAAGCCTGTAGCTTCCATAACACGCTGTCCTGTTGTACCTGTAGCAAACAACGTATGCTCATTTAAAATATTTCGGTAAGCTATAGCAAACTGTACTAAATTATCTTTTTTACGATCATGTGCAATTAATGCGATTTTCATAATGCTTCCATCCCAATCTTTAGATGATGTTTTCTAAACCATATACAAGTTGATCCATTTTCATGACCTCTTCTACGCAGAATGCTACACCAGACATAAAAGAATTACGGTTTAACGAATCATGACGAATTGTTAATAGCTGCCCATCTCCGCCAAATAACACTTGCTGGTGTGCCACTAAACCTGGTAAACGAACAGAGTGAATACGCATACCATCAAATTCTCCACCTCTTGCACCCTCAATAGTTTCTTTTTCCTCTGGATGTCCTTGCATCTTTTGTGCTCGCACTCCTTGAATCAACTGTGCCGTTTTAACAGCTGTTCCTGATGGAGCATCCAGCTTTTGATCGTGGTGCATTTCAATAATTTCAACATCAGGTAAATATTTTGCCGCTTCCTTAGCAAATTTCATCATAAGGATTGCCCCTATAGCAAAGTTTGGAGCAATAATACAGCCTAGCTCTTTTTCTTTAGCCATTGCTGATAATTCCACTAGTTGTTCATCTGTAAAGCCTGTTGTACCAATTACAGGTCGTACATTTAAATTCAAGGCCTCTTTAGTATGTTTGTATACTGCATGCGGGCTTGTTAAATCTACTAATACGTCAGGTGCAGTCGCCTCTACAAGTTCAGACATATCTGTAAAGATTGGAGCCGTATAACTTGCCGGAAACATCTCCAAATCACCTAATGTTTTTCCAACTTCCTTATAATCTAGTACAGCTACTAATTCCATTTTGTCATGCTTCATGACCGTATGTACAGCCTCAGCTCCCATTTTTCCTCTAGGTCCTGCTATTGCTACACGAATTGACATCATTCTCCATCCTTTCTAGTCCAGCGATCTTTATCCCTTGTTTCAAATTTATGTATAACGCGTAAAAGTGCTTCATCTAATTTAATGCCCTGTGCATTTGCAAAGCACACTAAAACAAAGAAAAAGTCACCTAATTCTTCTTCAATACTGTTTGCTTCCTCTGTATTCTTTTTCTTCTTTTGCCCGTAAACGTCTTGCACTTCACGAGACAATTCACCAAGTTCCTCGGTTAGACGTGCCAGTAACTCGAATGGCGGGAAATAGCCTTCTTTAAATTGTCCTATATAATCATCTACACGCTGCTGTAAAGCTTGCATTGTCACTTGTTCAGTCATCTAAATCACACTCCTACTTACCATCGTATAAAATTTACACCATTGTTGTCAAAAACAATAAAATGTCAGATAATAGATAGCACTACTTCATTTGTTTGGAACTTCAGGAGGTCATATGCTAAAACAGATCAAAATCAGCAATATCATCGCAATAATGCTCGGAGCTGCGATTTTTAGCTTCGGCTTCGTCCACTTCAACATGCAAAATCAACTCGGTGAAGGTGGCCTAAGTGGGATTACACTCATACTTTATTTTACACTTGGCTGGGACCCTGCTTTAATGAATTTACTATTAAACATTCCTATGTTTATTATTGGGTATCGTTTACTTGGGAAAAAATCATTTATTTATACGCTTGTTGGAACTTTATCTGTTTCAGTTTTCCTTAAAGTTTTCCAAAAGTATCAATTTACTATTCATTTAGAGGACGATCTGTTACTTGTTGCTCTTTTTGCAGGGGTTTTTGTTGGACTAGGGCTCGGTATCGTCTTTCGCTTCGGTGGTACAACTGGCGGTGTAGATATTTTGGCTCGCCTTGGGCATAAATATTTTGGTTGGAGTATGGGTAAAACGATGTTCATCTTTGACGCAATTGTCATTATCCTATCATGGCTAACATTTTTAGATGCACGCTCTATGATGTATACCCTTGTTGCGGTATTTGTTGGTGCGCGCGTCATTGATTTTGTTCAAGAAGGAGCATATGCAGCACGTGGAGCACTTATTATATCTGAAAAATCTAGCGCCATTGCTGAGATGATCGCAATACGAATGGAACGCGGTATTACTATACTTGAAGGTCATGGCCATTTTACTAAGCAACAAAAAGAAGTTATTTATTGTGTCATCGGCCGCAATGAGGTTGTACGTTTAAAATCCATTGTTCATGAGGTGGATCCACACGCTTTCGTTTCTATAATAGAAGTACGTGATGTTGCAGGAGAAGGCTTCACGCTAGACGACCAAAAACAACCGCTCCATTAAAACGAACAATTTGCCTGCTCTTTCGAATAAAACATTCGTTGAGGTAGGCTTTTTTACATAGTAAAGTAACGGATTAAAAAACTTGCTATAGTGAATTACCACTACAACAAGTTTTTTATTAGTCGTCACTTCGCATATTTGTAAAGATTAATACTAAACGTAATAATTCTAATACAGCTACTGCTGCCGCGGCAACATATGTTAATGCTGCAGCACTTAACACTTTGCGTGCTGGGCGCTCTTCTTCATTTGTAATAATACCTAGAGAATTCATTTGCACTAACGCACGCTTGGATGCATCAAACTCTACTGGTAACGTTACTAATTGGAAAACCACGCCTGCTGCTAACAATACGATACCTAAAAGTAAAAATTTTGGATTCGTTGCAAAAATACCAATCATGACAAATATCCAAGACATATTTGATGAAATATTTGCAACTGGCACTAGCTTACTACGTAATGTCAGCATTGAATAAGCTTCTTTATGCTGGATGGCATGGCCAACCTCATGGGCAGCAACTGCAGCTCCAGCAATACTCGCCTCATAAAAGTTACTTTCCGATAAAGCAACTGTTTTTGTCGCCGGATTATAGTGATCAGACAACACACCTTGTGTTGGAACAACTCGTACATCATATAAGCCGTTTGCATCTAAAATCGCACGCGCTACCTCTGCACCTGTTTGTCCCTTCATTGTACGTTCTTTTGCAAACTTATTATACGTGCCCTTTACTTTCATCTGTGCGTAAAGCGGCAGTAGCATTATGATTGCAAAATAAACAATATACATACTTGTTGACAATTTTTTAACCCCTTTCTATCTCAATACTATAATTCTATAATCAATTACCTAATTCGGCAAATATTTGCGCCACCTAATTGAGAAGATGGCTAGAAAAATGCATGTAATGGATAACCAAAAAGTAAAATAACCAATATAACTTGTATAATCTGCTAAATCTCGGTACATCGGCATTTGGCCAAATACATAATCAATTACATCATTATGCAATGTCCATACGGCTGCCACGGCAATATGCCAATATGAAAAAACATATTTACCGAGATACAAAATTGCTTGAACAGCCATAGCAAAATGTGAGCCAACAAGCATCCAGCCTTGCCAGCCAATAGATCCCGTTTCAACCAACGTCCAAATATTCATCACATCGGCCCAGATTCCATATTTGACCAGCGTTATAAGTGCTAGCACTTCCATTAGCGGCCATTTTTTTTCCATAATCCATGCTAACAATACAAAGCAAAAGAATAGGCTGGCTGTCGGGCTGTCCGGCACAAAAATATAAAAGATGGGCTTCGTGATGGCAAGCTGCCCTCCATACCAATAATAACCGTAAATAGTTCCTAATAGATTGATAATAAGTAATAGTATTAAAAATGATTTATGTGTAAGGAGAAACCAGACGTTTGCACGTGTAATTTGCATAATTAAAACTCCTTTATCTTCTGTCTTTACTAAGATGCCTTTTTTATTTGTTATTATGTATAAATTAATCTTTAATTAGCCACATACTATCGATAATGAATATTGGCAGTATTTTTGTTGTCCAAAACCTTAACGTGGGGTTGATTTCCTTTCCGACTAGGCGCTTTCCCGGGGGCGTTCAGTCGGAAAGGAAATCAACTTATGTACATAGCTTACATTTTAACCAATGTCATGCCTATCTTTTATTGATGAGCTTTTTCTAACACTTCAAAATAGACCACATCAAATGTTTGGATAGCACAGGGTTAGTTCTACATAAATTCCGGGGACTGGCCTGCCACTTTCGAATATCTAAAATGTATCCTCATAAATATTATAGAACTAAAATACATTCTGGGGAACTTTTTTGAAGTTGTAACAGTCACATTATTATACTAGAAGAAAAAAAGAGCCAGTTTCCTGACTCTTTTAAACTATACTTATTTATCTTCTTTTAAGCTCGCAACAAATTCAGCTATTTGCTTCGCTTCTTCATCTGTACCCTTGAATACACCAGGTGGCATTTTGCCTCGACCGTTATGGATAATATCTTCAATTTCGTCAGCTGTTAGTGTGTTACCAAGTAATGTTGGAGCAGCTGGGCCACCTTTTAAGTCAGCCGCATGACAGCCGATACAAGATTGAGCTGCGTCACTTGTTTCACCAGTCCAAATTTTATAACCTGGTAGTGATTCATCAATAGTAACTTGAACTTCTGTTTCAATTGCGCCCATTGCTTTTTGAGCTTCCCAGTCATGGTTAGCAACTGCTTCCCATGTTAAGTAAAACATAGATGCCAGAGTCAATAACATAAACGCTGTTGGTAACGGACGTTTAGATGGACGACGTTCTGGACTTTTATCTAAAAATGGCATTAATAATAGCGCTCCAAATGCAAGACCTGGAATTACAACTGTTCCAATAACATTATATGGACCTGAAGCATATGTGTATTTTAATAATTGATATAAGAATAAGAAGTACCAGTCCGGTAATGGAATGTACGCTCTTGTCGGATCAGCTGGTCCTTCAAGTGGTGATGGATGTGCAACTGTTAATATTAAATAAGCAATTAAAAATACAGCACCAACCATCCATTCTTTTAGTAAGAAGTTCGGCCAGAAAGCTTCCGTCTTACCTGGATATTCGGAATAATCCTTTGGAACGTTCGGCATTCTGTGATTCGCTTTAATACGAGAATCACCAACAAATTTCATTCCTTTTCCGCGATGCATTATGTCCCCTCCTTTAAAAAATCATCGAACCGTCAAGAACTATTACAACGGCCCTGAAATTCCTTGACGACGAATCATGATAAAGTGTGCTGCAAGTAATGCAAACAATACTGCAGGTAAGAAGAATACATGAATCGCAAAGAATCGTGTTAACGTTTGAGCACCAAGAATAGTTGAGTCACCCGCTAATAAGATTTTAATCCATTCACCGATAAACGGTACAGATGCAGCAATTTGGATACCTACTTTTGTAGCGAATAATGCTTTCATATCCCAAGGCAATAAGTATCCTGTAAAACCAAGACCCATCATAACACCAAAAATACCTACACCAACCATCCAGTTTAATTCACGAGGTTTCTTATAAGAACCTGTAAAGAATACACGAAGTGTATGTAAGAACATCATAACGATTACTAATGAAGCTCCCCAGTGGTGCATACCGCGTACGATTTCACCAAATGCTACTTCGTTTTGTAAATAATAAACTGATTTCCAAGCATTCACTACGTCTGGTACATAGTACATTGTTAAGAACATACCTGATAGAATTTGAATTACTGTGATGAAGAAAGTTAATCCACCGAAACAGTAAACGAATGCTGAAAAATGATGTGCAGGGTTCACGTGCTCTGGCACTTCGTGGTCGGCAATATCACGCCAAATAGGTGTAATATCTAAGCGTTCATCGACCCAATCATAAATTTTATTTAGCACTGTTTTGTACCCCCTTACTTAACTAGAGTATTTGGATGAATTGGCCCAAGCGATAAATAACCATCATCTTCTTTAACTTCATATTCATCCAATGGACCTAATGGTGGTGTTCCTGCTACGTTATTACCATTCTTCTCATAGCGTCCACCATGACAAGCACAGAAGAATTGATCTGGGTGTGTTGAATCTGTTCCCCAGTCAACCATACATCCTAAATGCTTACAAACAGGAGATAATGCAACGATTTGATCGCCTTGTTTGAAAACCCATGCTACGTTTGTTACGTCTGATTTGTACCATGCATCAACTTGTTCAAATGTTAAGTCAACTTTAACAGGTTTGTCAGTAATATCAGCGATTTTATGCTCTGTTTTTACAAAGTTCCCACCAGCATGACTTTGTAGCACTGGGTCTATTGCAAAACGAAGCATTGGCATCAGCATACCTGCCGCCATAAAGCCACCTACACCAGTTAGTGTATAGCTTAGGAATTGACGACGTGAAACTCGATTATTACTCATTTTTTTCCCCCCTCTAACTTAAAGGTCAGTCCAACGGACATTCATTTACAAATAGTAATACTAGGACATATCTATGATATATCAACTCCATAGCTTGGTCAATATAGCATTCTGTGGAAAGCTGGAGAATGTGAACAATTATTGAAACTAATTGTTAAATCTGTGTCCATTTGGTCGAAAAGATCGGAATCACTTGTCGCAATTGATCTTCGAGAATGGAGCTTTTCACGCCTTTATCCATACTTTCTAACGGAATCGCTGGTAGCCAAATAACATTTACTTCATCTCCAATATTTGTCCAAAAATGGTCACAAGTAATGAAGAACACATGCTTAAAACCAGCATTATGTAATTGTGCCTCTAATTGCTTCGGCATATCTTCGTTTTTTAATGTTGCACTATACGTAAACGGTGGCATCAATAATAAACGACCTTTAAACTGTTGTTCGACAAAAGATGTAAGCGATAACAAAAAATCCACTTCTGTACCACTCTGTTTCATTTTTTCAGGAGTTAAATCGACGGTTACGAGTGGAACAATTGCTGTATCGATAAATTCCTTCTGTGCCATAAACAATGTCACATCACTTGCATTAAAATACATCTCACAAACCTCCTCTTGTTGCATAAATCAATTTCGCCTTGGCGTAATTGCGTCCGGATTTTGGGCACAATCCCGCCGGGGCTTTATCTTCATGCAGCAGGGTTTGGTACCCCCACTGCATGAAGATAAAAAAATGCCCTTCTCCACTCTTCAATAGGATAGCCAATAAAAAGTGAAAACAATCATTCACTTGTTATGTTATCATATTGAGGTAGATAAAGGACATTCCATTTTTACTTATAACTAACGTAAATTAGCCGTTTCCTTTAAAGCTTGTAACAAATTAGACAATTCATAAAAGCGATCTTCATCTCCCTGATCGAGGGCTTCATCAATTTGCGCGAGTAATTTTTCTTCTTGGAATACGAGTAAGCTGTTGGAAAGCAGCTCTTCAGCCAGTAAGCGATCTTTTTCACTAACAATCAGTGCTTCTGGCATATAAGGGTTTTCTTCAAGAACTGCTAAGTATTGTGCACTTGGTGGTACATTTGGAAAATTCAATTGTATATACATATCTTCATGCTCATGTAAACGTAAATCATGGAAGGATTTCTCAGCATCTGCTGTCATTACATTGCCTTTGTAAAAACGAAACGGCACTCCTGTTGAATCGACCGTTGACATTACCATTGCTCTAGGGCAATAGTGAGCTTCTTCAACAAATCGAATTCGTTTTAATAACTCATCGTTACTTAATAAGTAATTCAAAATCCATACACACTCACGACGTTTCAATTGATAATTTTTTAAAAACCATCTAACAAATGCTTTTTTATCGACAACTGATACAGAAGCAGTCATACCCACTCCCTCCTTTACTCAAATTCTAAGGTTTCTAACTTCTCTTGCCACTCCAGTTCACCCGGCTGAATAGTTATTAATTGACCGAGCACTTCTTTAGCTTCTGAGCGTTTTCCTTCCTCTAACAAGAAATAAACATACTTTTCTAAAAATACTGCGTCTTCCTTAAAATCATTATATGCCAAACGGTAAAATTCGTATGCACGGTCGTACAATTCTAAATTTTCATATGCAACCGCAGCAAATGGGTATAAGGTGCTCCATTCAAAATCATTTTTTTGCAACGTTTCAAATAATTCTATTACATCCTCATGACGCTCTTGCTGTGCCAACACGGAGATTAATGTTAATACTGCCTCCATGTATTCAGGATCTAAGGCAATGGCTTCACGTAGATGCTGCTCACCCTCAGCTGGCAAACCAGTTTTTAAAGCCATTTTACCGGCGAATAAAAATAAGGACTTATCGTATTCGTCACGCTTTAATCCTTCCAGAATGGCAGCGTATGCTTTTTTATTGTCCTCCGTCATGGCATAGCTTTCAGCAAGCAATAAATAGGCAGAAAAATAATCAGGGTCTAATTCTTTTAATTCCTCTAATTGTTTAATGGCCATTTCATATTTTTGTGATTGAAAGGCTGAATACGCTGCACCAAATAAAACATCTGGCTTTACTTCAGCTTCCAGAGCTTTTAAATAGTAATCTAAGGCCGTTTCATAGGCAGCTCCTGCACGATACACCTCAGCAAGTCGTTCTGTAAGACTTACCCCAGCAAATTCAACTTGTTGTTCATACAATTCTTCATATAGTCTCGCAGCCTCTAAGAAGCGACCCGTTTCAAATAAAAGCTCCGCTTTAGCAAATTGTAGTAATGGCTCATCAGGTAATATAGATAGTGCCTCATTGATGCGCATTTCTGCTACTTCAAACAATCCTTGCATTTGATAATAATCCGCTAATACTAATAATGCTTGAGGATATTCTGGAGCTGTCTCCTCTACTTCTAATAAAAAATCTAACGCTTCATCTTCATCGCCAAGTTCCATTAAGACGTTTGCACGATCAATTTTCAACTGTGCTTCTTCTGGGAATAAAAATTGTAAATGCTCCAGTACACGGTCAGCTTCCTTCATATATCCATACTGCATAAAAACTTCAGCTAGCGCATAAATGTCCTCAGGTAGCTCTTTCGTTAAAAATGTTTCAAGTAGCTGTTCAATTAATGCTAAGTCCCCTTGTTCAAGTGCTTGCATCATTTCAGTCATCGCATTGTTCACAGTCATTCACCTATTCTTTCATTAATACCTTTATGCTACAAAACATTTTCTCTCGAAACAAGAAAAAACTCCCCAAAAGACTTGGAGAGTCAAGCATAGATTTATATTACTTCCTCTATATGCTCGAAAAACGATGGATAAGAAACCGCAATACATTCTGCGTCATCTAAAGTTACAGCCCCATCTGTTATTAGTGCTGCAACAGCACCCATCATCCCTATACGATGATCACCATAGGTTTTAAGGCTAGCACCACGTAATGGAGTTGGTCCTTCAATAATCATGCCATCCTCAGTAGCTTCAATATTAGCACCTAGTTTTTTCAATTCATCCACAACAGCCGTTATCCGGTCTGTTTCCTTCACTTTTAACTCCTCGGCATCCTTAATAATAGTTTTACCGTTTGCCTGCGTTGCTAATAAAGCAAGGATCGGGATTTCATCGATAAGACGAGGAATAATATCTCCCTCAATGGTAGTGCCTTTTAATGTTGACGTTTCAATTGTAACTGTTGCTGTCGGCTCTGACTGGCTATCTTCATCCGGTATAAGTGTTATAGATGCTCCCATATTATGAAGCACTTTGATAATACCATCTCGTGTTGGATTAATTCCGACATTTTCTAGCGTTATTTTACTATCCTCACAGATGGCCCCTGCTACTAAGAAAAAGGCCGCAGATGAAATATCACCTGGCACAGACACATGTGTCCCTGTTAAAGTTTGTCCTCCTTTTAACGAAATAACACCATCCACCTCATCAACCTGTGCACCAAATTGACGTAGCATTCTCTCAGTATGATCTCGAGATACTTCAATTTCTCGCACAATTGTAGTACCTTCAGCGCGTAAACCAGCAAGTAAAACAGCTGACTTCACCTGCGCACTTGCAACAGGCATGTGGTAATCAATAGCTTGTAATGCTGTACCTTGAATGGCTAATGGCGTATATTGTCCATCTGCCCTTCCAGTAATGTGTGCGCCCATTTGACGTAACGGATCAATAACACGGCGCATCGGTCGCTTTCCAATGGACGCATCCCCTGTCATTACTGAATGTACAGTAGATCCAGCTAAAATACCTAGCATTAAGCGTGTCGTTGTACCAGAATTTCCTGTGTATAGTACCTCTGTAGGCTCTTGCCACCCCTCTATACCTGGGCTGTCGATGGATACATTTGTTCCTTCTACGTCAATTTTCACACCGAGCTTACGGAAGCAATCAATTGTACTTAAACAATCCTCACCTAATAAAAAGCCGTCAACTGTTGTTTTTCCCGTTGCAATAGCTCCAAACATAACGGAACGGTGAGAGATAGATTTATCGCCAGGAATCGTTAAAGTTCCTTGTAAGGAAGGTTTATCATATTGTAATACTTTTTCACTCATCGTTTTCTTCCCTCCAATATGAAGATAGAAAGCGCCGTAATTTCGACGCTTTCTTTTAAATAGGCATTTCCTAGGATCCTATGAAATATATGTTTCATAATTAGCGCGCTTTTGTATACACGCTGCTGCACGTTCACGGTCACTTTCACTTTGTAAGCTAATAACAAGAATCCCGAAAACGTCTTCTCTTGACTCTACGATACGTAAATTTGTAATACTAATCGCTTCGTCTGCAAGTAAGCCTGTCACCTCAGAAATAACCCCCGGATAGTCAGGAACATCAACATATAAGTCAAATGATGTGAACATTGCTCCTGCACTAATCGGTAATTCATCTCTTAGCTCTTTAGCAACTGCAAAGTATGTTTCTATGTCATCCGAGCTACCATTGAAAAGCAGCTCCTTTACACGACTCATTTCCTTTTCCCAGCCTTCTAGCTGCGCAATAAGCTCTTCTCGATTTTGTAATGTAATATCTCGCCATAAAATCGGATTGGACGAGGCAATACGCGTTACATCACGGAAGCCACCTGCAGCAAGTGAACGTGTCATTGGATATTCCCCGTTTTCTCCGCCCAATTGATGCACAAGAGAAGCAGCTACGACATGCGGAAAATGACTAACTACAGCTGTCATATGATCATGCTCACGAGCAGATACACTAACAACTTTTGCATGTGTAAATTTTAATAAACTTTCAAGCTGTGCCATATTGACAATTTCTTCACCGGCGAGCGGTGTTAGCATATAATACGCATTTTCAAAAAGGTGAGCCTTAGCAGCTAAAACACCGCTTTTATGTGAGCCTGCCATTGGATGTCCTCCAATAAAGGTAATGCCTAACTCACGTAGTTCCCCAGCCTTTTGCATAATCTTCTTTTTTGTACTTCCTGTATCTGTTACGATTACTTTATTTTTTAACGGCCATGTTTTTAATTGTTCCATCCATTCAAGCGTTGCGTTGACGGGAGTTCCAAAAATGATTACATCCACGTCGGCCACCACTTCTTTTGGATCTGTCACAATATCATGAACAATATTTACTGTTATCGCATGGTCACGAGTTTTCGCATCCATATCATAGCCAATAATTTTTGTTTCTGGTGCCTTTTGCAATGCCAAGGCAATCGAGCCTCCTATTAAGCCTAGCCCAATAACGAGCACGTTGCGTGTCATGCAAAAACTCCTAGCTCTTTTAGGACGTTTTCAAGGTGGCCTAACAATGCCGTATTTTGAGCCTCTGTTCCGATTGTCACGCGGACAAACCCAGGTAATCCTAACGCATTTCCACTACGGATTATAAAGCCTCGTTTCATTAGCTCATTGAAGACAACATCACTATCAGCATTCGTATTAAAGAAAATAAAGTTCGTATCAGAAGGGAAGTATTTCAAATTATGTTTCTCACAAAATTCAATATATTGTTTTTTACCTTTTTCATTTGCTTCACGGCAAGCATTTATATATTCTTGATCACTTAAAGCGATTGTCGCAACTGCTTGACTTAAAATTGTATTATTAAATGGCGCTCTTACTGGATCAAGCTTTGCAATTACTTCTGGTTGCCCAATTGCATAACCAACTCGGAAAGAAGCAAGACCATATGCTTTGGAGAATGTACGCATTAATAGTACATTGGGAAACTCGTCTATTAAAGGTAGAGTATCTTTGTGACCAGGATGCGTTACGTATTCGATATATGCTTCATCTAATACTACTAGTACATCACTTGGAACTTTAGCTAAAAATGCACGCAATTCAACATCAGGTATCACCACACCTGTTGGGTTATTTGGGCTACAAACCCAAATGATCGATGTATTACCATCAATTGCTGCTGCCATTGCATCAAGATCATGTGCACCTTCGATACAAGGAACTTTGCGTACCTCTGCGCCTTCTATTTCAGCATTGTGCCAGTATTGGGAGAAGGATGGGTCTGCCATCACTGTGTTTACACCTGGATACAACAATGCACGCGTAATAATTGCAATGATATCGTCGGAGCCGTTACCAAAAAGAAGCTGTGTTTCTTTGACACCTAGATGATTTGCAACAGCTGTACGTAAATTTTGCGCATAGCCGTCTGGATAGATCGCATGATTTACTGAATTATTTTGTAAATAAGCAGTTACCTTAGGTGAGCACCCAAATGGGTTTTCATTAGATGCTAATTTTACGACTTCTTGTAAGCCATATTCACGTTGTACTTCTTCAATTGGTTTACCAGGCTTATATGCTTGCATACCGTCCAATTGTTGTTTCCATTTCATCTCAAACATCTCCTCTTTTTATTTAGCTTGGGCTAAATCTGGTCTTAATTTCACTGCATCATTGAGATACAAGTGTTTTACATCCTTTTGTGCTACTTCCACATTTGCATGGATTAACACACGAATACAAAGTGGCAATGCGTTTGGCACGTCCATTTCATGCGTACACATGACAGGTACATATTGCCACCCGTCCATTAACCGTACAGCACGTGCTGGAAATGCTGACGTAATATCAGGTGTTGTGGATATTAGTATAGAAGCAATATCATCTATTTCCACATTATTGGCTGCTACTACTTCACGCACTAATCTTGCTGTCTCTTCCCATACAAGCTCTGGCTTGTCAGATTCAATTGTAATTGCTCCTCTAAGTCCACGAATCATACAAGCACCTCCGCTAATAGCTGTCGGAATTCGGCATCTACTTCTCTGCACTCCGCTAAATCAATTGGTTGTATGAATGGTTTACCAATTTTATCCAGTAGCACGAATTGTAAAATACCATACTCCGCTTTTTTATCTTTCATTAAATACTCTGTTAACTGTTCAAAGGAATATTCTTTTACAGCTTCAAATGGATAACCATTCTTCACTGCAAACTGCAAAAATGCTGTAGTGAAGGTACGATCTAATTCACCGTATCGTTCACTTAATAATAAACAATATACGAGTCCAATCATGACAGCCTCGCCATGCGCTACTTTTCCATAACCAGCGGCCGCTTCAATGGCATGCCCATAAGTATGACCTAAGTTTAAAAATTTCCGAACGGATTGCTCGGTTTCGTCTTCTGCTACGATTTGGGCCTTCACTTCAATACCTTTTCTTAGCTGCTTCGCTAATTCTTCAGTGGTGAAATGAATAACTGTCTCTGCAGCCATTAATTCCTCTAACCACGATGCATTAGAAATCATCGCGTGCTTGATCACTTCTGCTGTTCCTGAACGTACCTCGCGCTCAGGTAAGCTTTCGATAAAAACAGTATCATAAATAACTCCCTCAGGTTGATAAAATGCACCAATCATATTCTTACCTAGTGGATGGTTAATAGCTGTTTTACCGCCTACAGCTGAGTCATGTGCCAAAATCGTAGTTGGGATTTGAATAAACGGCACCCCACGCATATAAGTGGCTGCAACAAAACCTGTTAAATCACCTACAGCTCCCCCACCAAATGCAAAAATAAATGATTTACGCGAGCATTTTTGTTCAAGTAAAAATGTTTGCGCTGCATTGTATTGTTCAAATGTTTTACATGCCTCACCACCTGGTAAGATAAAAACCTCAAAATGATAAGGGAAATGAGCCTTGAAATAATCTCCTTGCGCTGCCCACACATTAGCATCCGTAAAAACAATGAGCTTATCCGCTTTTTGAAGCTTATCATCAAATGCTTTTACTGCTTCTGCTAAAAATTTATGACCAAGGACAACTTCATATTGATGGGATTTCGTCGCTACTGGTACTCGCATATTAGAACCCCTTTGTATAACGACGGTGTTCGTCGATTTGAGCTTTTAGTTGGGGTAATTGATCGCTATGGAATTGTTCCAATATTGCATTCGCTATTTCCCAGGCAATAACGTGCTCAGCAACAACTGACGCAGCTGGTACTGCACAGCTATCCGAGCGCTCTACACTTGCTTTAAATGGTTCTTTCGTTTCAATATCAACACTTTGCAACGGTTTATATAATGTAGGAATTGGTTTCATTACACCACGTACGACAATTGGCATTCCAGTAGACATTCCACCTTCTAAACCACCAAGTCGATTTGTTGCACGTGTATAGCCTTCTTCCTCTGACCAAATGATTTCATCATGTACTTCAGAGCCTTTACGGCGTGCCATTTCAAAGCCAATTCCAAATTCAACACCTTTAAATGCATTGATAGATAACATGGCAGCTGCTAATTTAGCATCTAGCTTACGGTCATAATGAACGTATGAACCTACACCAGCTGGCATTCCTTCAACAATGACTTCTACAACACCACCAATTGAGTCACCAGCTTTTTTCGCTTCATCAATTGCCTCCACCATTTTTGCCGAAGCCTCTGGGTCAACGCAATAGCAAGGATCTGCTTCAACAATGGCACGAATTTCATCTGCAGATTTTCCTTCGATTACGGAAGTGTCTGCCTTAATACCAACGATTTCTGTTACATGTGCCACTATAGAAATGCCTAATTCATTTAATAGCGCTTTGGCAACCGAACCTACTGCTACACGAACAGTTGTCTCACGCGCAGAGGAACGCTCTAACACATTGCGTAAATCACGGTGTCCGTATTTCATGCCGCCTACTAAATCTGCATGCCCTGGACGAGGGCGTGAAATTTGACGTTTGATATCGTCAGGATTCACATCTTCTGCTAACGGTTCTGCTCCCATAATTTTTGTCCAGTGCTTCCAGTCATCATTTGTGACTACGAGCGCTACGGGAGAACCAAGTGTTTGTCCGTGACGAACACCAGCGACTATTTCCACTGTATCTGTTTCGATTTGCATACGGCGGCCGCGTCCATGCCCTCCTTGACGACGTTTTAAATCATGGTTAATTTTTTCTGCTGTAATTGGTAAGAGCGACGGTAGGCCCTCAATAATTGTTGTTAATTGGGGTCCATGTGACTCTCCCGCTGTTAAGTAACGCATAAACACTTTCTCCCTTCAACTCGCTAAAGTATGTATTTTTCACTATAACATATATTCTCTAAAAAAACAGTCCTTTTGCAAATGTCTTTTAAGACTCGTTTTAATTGTTCGCAAATTTCGGATTGTTCCAGAAACTGTCCACCTCGTTAAATTAGAATATTCTGAACGATTCGCCCGAAAAAATTTTCTGCATATCCACTAATTGTTAGTCTTCAACAATCAGTTATCCCCTACCTAAGCTTTCATTAAAGTCTGAGGTTGGAGCCTTGCCCGAGATTCGAGATAGCTAATAAAAAATACGCTTTTTGCTTACATCAAGCGAAAAGCGTACGATTCATCTATGTCTAAAGCTTTGAAAATATGTACATGACATTCATATTATCTATTGTACAAATGCTTTTCTCATATTATTAACTATTTTCGTTTATAGAAGAACGTATCCTCGACTTCAAACTCATAACGAGATGGATTAAAGATTTGCTCTGTTGATCCAACAAATAAAACCCCATCTTTACGCAATGCTTTACTAAAATTAGTATAAATCTGATCTTTCGCTTCTTCCGTAAAATAAATCATCACATTGCGGCAAACAATTAAATCATGATTAGAATCGTAATGATCATTAAGTAAATTATGCTTCTTAAACGTCACACAACGTTTAATCTCATCCTTGACCCTATAAAAGGAACCTTCTTGCTCAAAATACTTGGCTTTAATATCACTCGGCACTTCTGCTAATGATCGCTCTGGATAAACACCTAATTTCGCCTTTTGAATGACATTCTCATCTAGATCAGTAGCAATGATTTGAATTTGAGATAATGGCAGTAATTGAGATAATACCATGACTAAAGAATAGGGTTCTTCACCCGTTGAACAAGCAGCACTCCAAATTTTTAAACGCTTATTAGATTGCAGTAATTTCGGAAATATTTTCTTCTGCAACACTTCCCAGCGCTTCCCATTGCGATAAAATTCGGAAACATTAATCGTCATACGATCTAAAAACTCATTCATTAAATTACGATCTTGTTCAAGTGCCTTTAGAAAGTCCACAAAATTACGATATCCCTTTTTCTCATACAGAGATGTTAATCGTCTTTTCATTTGCGCTTCTTTATATAGCGCTAAATCTATTCCTGTTTTGCGCTTTATACCTTCTATAAATTGTTCATAATCAGACATGCGGTCTTCTTCCCCTCTAGCGTCGTATTTCCATTATAGCGGAAAAGTGCCATTCCTGAAATAGTCTTTCACATGTAATCCAAGTTACTTGGTTGAGTTTTGTTTTTCCTCTAATAATAACACTTTGGATTGCTCTAATTCTAGACGTAATTTCTCTGTTTCCATCGTATACGTTTCTAATCTCAGCTTCTCTAGCTCCAATTCCTTTTCGATAGACTTTAATTTAATCTTTTGCTTTCTTGTGTTTGCATCAGTAAGTATCCCTACTAGTGCGATTAATACGCCTCCGAGAATTGCAACCATTGGAATTGACAATACGTCCACTTCCTTTCATTAATAATGATTATACGGCAAAATGGAAAAAATAGTTTCATTTTTCTTTTCATTCTTTCATTAATTTAGCAAAAATATTCATTTTGATATTTGTTACGACGTAGCCATTTAGTAAATTGCATCACGTCGTCCTATGATAACTCCTTCGAGACAAAACTTCCTTTTGGCCAATACTACTACGTCCAGTCGGAACGGATATCAATCTCACGTTATTGTATTGATCCAGTATTGTATTGATCCAGCCTTTCACAAAAAAAATGAAGGTAGTTTGACACCACCTTCAAAATGTTTAGTCCTTTAAACTTCTACTCGATAACCCTTTAAATCTTCGCGCAATTTTACCTTCATGAATTTTCCTACAGAAGTTTTCGGTATCTCATTTAAAAATACAATGTCATCAGGAATCCATGTTTTATGGAATTGCGATCGTAAATCTTCTAGTAGCTCTGATTTCGTAATAGAATCCTTACATTCAGGCTTTGCTACAACACACGCTAGAGGTCGTTCAAGCCATTTTTCGTGGGGAATGGCTATAACAGCAGCCTCAAACACTTTAGGATGCGACATTAAAGCATTTTCAAGGTCTACCGAGGAAATCCATTCTCCACCACTTTTTATTAAATCTTTTGTTCGATCTGAAATTTTAATATAACCATCTACTGTCACTACAGCAATATCACCAGTGTAGAGCCAGCCATCTTTAAAGGCTTCCGTTGTTCGTTCATCATTATAATACTCGGCAGCAATCCACGGGCCCCTAATTGTCAATTCGCCCATTGTTTTGCCATCCCAAGGGACTTCACCGTTTTCATTGACTACGCGTGTTTCAATGAGCGGCACTGTTATTCCCTGTGTAATACGAACGTCCATTTTTTCATCCATCGTATAATCTTGCATATGTGTTAAATACGACGATATGCTAACAAGCGGCGATGTTTCGGTCATACCGTAGCCCGTCATGTAAGGAATTTTAAGCTCCTCCTCAAAGCCACGAGTTAGACCGAGCGGAGATGCTGAACCACCACATATAATTAATCGTATCGAAGACAAATCACGAGGATTTTTGCGTTGCTCCTGTAATACCCCAAGCCAAATTGTCGGTACTCCTGCAGTCAACGTGACCTTATATGTTTCAATTAAATCAAGTAATAGTTGTGGTGTAAACATTGGCCCTGGTAGCACCTGGGTAGCACCAAATAATACACCAGCAAACGGAAATCCCCACGCATTCGCATGAAACATTGGTACGACAGGTAGTAAAACATCAGCCTCGCCTATCGCAATACTATCGGAGAGTCCTGCTGCCATCGTATGGAGGACAATACTTCGATGAGTATACACCACACCCTTTGGCATTCCTGTAGTGGCACTTGTGTAGCACATGCCAGCAGGTGTATTTTCATCTAAATCATCTGGGAATCTAAAATTCTCATTCGCTTCTTCGAGTAATGCCTCATAAGATAGAGCATTCGGTAATGGGATGTTTTCTAGCTCGACAGCATCTCCCATTACGATAAAATGCTTTACCGTTTTAAGCTGTGAGACAATCGGTGCAATAAGCGGAACTAAGTTATCATCAATTAGTAATATTTCATCTTCTGCATGATTAATAACGTAAGCAATATGCTCAGGTGCTAATCGAATATTAATCATATGCAAGACAGCTCCCGCGCATGGTACTGCAAAATATGCTTCTAAATGACGGTGGTGATTCCAAGCAAAGGTACCTACCTTCATACCTCGCTCCATTCCCAACTTTGTAAGAGCATCAGCTAGTTTACGAGTTCTTTTTACATATTCTTTATAGGTAAATTCGTGAATTGTTGTAGGGCTTGTCCGCGAATATATTTTTTTCGCATGAAAAAATCGTTCTGCTCGATCCAAAAAACTAGTTAATAATAAAGGTGTATCCATCATATGCATAATAACGCTCCCCTTTGTTCATAAAATTTTTGAATCGTCCAAGGCTTACTGCTACTACCAATAAGTACATACGAAACAAGCTAACTTATTCAGCTTTTTATCCGCAGACAAGCCCCTTTTCACTTCAGAGCTTCACGAAGGCGCAATCACAAAAAAGGTGATATTAGCCTTCACTCAATCTTTCTAGCTTATTTTGCAGGAGTCGAGCACCTTCAAGTTTCCCCTATTTTGGCTGCATACGAATCGCGCCGTCCAAGCGAATTACTTCACCATTTAATAAACCATTTTTGATAATACTTTCGACTAGTAGCGCGTATTCCGATGGCTTCCCAAGTCGTTTAGGGAACGGTGTCATTTGGGCAAGTGCTGTTCTTGCTGGTTCTGGTAACGATGCAAACATTGGTGTCTCTACTAATCCTGGAGCAATCGTCATAACACGTACCCCAATTTCTGCAAGCTCCCTGGCAATCGGCAAGGTCATCGCTGCCACACCACCTTTTGACGCGCTATATGCCGCTTGTCCTATTTGTCCATCAAATGCTGCCACAGATGCAGTATTAATAATAACGCCACGTTGACCATCCTCGTTTGGTTCATTATGTTGCATCTGCTCAGCTGCTAGGCGAATAACGTTGAAAGTACCAATTAAATTTACAGAAATCACTTTTTCGAATAAATCAAGGGCATGTACACCACGCTTTGAAAGTACTTTACTTGCATCAGCAATTCCAGCACAATTCACTGTGACATTAATGGACCCAAATCTCGCTACTGCTTGCTCAAGACCTGCCGCTACATCAGCTTCTTTTGTGACATTTACACGTGCATATTGGACATTCTCCCCTAACTCCTCTACTAGTGCATGTCCTCGCTCGTCATTAAGATCAAAAATTACTGCTTTGCCACCCTCTGCAACAATTTTACGAACAGTCGCCTCTCCTAAACCAGATGCTCCCCCTGTTACAACTGCTATTACTTCATTCATCAAACACAACCCCTTTTACATTTTCTCAATAATAGTGGCATTCGCCATTCCCATACCTTCACAAATTGCAAGTAAGCCATAACGTAAATTTTCTCGTTCCATTCTGTATAGCATCGTTGTTAACAGCTTTGTACCTGACGCTCCTAATGGATGCCCTAAGGCAATTGCTCCCCCGTCTGGATTTAGTTTATTTGGATCCGCTCCAATTTCATGTAACCAAACAAGTGGTACTGGCGCAAAAGCCTCATTCACTTCATACGTATCAATTTCCTCTATCGTAAGACCTGAACGTTCTAGTGCTTGTCTAGTTGCTTCAATTGGACCAGTTAGCATTAACGTCGGATCTGAGCCAACAACAACTCTTGTAACAATTTTAGCAAGCGGTTGGATGCCAAGCTCCTGTGCTTTTTCTAAAGACATTATAACTACCGCTGAGGCACCATCACTCATTTGACTTGCATTACCGGCTGTAATCACACCATCTTCCTGGAATACAGTTTTAAGCCCATTTAATTTATCAACTGTCGTTTCTGCCCGAGGTCCCTCATCAACAGAAAACGTTGTAACTGCGCCGTCTTCTTGCGTAACTTGGACAGGCAGTATTTCCTTTTTAAAATGGCCTGCCTCAATTGCAGCTAAAGCTCGTCTATGACTATTGTAAGCATAGTTATTTAGCTGTTCTTTTGATAAGTTCCATTTTTCCGCTATTTTCTCGGCTGATAACCCTTGATGTATAATCGTATAGTTTTCTTGTAATCGTTTACCTGCATAGGCACCCTTCATGTTAGAACCCATTGACACCCTCGTCATGCTTTCAACCCCACCAGCAATAACAATGTCCATATCCCCCGCTAAAATAGCCTGTGCTGCGAAATGTACAGCTTGCTGACTTGAGCCGCATTGACGATCGATTGTCACACCTGGGACACTTTCCGGAAAGCCTGCCATTAATAATGCTGTACGAGCTATATTTGCTCCCTGTTCAGCAGTTTGCGTTACACAGCCAAAAATTACATCCTCCACCTGACCCTTATTGATACCTGCTCGTTGCACTACTTCTTGCAGAACATCTGCCGCTAAGTCATCTGCTCGAACATTGCTTAATGCCCCTTTACTCCTGCCAACCGCTGTACGAACAGCTGATACAATCACTACTTCTCTCATAAAAAAATCCCCTTTGTACTGTCATCTCTCTCATTTCCTATCACCCAATGTATTTAGATGTTATGAAATATATTCTTGATAATAAGCTATATCAATTATGCCTCGGCATAATTGCGTCCGGAATCGGCTTAGTGCTTAGGCCTGCACGATGTCGGTCATTTCGGTAATGCCACAGGACGTGGCGTTTTTACCGATGCAGGTCAGTTAGCCGTTATCGCATGGATGCGATGATCTTAGGCTAACATCCTATGTGAACTCCTTTCCGATTCCGTGACATCCGCCGGAGGCTTTAACTTCTTTCAGCGGATGTTTTTTGTACCGAAAGCGTAGCGACAGCTACAGATGTTTGGACACCCGCTGAAAAGTGACTTAAAACCGCATTCATCTGACCGCCTATATAGGTGGTAGACTTCTGCTGAAAGAAGTTAAAAACCTTAATTATCAGAATATTATATCTATTATTTTACATGACTAAGAAGTATTTAACAATTCTATATGTATCTAGAAAATTCTATTCAACTGTTTTAGTAGATATACTTTTAATTCTTGGGTTCTACCTGTTACTTTAACAAAACTATCCTTCACTCCATTTAGAGCACAAAAAAAGCAATCTCAAATTAAATTGAGATTGCTTAATCTATTTGCAAATTAAACTTTGCTAATTAAACTAAATCTTCACCGAAGAATAAGCCGATTTCACGCTCAGCAGAAGCTAGTGAATCAGAACCGTGAATGATGTTGTGAGAAACAGTTGTTGCATAGTCACCACGGATTGTACCTGGGTTAGATTCTTCAGGTTTAGTTGCTCCCATCATTGTACGAGCAAGCTTAATTACGTTTTCGCCTTCCCATACCATAGCGAATACTGGACCAGAAGTGATGAAATCAACTAATTCACCAAAGAATGGACGCTCAGCATGCTCTGCATAGTGCTTTTCTGCTAATTCTGTAGGAATTACCATTAATTTAGCACCTTTCAATACAAAACCGCGACGTTCAAAACGATCTACGATATCTCCTACTACTTGTCGTTCTACGCCATCAGGCTTAACCATTAAAAAAGTTTGTTCGATTGCCATGTTTAAAACACTCCTTAAATTCGTATAACAGGTTTTACACCTACCGATAAATATTAACAAAAAATGAGCCTTTGTACAACAAAAAGCTAGAATTTACGCTTACCCATAAATAAAGCGACATCACGAAGTTTTTTCTTGACGGGATGTTTTGGTAATGCATCTATTTCCTGTAATGCCTTTTTCAAATATTTATCACTCATTTTATTAGCTTGCTCAATCGCGTCGGATTTACGCACATACCGTAGCATATTTTGACGTTCTGTTTCCGTCAATGTGCCTGCAAACACTTTTTCCAGATAAGGTTGCATTACGGGATCATCTTTTAACATTAGAATCGGTAGCGTAATATTACCTTGCAGTAAATCACTACCTGCTGGCTTCCCTAATTCTTTATCTGTTGCCATAATATCTAAAACATCATCGATAATTTGGAAGCTCATGCCCACAAAATAGCCAAATCGTTTCAAATGTCTCACCGTTTTAGGATCGACACCTGCTGCCACTGCACCAAGTTCACAACTAGAAGAAATCAGTAAGGCCGTTTTTCGTTTGATTCGTCTAAAATAATCTTTTAATCCTTGATCTAATCTAAATTTATCTTCGATTTGAATGACTTCACCGTTACAAATTTCAACCATTGTACGCGCTAAAATTTGATGAACTAATGGGTCTTCAAGCTTTGTAATATATTCAAGTGCACGCGCAAAAATAAAATCGCCCGTGTACATTGCAACTCTATTATTCCATTGTGATTTGACCGTCGGGCGTCCTCTTCGCATATTGGAATCATCAATTACATCATCGTGCACAAGTGATGCCATATGAATAAGCTCTACTGGTACGGCTACATCTTTCATCTTTTCGATATCATATTCGCCAAATTTTGCGCCAAGCAACACAAAAATTGGTCGTATCCGTTTGCCACCAGCTTGCAATAAATGGAGAGAAGCATCATTGATCAAACATGAAGAAGAGTTCACTGCTTTTTCTAATTCTTGTTCAATGATATCGATATCTGATTTCAAATCGGAATAGAGTAGTTTTAACTTCATCTTTTCCACGTGTGAAAACCTTCCCCCATTAACGTACTTTTTTTAAGCCCATATGCATTGCCGCAGCACCGCCACTGTATGCTTTGTACGTTACTTTTTCTAAACCTGCCTGCTCAAACAATGCCGCTAATTTCTTCATACCTGGGAAATCATTTGCTGATTCCTGTAGCCAAGAATATTCTTTATAGCTTTTCGCAAATATTTTACCAAATATCGGCATTATATATTTAAAATAAAAACGGAATAGTTGTCGATAGCCTGGAATTTCAGATTGAGATGTTTCTAAACAAACAACCATTCCCCCTGGTTTTACAACACGATTCATTTCCTTTAAAACTTGTAAATAATCTGGTACATTGCGAAGCCCAAAACCAATTGTTGCATAATCAAAAGTATCGTCTGGGAAAGGTAACTCCATAGCATTTCCATGTATTAGCTCGATTTGTGGGTATGGCTTTACCTTTTCCTCGCCAACCTTCAGCATGTTTTTACTGAAGTCTACCCCTTTTACTTCTCCGCCTTCACCAACTGCATTGGCTAATGCAATTGTCCAATCTGCCGTACCACAGCAAACATCTAGAGCCTTCGCTCCAGGTTTTACTGCCATGTGCTTCATCGTATCATTGCGCCAGCCAACATGCATCTGGAAACTAATAACGCCATTCATTTTGTCATAGTTATCCGAAATACTTTCAAATACTTCGTGCACGTGCTCTTCTTTCGTTTTAGCCATTTTGAAAAACCTCTCTTATCCATTAGTAGAAGCAATGGATGCCTCTACACGTGCTTGTAGAGCTTGTTTCACATCACCTTGTAAAAACGATGCATTTTCTATCACCTGTAACAGCTCTGTTTTTAATTGCACAATTTTGTCCTTTATGGCGTTGCCATAGGTCGCTCCAGTATATCTCGCGCTTTCTTCAAGAACTTTACTCATTAAAGATACTTGCCCACGTTGATATGTCGCCAATTCTCTTTCTAAACGCAAGATTAATAAGCTCTTCTCCACAATTGGAATATAATCACCAAATGAATAGAGCTCAAAAAATTTTGAGATTAATCCTGATTCAATGTTAGTTATTGAGGCAAACCATTGTTCGATTGATCGTTTTTCTGCCTCATATACTTTAATTTGGTGTTCACAACGTGCCACAATTCCTTGTGACAAATTTCGAATCAATGCGACATTTCCCGACATCGCTAAAATCTCATAATACCGGCCACTATAAAAGTCTCCTGCTAAAACGGTTAGCTGCTGTTCTTTTGATGTGGCATCTAGTTCTTTAATATGATCGTGCGCTGCTAAGGCTGCGTACACAATTCCAACAGTGATTGCAGCTTCTCGTTCATTTTGTTGCCACTCTTCCCCATTAAAAAAGGGAACTAACAAGTAAAATAATTGATTTTCATCGAGCACAGGCATTCCTGTGTATTTTTGCAAAGTTCTATGACGAACATCCATGAAAATCTCTGTTTTTAATTGTGCAATTGAATTTTGAATGTATGTTGCATTCATAGACCTTACTCCATTTCACTTTCAAATACGTTAGTCTTTTCATGACCTAACGCTTGCTTACTGAGTCATTATAGCATACGCGACGATTCGTAATAAAAATTTTTTGCTTTATTCAACATGATAGGCAGAAGAGCTTCCCCGTTAAAAAACAGAAGAAATCCAACTGCCTATCAATTATGCCTCGGCATAATTGCGTCCGGAACCGGCTTTATGTTTAGGCCTGCACGACGCAGGTCAGTTAGCCGTTATCGCATGGATGCGATGATTTTAGGCTAACATCCTATATTGAACTCCTTTCCGATTCAGAACATCCGCCGGAGGCTTTGGGCCAACACGTTGACCACTCAGTCGTGTGTTGCTGCAGTCGCTGCGCTTTCGCACAGCTAAATTGCCACAGAACGTGGTGTTCTTAGACTGAGTTCCTCTATTTCAGCGATGTTCGACACGCTCTATAAGAATCGAATCGAAAACATCATTACTTAGTTTTACACATCTGGTCGATTTATATGTGCCATTACTAATTTGAATAAACATGAAACCATTCATAAGCACTTCTGAATGTAATTTCGTTCTATTACTTTTTAGCTTCGCTATTTATAACACCGTGTGCTGTATGAATCTGTGCTTTCCCACGAATTTTCATGGCAGATGTATGTTCGGTAAATTGAGCAATCATAACTTCGCCTGCATCTAATTTTTCAGAATGATGGAACTTTGTATCTGTACCTCGTGTTAAACCGATTACATGTACGCCATCTTCCTCTGCTTGAATAACAATATAATCTTGTGCCATTGTTTGTACACTCCTTAAATCCGACAAATTCTTAGTCCATCATAACATAATTAGACACTCAATTTAAGACATTTGAATAAATGATAAAACTTCTCTACGTTTTACTTCATCTTCTTCGTAAATACCACGAGCAACCGATGTCACAGTTTTAGATCCTGGCTTCTTAAGTCCTCGCATAGTCATGCACATATGCTCCGCCTCTATCACTACATAAACACCTTTTGGAGAGAGCATTTCCATAATTGTCTCTGCCACGGTGGAAGTAATTCGTTCCTGTAATTGCGGACGACGAGCAATAGTTTCTACTGCACGTCCTAATTTACTTAGTCCAGCAACAATGCCATCGTTTGGTATGTATGCGACATGAGCCTTTCCATAAAAAGGAACTAAATGATGCTCGCACATCGAATAAAACGGAATGTCCTTTACAAGTACTAATTCCTCATGGTCTTCATGGAACACTGTTCTAAAATAATCTTTTGCATCTTCATGTAAGCCACTAAACATTTCCGCATACATTTTTGCTACACGTTTCGGTGTATCGAGTAAACCTTCACGATTTACATCTTCGCCTACCGCCTCTAAAATCATTTTTACTGCTTCTTCTATTTTCAATAAATCAATATTCGACATCCGTGAAACCCTCCTGCGTATCATTACATTACACATTTCCTTATGCATCGTAGCATATCCAAAAGGTAAGCGCAAAACGACTTACTTGATTCAAAAGAAATTCATCGCTATATGAGCAAAATAGCCAATTAATGCTTTCTAATTTGGAGCATATTTTATAACTCACCGTCATAACGTGTGGTTGATTTCCGTTCCGACTAGGCTTTTTCCTGGGGATCAACTTTTAGTGTTGGACCTCAAATAATATTCTATCTACGTTACTTACACTCATGTTTATTGCATCTTTCTATGTATCATTAACTTATTTAGCTATGTACGCAACTCTTCGTAGTGAAGATCAATTATACCTCGGTATAATTGTTGCTGTCGCTTCGCTTTCGCACAGATAAACAATGCGTCGGGAATCGCTGAAAGAAGTTAAAAAGAGCAGCCTCCATGTCATTTACATGAAGACCGCTCTATGTAACTACTAGACGTGTATTATTTTACAGCATCTTTAAGCGCTTTACCTGGTTTGAAAGCAGGTACCTTGCTAGCAGCGATTTCGATTTCTTTACCAGTTTGTGGGTTACGACCTTTACGAGCCGCACGTTCACGTACTTCAAAGTTACCAAAACCAATTAATTGTACTTTGTCACCCTTTGCAAGAGCATCTTGAATTGTATCAAATACAGCTTCAACTGCTTTAGAAGCGTCTTTTTTAGAAAGACCTGCAGCTTCAGCAACAGAGTTTACTAATTCTGTTTTATTCACACCATTCACCTCCTCTCAAAGGGTCATGAACCAATTCTGTAAAAAGATTAACACATTGAAAACCGCTACGCAACTGTATTCATACATGATTATAACCAAAAAATGCGTTTTTCACCCAAAAAACAAAAATAACAGGACTTTTCGCATAAAAACGAAGAGCCCTGTAGTAATTTTTTGTGCTTTATTTTTCATTTTTTCACTACAAAATAAATGTAACTAATCCTCTATCCCCTTCATTCACCATACGTTCAATTGTTTGTCGCATCCGTTTTTTGGCTGTCGCTGGAACGGCATCCATTTTATAGCGTATTCCTTCTTTTAACACTTCATGTAGCGGAGTTCCAAAAAGTTGTGTACTCCATAAAGCTTCACGATCATGTAAATAGGCATGATTTAAATCCTTAAGTAATTGTTGACTATGGAATTCAGAGCCAATTAGTGGCGCGAATTCTGATTCCATATCTACACGAATGATATGGTATGATGGCGCTTTTGCCTTCATACGCACACCATAGAAATTATTTTGTTTAATGAGCTCTGGTGCTGTTGGCTCAAACTCCTGCATCATCGGCAATGTTACGCCATAACCTTTCGAATCTGCTTCACTAATAGCAGTTTTAAAGCGTTTTTGCGCCTCTTTTGCTTCTGCTGCCTCTTTAATAAATAGTAGCCAATCTCGCTTCGTCTCAATCGGCTCATCTAGCCATTCATTGCAAACCGACTTATATAGCTCACCTTGCAATGACACCCGAATAACTGCGGTCCCAACACCAGCATCCACATGCACCACTTCACTCTGGTCAATAAAATCAATGGCTTTAAAGGCATCTGATGCCTGCTGTACATCTCTAATTTTCATAATAGATGACAACACTTCTTCCATCGAATCAATTAATGCAACATTCAATGGGTGTGTTGCATCTAAAACATCTAACCAATCTGGTTTTTCCACTTCAATTGTTCGAATTGGAAATTCAAATAATGCTTCTTGCAAAATATACTGAATATCAGATGCACGCATTTGATCAATTGAAGTAGCAATTACTGGAACATTATAGCGCTCAAATAACTCATTTCGAAGCTGTACCGTTTCCTCTCGTGCTGGCATTTGGCAATTTAATACAATAACGAAAGGTTTTCCAATATCCATTAATTGTTCTACAATTTCCTCTTCAGCCTTTTCTGCCGCACGACGACTTATACCATTTACCGTGCCATCTGTTGTTACAACAATTCCAATATTGGCATGGTCACGAATAACTTTATCTGTGCCTATTTTCGCGGCTTCTTGGAAGGGGATAGGCTCTGTATGCCAAGGTGTATGCACATATTTCGGCCCATTTTCATCCTCATAGCCCTTTGTACCTTCAATGATATACCCAACGCAATCTGCTAAACGAATTTGAAATGACATTTCATCATCACCGACCGCGATACGTGTTGCTTGGGCAGGCACAAACTTCGGCTCAGCAGTCATAATGACTGGCCCCGGCGAACTTTGTGGCAACTCGTCTTGTGCACGCATTCTTTCTGTATCATCCACAATATTTGGTAACACGACCGCTTCCATAACCTTTTTTACAAATGTTGATTTACCTACACGTACTGGACCGACAACACCAATATAAACATCGCCATTTGTGCGCTCTGCAATTTCTCTAAATACTGCTTCACTCAAGGTTTCTGCCTCCTTTATCTACGCTTTTTCACTATATGCGAGCTGATAGATAAATATGAAAAGCTCCTCACAAATGTAAGGAGCTTAGTAACTAATCTTTTTTATTTTTGGATTCAGACTCTTGAATTGCTTTTTCTCTAGCTTTTTCTCTAGCTTTTTTTGCGTCACTATTATAGGCGTCCATAAAATAAATTGGCTCACCTTTTTCATCTACTGTATATGGTAAAGAATAAGCTGGTACTACTGGATATTTATCTACAAGTAGCTGACGAATATCATCTCCAGGCTTCACATTAGGCTTGTCTTCCTTTAGTAGTTGACCCAAATCGATTGAATAGTCCACATGCATTTCACCATCGCCTGTCATAAATATTGGTAATTCGGCACCAGAATAGGGGCTTTTCACAGTTACATCTGTTTTATAGCCCAATTCTTCAAAGTTAATTTGATATACATTATCAGAAGTCGCACCCTTTATCGGTAAATATTGGGTAGCAAGTTTTTGAATATTAATTTCACGAATTCGCTCTGCCGCATTTAAATCTACCAATTTTACTTTAGCTTCATTCTCAGGATCCCAAATAATATACTGGAAAATCCCACCCTTTTCATAGGCGTTCCCTGGAATTTGTGCAAGATATTTAGGCATTAGTCTTTCAAAATCAATTAAATATTTTATATATATATCTGTATCTAGCTCGCTATTTTTAATTGGAACTAGGCCTCCAGTTGCTTCACGGTATTCATCAACCGCACGCTGAACAGCAGCTAACTGGTCAGCATCAGGTACTAATTTCGCCCTTTTTTCATCCTCTGGATATGCACAACCTACTAGAAGCACTGCGGTTACGATTACCAAAAGAAAAGCACTTAGTTTTTTCATGTCACTTCCACCTCATCATTTTTTATCATGGCCATGTTGCTACAATTAGTACCATTAAAAATGTGCCAAGTCCAAACAGTATGTATGCAATTAAATTTACGATTGTACGTAAAAAAACGTTCGAAACCTTATTACGAGCTAAATAAATTAACCCGACAGATATAATCATAAAGCCGATACAATAAAATGATACCCACATTACATCAAGCGCAGGCAAATGTTTTAACGGACCCATTTAAGACAACCACCTTTCTTTAACGTCTCGAAACAATCAAAGTATATTATACTATGTGCTTTCGCTAAAAAGAAATAGTTGTCCTATAACTATCAATCAATTATGCCTCGGCATAATTGCGTCCGGAATCGCCTTTGTGCTTGCACAAAGAACTCCTTTTCGATTCCGTGACATCCGCCGGAGGCTTTAACTTCTTTCAGCGGGTGTTTGGACACTCTCTGAAAAGTAGCTTAAATCCGCATCATACCACCACCTACTGAGGTAGGAGACATCTGCTGAAAGAAGTTAAATGGACAACCTTTATAATTTTATAGATTATTCCATTAGAAGCACACAATAAGGTGTCTCAGTTATTTACTGAGACACCTTATTTATGTCCATTTTATGACAAACCTTATAGATCAGGTATAATGATTACCTATTTTACTCTACAAATATATATTATCAATATATCATGTCATCGATTTCTCGCTTTTTCATACGCATCATTAATGCATCAACCGCTACTTTCGGTTCTATATCACTAAATAGAACACTATATAGCTCAGTAGTTATTGGCATAGCAACATCATATTTCTCTGCTAGTTGATAGGCAGCTTTTGTTGTGCGAACCCCTTCAACAACCATGCCCATTTGGTCTAGTACCTCTGGCAGTTTCATTCCTTGCCCCAGTAAATTACCCGCGCGCCAATTACGAGAGTGCACACTTGTACATGTTACAATTAAGTCTCCCATGCCTGTAAGTCCTGAGAATGTAAATGGATTCCCCCCCATTTTAACACCAAGACGTGAAATCTCAGCTAATCCTCGAGTAATTAGTGCTGCTTTGGCATTATCACCATAATTTAAGCCGTCTGAAATACCCGCAGCTAATGCGATTACGTTTTTTAAGGCGCCACCTATTTCTACGCCAATCACATCTTTGTTTGTGTAGACGCGGAAAAATTGATTCATAAATAAATCCTGTACTTTTTCTGCGGCTTCAATGCTTGCACAAGCGGCTGTAACAGTTGTCGGGTGGTGTAAGACAACTTCCTCTGCATGACTTGGACCTGAAAGTACAACAATCTCTTCTACACATTCAGCTGGTAGACTTTCTGCCAGAATTTCTGAAATTCGTTTTAATGTATCAGGCTCGATCCCCTTCGAAACATGAACAAACAGTACTTTTTTATCGAGTTCTGCTATCATTTTTTCACATACTTCTCGAATAGCCTTAGTAGGCACGGCTACGACAATTGTCTCCGAATGAGCAACTGCCTTAGCAATATCGCTTGTCGCATACAAATTTGTCGGTAGTACCGTTTCAGGTAAATACTTCCTATTTGTATGCAGGTTGTTAATTTCTTCAGCTTGATCTGTTCGATGAGTCCATAGAAGTGTATCATGCCCATTTTCTGCAAGCACCATCGCAAGCGCTGAACCCCATGAGCCTGCCCCTAACACACAAACTTTTTCCATTCAAAAACCTCCCTTGTTTTGAAAAGACAATTCACTCCTATTAGTTACAAAAAATGCTAGAGAAAGGCTTATAACAGTAAAGCTTTCAAAGCAATCTTATTAGTAGACATTAGAAAAATTATTCTTTCCTCTCTTGTAAAAAGACGCCACCCAACAATAATTGTCGGGTTGGCGTATTGTATGTGTATATTTTTCCTAAGCACGAGCACGGGTAATTAAACGAATTGGCGTTCCTTCAAAATCAAATGTTTCTCGAATACGATTTTCTAAAAATCGTTCATAAGAGAAATGCATTAGCTCTGGCTCATTAACAAACACCACAAAAGTAGGTGGCTGTATCGCAACTTGGGTAGCATAGTAGATGCGAAGACGGCGGCCTTTATCAGTTGGTGCTGGGTTGCGTGCCACTGCATCCTCAATCACTTCATTAAGGATAGATGATTGAATACGCATTGCATGGTTCTCACTTACACGTTGTATAATCGGTAAAATTTGATGTACACGTTGCTTTGTATTGGCCGAAACAAAAATAATTGGTGCGTAGTCTAAGAATAAGAAATGCTCGCGAATTTGTTGTGTAAAGACGTTCATTGTTTTTTCGTCTTTTTCAACAGCATCCCATTTATTAACAACAATAACAATAGCTTTTCCTGCTTCGTGCGCATAGCCTGCAATTTTTTTATCTTGCTCTTGGATGCCTTCTTCTGCATTAAGAACAACTAAAACAACATCAGAGCGTTCAATTGCACGTAACGCACGCAATACAGAGTATTTCTCTGTCGTTTCGTATACTTTTCCTTTTTTACGCATACCGGCAGTATCAATAATGACATATTCCTGTCCATCATACTCATAAGGCGTGTCAATAGCATCTCGAGTAGTACCCGCTATATTACTAACAATTACGCGGTCTTGGCCTAAAAATGCATTTACTAACGAAGATTTCCCCACATTTGGACGACCAATTAACGAGAATTTAATAACTTCGTCCCCATATTGATCTTCATCTTCCTTAGGGAAATGTTTTGCACATTCATCCAATAAATCCCCTAAGCCTAAGCCGTGAGAACCAGAAATTGGCCAAGGTTCACCAAAGCCAAGCGCATAGAAATCATAAATCATCTCACGCATGTCCGGGTTATCAATTTTATTCACTGCTAAAACGACCGGTTTTTTTGTTTTGTATAAAATTTTTGCTACTTGCTCATCAGCAGCTGTTACACCTTCACGGCCATTTGTCATAAAGACAATAACGTCCGCCTCATCAATGGCAATCTCTGCTTGTTGACGAATTTGTTCTAAAAACGGTTCGTCCCCAATCTCAATACCACCTGTATCAATAATATTAAAATCATGTGCTAACCACTCTGCCGAACTATAAATACGGTCGCGTGTAACTCCTGGAATGTCTTCCACAATCGATACACGTTCTCCAACGATACGATTAAAAATCGTCGACTTACCTACGTTCGGACGACCTACGATGGCTACTACTGGTTTCGTCATCTGTACTTCATCCTTCCAACTTCTTGTCTTTCGCTATTATACACGAAAAATGCCATTATATCATATCATATCCATAAACGAGCGCGCTATGTACCGTTCTATTCATCTCTCTGGTATTTTTTTCATCATTTCCTCTTAAATTTGGTGGTTCGATGTGGCTCTTTGGCTCTTTGACTCTTCTATCTATTTTCCTCCATAAAAAAGCGAGGACACAAACTGCATCCTCGCATGTCTAGTTTATTTAAAATTTTTCAGTTTATCGCCAATGACATCACCGAAAGAGAAGCCTGTGTTTTCTTCTGGTAATTCATAGTCGACTACTTCCTCTGCCTCAGGGTTTTCAAGTAAATCCTTAATACTTAATGCTAAGCGACCTTCTTCAGCATTAACGTCAAGCACTTTTACTTGTACATCTTGTCCCTCTTTTAGCGCTTCGTGTGGCGTGTTAATATGCTTATGCGCGATTTGTGAAATATGCACTAAACCTTCTACACCTGGGAAAACTTCAACAAATGCTCCAAATGAAGTAAGACGTTTTACTTTTCCATCTAGCACTGTTCCTTTAGCTGCACGCTCTTCGATGTTCGACCAAGGACCAGGAATCGTTTCTTTAATGGATAGCGAAATACGCTCATTTTCTGGGTCTACAGAAAGAACTTTTACCTTCACCTCTTGTCCTTCCGATAAAACCTCGCTCACATCACTCACATGCTCATGAGACACTTGTGAAATATGCACAAGGCCATCAATACCACCAAGGTCAATAAATGCACCAAATGATGCGATACGCTGTACTTTACCATCTAAAACATCGCCAGTTTTAATTTGATTAATAACATCTTTCTTTTGAGAAGCTTTTTCAGCTTCCACTACAGCACGATGTGATAAAATCAAGCGATTTTTTTCTTTATCTAGCTCAACAATTTTAAAGCTAAGAGATTTACCTTTATAGTCTTCAAAATCATCAACAAAGTGGTCTTCTACTAGGGATGCTGGAACGAAGCCACGTACTCCTAAATCAACGACAAGACCGCCTTTAACAATATCTTTTACTTCCGCTTCGAAAATTTCCTCAGCGTTGAATTGTTGTTCAAGTGTATCCCATGCTTTTACAGCATCTACTTTGCGTTTTGATAATACATAGTTTTCTTCTTCAACTTTTGTAATCATCAACTCTAACTCATCTCCAACAGAAATTACGTCAGACGCTTTTTCAATGTGTAAGCTTGATAATTCACTTATTGGTACAATACCGTCAAATGGTGCACCTGGAATTGAAACAGTTACCGCTTTTTCATCAACTTGCTCTGCAATACCTTTGACGATATCACCTTCGTTAAACGTTTGTTCTGCATAGTTCATTTCTTCAGACATATGTAACCCTCCTTCGCATCTTCCCTTACTATTTTATTCGAAATTGAAGATAAAGACAAAAATAAATCCTTTAAATTCAAAAAATGTCTGAAATTTTAGGATTTACACCCTTTTTTCTTGCGCTAATTTTAAAATGGCCTGTGCTGCTTCATCAATTGACAATGCTGTCGTATCTAAAAATACGGCATTTTCCGCTTGAATTAGTGGCGATGCTTCACGCTCGCTATCCATTTTATCGCGCAGGGCAATTTCTTCTTGAAGCTTTTCAATAGAAGATTCGATTCCTCGTTTTTGATTGTCCATAAAACGACGTCTTGCTCTCTCTTCTACAGTTGCGGACATAAAAATTTTTAGTTCTGCAGTCTTTAATACATGCGTAGCAATATCGCGCCCATCCATAACAACACCACCATTAGCCGCAAGCTTTTGTTGCTGTGCTACTAATAGTTCACGTACTTTAGCATGTGCCGCTACTTGTGAAACAGATGAAGTTACCTCATTAGATCGAATTTCTGCCGACACGTTCTTCCCGTCTAAAAAGACAAGTTGTCCTTCAGCAGAAGGCTTTAATTCAATTGTGCTGGATGCTAGCATTTCTGCTAATTTTGTTTCATCATCTAAATGTATGTTTTGTTGCATTGCTTTATACGTCACAGCACGATACATAGCACCTGTGTCGATATAAGTAAATCCAAGTGCCTCTGCAACAATTTTCGCGATTGTGCTTTTCCCAGCACCAGCCGGTCCATCAATCGCAATTTGAATGTTTTTCTTCATATTTTCCCCTACTTTCTAACACACCATATTGTATCATAAAAAAGCCCTCTTTAAGCAGAGGGCTTTCTGAAATCAAAATACTACTTGATTTGAAGGTAATGTAAACTCCCTACAGAAATTTCATGGAATTTCCTACTCACCAATAGAGGTTGGGAAGACCAATCAATTATGCCACGGCATAATTGCGTCCAGAATCGGCTTTGTAAAAATCAAGCATCAAAAGGATTTATTTCTTTACGACGATTCACTAATTGACGTTCAAAACAGAAACGAACAATATGCTGTTGGTCTACATCATCGGTATCTGTTAGTTGAATAGTTGCAATTTTTTTATCATCTTTTTCGTATATACGAACAACCATCGCGTCTGTGACCACGTATTTTACATCCCCATTGGCATATGGTAAAACGATTGTTAGCTGAACCTCATCACCATCTTGGAAAGCAATTGCCCCTTTCAAGATCACTGCCAAACCACCTGCGCTAATGTCCGATGTTACTAGCTGATATTTGTAATCCTTAAACTTTATCGCTACATCCACAGGCGTTTCCACACGTACATATTCACGACGTTGAATTTTGATAAAGTCATCTGCCTGTGGACAATGCAACATAATCATAGGTATATTACCAGCTTTACGTCCAATCACTTCAGTATTGAAAGCAAATGATTGTTTATCCTCCGTGCGAAAAGTTGCTCTAAATTCAGAACCATCTATTAAAAAAGCTGTTTTCTTTGTGGCAACATTTATTGGATAATCGATATAAACAATATTTTCTTTTTGTTCTACAACTTTACAGCGGAATTTTTCAACACTCTCTGTATAAGTTGGTTCTAGTTCTAATTGTGTACCAATTTTTATTTCCATGAGCATCTCCCCGAACACAAATATACATTTATTATCGCACGAGATGCCCAATTTGGCTATATAGACTGGTAGTTTTTTCTTATATTAAGTTAAATATTCCACTTTTAAAACATTGTGATTTTCAGCGTCAATAACAATTCGGAATGTTTCTTGCGCGTTTTTATCACGGACCGCAATTACCTCATAACAAAGACGTTGTTCAAATGAGCCGTTATCTGTATAAATATTTTTCACTTCTTGTACTTTCACATCATCATCGAAGAAAGTTCTCCAATCAATTGGTTTTGGAGTTTGTGGTTTAATCGTCTCTGCCTGAATATATTCCATCGCATTTGCACCAAGTAACTCGCCTGTATCCTTAGCAAGTTTCAATTGCACCCCATCTGCATAAATCAATGCATTATCGCCAGGGTGAACACGTGCAAATGTCACATGCCACGCTTGATGGTTTTCACGAGATTCCACAAATGCAACATCATTCATCCCAAGTCGTTTTACATATTCTTCAGCTTTGTTCATGATTTCATCTTGTGATAGCCTTGCTTCATCTACTGGACGTTCCACTAAATAGGATATTAAATGTCCACCCTTTTCTGTTAGATCGACATATCCTAAACGAATATCTTGGTGGAATTGGATATGATAAAACGGATATGGTGCAGTATCGCTACTTTTCGTCACAGTAAATGTTGCATCTTTTATGATAGGGAATAATTGTTTTACTTTTTCCAATGCTTCTTTTTCAGTAATGACTGAATCTTGTAATGCTTTAAGATCTATTTTTTTCTGCCAATCTGATTCGCTTAATGTAAGCGGGAAGTCTTTTTCACTGTAACCCTTTAATGTCTTTTGTACATTATCAAAAGTCGTATTTGGGTTTTTCGTATCTACTTGTCTTAACCAAACATCCATTTTACCGTTATTTTTATAAAAATCTACTGTTGCAGCTGACCATTCATCTGAAAGTGATTGTAAATTCGTTGAGACTTGTGGCATTTTTTCTCGCCAAGCTTTATAATCACCAGTTTTAGATGTTTTCTTTGCCTCATCTCCTAGACGTCCTAAGTAACTTAGCCAGTCGTTCGACATTTCCTGCCCGATAGGAATATTCGACATGGAAGATCGAACGTCAGAGCTTAGTCGCCAAACGGAATCTAACTCATTGTGAATGGCATTGTCATCCCGAAACAATAGAGATTGTGAAACTGCTTGTTGTAGATGAGATAATTTCTCGGATGCATCCGTTAAATTATCTGTGTACTGAGCTAGCACAGTACGTTGTAAACTTGCATTTTTTCCGTGCATATTAATGCTATATGCCCCTAATCCAATAACTGCCGCAGTGAGTATAACGAGCATAGTTCTCATTTTTTTCCTCCTTTCTTATGAACAGAAAATATGTTCTCCAATTCGTTTAATTTGAGGTCGTGACCAAATCCACTTACTTGTTGCTGTTTTCGGATTAAAATAATACAGTGCATTTTCCGAAGGATCCCATCCATTCATAGCATCAAGAACTGCTTCTTTTGCACGTTCATTTGGTTCAAGCCAAATTTGCCCATCTGCCACTGCAGTAAATGCTAGTGGTTGGAAAATAATACCTGAAATAGTATTTGGGAATTCAGGACTTTCCAAACGATTTAAAATAACAGCCGCTACAGCCACTTGACCTTCATAAGGCTCTCCCCTAGCTTCACCATAAACCGCATTCGCTATTAACTGTACATCTCTGTCAGTATACTTTGGAGGTACTTGAGTTTTAGTCCCATTATTATTAGTACTGCCACTACTTTTACCTCCTCCACCACCGCCACCAGTGTTTGTTTTCACTTGCTGTTCAAGTGGCGTTCCACCATAATAAGTAAATTGATTTCCTGCATTTAATTGCGCTTTTACCCATCCTTCATCGTAATCTGAATAACCCGATAAAGTTTTTTTAGTTTTAGCACCGGCTATTCCATCTACTGGTAAACCATATTTCTCTTGGAAAATTCGTAAAGCCCAATATGTGTTATAGCCAAATTTTCCATCAATTTTACTTTTATAAAATCCTAAGTATTGTAGCCTTGCCTGTAGCTCAATTACATCATCTCCATAAGCACCACGAGAAATCTGTTGCTCGGTAAATGCAATGGCGTCATTTTGCGGAATAGCAAATATACTAATCCCCAACATCAAAGCAAAAACTATGCTTACTAAACGCATTATCATCACTCCTTTTTTTCATAGCTTGAAACAAACGACTCATTTTATACATATCAATTTTGCCTCGGCAAAATTGCGTCTGGAATCGGCTTTGTGCTTAGGCCTGCAGATGTTTTTTGCGCGAAAGCGAAGCGGCAGCGGCACCGATGCAGGTCAGTTAGCCGTTATCGCATGGATGCGATGGTTTTAGGCTAACATCCCCTAAGAACTCCTTTCCGATTCCGTGACATCCGCCGGAGGCTTTAGGCCGACACGAAGTTGGTCACTCAGTCGTTGCCACAGGACGTGGCGTTCTTAGACTGAGTTCCTTTATTTCAGCAATTTTTTTGTAGCGAAAGCGAAGCGTCAGCTACAGGTGTTTGGACACCCGCTGAAAAATAACTTAAATCCGTATTCATCTCACCACCTATAGAGGAAGAAGATTCCTATACCTGTCGCTACGCTTTCGGTACAAAGGAACATTTGCTGAAAGAAGTTAAAAATAGAAAAGCGCAGAAATCTTTTTTAGATTTCTACGCTTTATATTTTTTTATGCATATGCAAATGTTGTACTAGGTGATAGTGAGCGAGCTTGACTTTCCGTAGCCCAAACCACCACAAAAATAGCATAAAAGGGATCATTAAATATACCCAATACCCTTTGAATGATAAAATTGTATTATATAAAATGTGTAATACTACCGGTGCACATAGCGCCATAGCAATCATTTCTTTCGTCTTTGCAAGCTTAGAAAACTTGGCACGTCCATAATAATAGCCCATTACAACACCGAACAAAGCATGACTCGATACAGGTAATAATGCACGCATAAATGCAGTATTCAAACCGAAAGAAAATAAATAAAGCACATTTTCTATCGTAGCAAAACCAAGAGATATACTTGCACCATACAGTATGCCATCATAAGGATCATCGAATTCTACATGATTGTAGATTGCGATCAAAAGAACAAACCATTTAAAAAACTCTTCAACTACACTAGAAAAAACTACATCTTGTAGATAAAGATAACGAAAGACCCCTTCCTCTGTTAGTACATATTGTAAGAACAAGATTGGGAACGTTAAAAATGCGCCATACAAAAACGTTTGAAGTAAGGTTTTTCTTGGCTCCGTTGCCATCTGATTGCGCAAATAAAAGTAACTAAAAAGCGCTAGACCGGGAGCAATGGCAGCTGATAATAAAATGATCATGATGCCGGCTCCTTTCAAAAAATCATTTTCGCCTTGACATATTTATGTTAAGATTTTAAAATTCGTGACATCCTTCTAAAGTATTAACAAATATTTTCTGCGCAAAAGCGAAGCGACAGCGCATAATGTTGGTTAACTTTGGCGTTTTCAAAGGATGTAAAATTCCATATCCTAAGTTTATCTTTATCTACCGAATATTGGACACCTGCATAAAAAATATATCCGTATAGCTCAGGTGGAAAACTTATTAGACTTAAGCTTCCGTTTTCGACAATAAATATCTATTACATGAAGATAAACTGCTATTATTATACCATGATATGACATAAAACTTTTTAAAAGGAGATAAATATTTTTTATGAAAAAAACAATTTTATTAATTCATACAGGTGGAACAATTTCTATGGCGATGAGTGATGAAGGTGCCGTTATGCCAAACAAGGAAAATCCTCTAATGAAGGAGAGCAGTAAACTTGATGCACTTGCCACAATTATTGAAATGGAGGTTTTTAACCTCCCATCACCACATATTACACAAAAAGAAATGCTTAAATTACGTAATCTTATAATCAAAAAAGTTGCAGAGGAGAAAATTGATGGCGTTGTTATCACTCATGGTACTGATACATTAGAAGAAACAGCTTATTTTTTAGAGTTAACGACTGATTTATCAATTCCTATTGTCTTAACAGGTGCAATGCGCTCCTCAAACGAACTCGGTGCAGACGGTATTTATAATTTAGTAGAAGCCGTTCGTGTGGCCGTTGATGAAGAAGCTCGAGAGAAAGGTGTGCTTGTTGTCATGAATGACGAGGTCCACCTTGCTGTTAACACTACAAAAACAAGCACTAGTTCGGTAAATACCTTTCAGTCACCTCAATATGGCCCGATTGGACTTATTACAAAATCAAGAATATTATTTCATCATGCCCCTCTCCGCCGTCAATATGTAGAAATTGATGGATTATCAAAACGAGTAGCCATGCTGAAAGTGTATGCTGGTATGGAGGATGACTTACTTAATGTAGTACTCGCATGTAAATACGATGGCGTTGTGTTAGAAGGCCTTGGACAAGGCAACGTCCCTCCAACAGTTGTTAAAGGTATTGAAAGTCTTTTAGAGCGCGGTATTCCTGTTATACTCGTATCCCGTTGTTTTAATGGTATCGCAGAAGGAGTTTATGGCTATGTTGGCGGTGGCAAAATGCTCGAAGACTTAGGAGCTATATTTGCAACTGGTATCAATGGTCAAAAGGCGCGACTAAAATTATTAATTGGGCTCAACAAAGTAGAAACTCCTCTTGATTTAAAGGAATTTTTCATGTAAGACTATTGTATTCAATTAGGCTTATGCCTCTACAATTTGCTTATAATAATTCAAGATTTTATGTAAATGATGGATTGCTATCTCAAAGTCCGGTTGAATAACAGAGAGCTGTATGAAATCTCTTTGACGTAAGTATTGACTATCTGCATGAACATAATAACCATTTAAATTTAAATCACTCTGTAGATTTGCCAAAGTCTTAGGAAGTTGTAAAGTGACCAACATCGGATACGGTCTAGTTGAAACTTGGTAGTGCATAAATGGTAGTTGCAGTAATGTTTTAAAACGTTGCTGTAACTGTCCATATCTTTCTGGATATGCTTGTAATGCTGCAGTAACATTTGCAACAAGTACTGCTGGTAATGTAAATGGAATCTCACCTTGCTGGTAAATAGCTAAATCGAGATAAGCAGGTAATGTTGAAGAAGATTTCACAATGTTTTGCGAAAAAACAAAAGCCAAACCACTGAGCGCACCAATTGCTTTTCCACTCACCGCAGTCGCTAAATAACAATCTTTTAAAGAAAATGGCATTGCTCCGAAAGAACTAATGCTATCAATGCAAAGCTTAATATTATATCGCTTTGTAAGCTGTAAAATTTCCTTAATATCATTACAAGTACCAGTCGACGTTTCTCCATGCACTGCAAGAAGCCATTGATAAGATCTTTTTTGCAAATAAGCGTCCAAAATATTTGTATCAAAGGAACTTCCCCAATCTTGCTCCATTACATCAAAATCCAATGACCATCTCTCTGCTTGCTTCCGAAGACGTTCTCCAAACTCTCCATTTGTTAAAATTAGTCCACGCCCTAATTGTTGAGCCTTCAATTGCCCGAGCATAACTTCATTTGCCAATGTCCCAGTCCCTACAATTGTAGCTACATGCTCCGCTCCTGATAATTGAAGCAACTTATTTCTCATTTGCTCAAATAATGATTGAAAGCCTAATGAACGATGAGAAAGCTCTGAATACATAAATGGTTCTCTTTGTTTCACTGGACCTGGATAAAAAGTATGGCACTCCTTCGCAAGTCTTTGCTGTAAAGATTTTTCAAACTGCTGTCTAGTTAATACCATTGGTAAAAATAAAGCACCCTCTGTCCCTGTAGCAGGTGCAAATTGGGTAAAGCCCATTTGCTTATACAGCTTCTCTTCACGAGTAGTACCTGAGATAACCGCTGCCGAATAACCTTTTTCATACGCAAAAGCAGTCAATGCCTGCGTCAATTTCAGCAGTACTCTTCCTGTTCGGTAAGCCTTCTTAACGGCAAGCAATCTAATTTCACATAGCTTAGTACTAATCTCTTTTGATAAATACTGCTCAACCTTTCCTATCTTTTCATCAATTGAGAACGGCCTCTGATCTCTAAATGCAAGCATGCCTATAAGTTCTATTCCTTTATAAACAACAATATACGTATTTTCATGATGAAAACGGTCAACTTTTTTCCTTTCAGAGTTTGGTTTATGCTGTGGAATTTCTTCGACAAAGGTTTCATAATTTAATCGTGCAATTTCCTCAAACTCCACTTCTGTATGCGCAATTTTACACCAATACATATAATCACTTCCTTCTCTCTAAAGACTCTTTAATATTCGTCATATGTTTAATAAGCATAAAACTTATTGCTACTAGTATCGGTATGTATAACAGTAATTTATCTGTATAAACAATCGCTCCAACATATAAAACAAAGCCACCTAACATACTAAGTGTTAAACTTCTAGTTACACCAAGCGTAATAGCTGTCCCTACAACCATCATGAAAAATAAGCTCGGAGATAATGTCAGACCTACACCTATAAAAGTTGCTACTCCTTTTCCCCCATTAAACTTAAGCCAAAACGGAAACATATGACCAAGCATGCCCAAACTAGCGCCTAACACAATTACCCATTCTTCGAAATGCAATAAACGCCCTATACCAACAATGAGCGCACCTTTTAAAGAGTCCCCTAAAAAAGTCCATAGAAAAGCACCTTTCCCAATCACACTACCAGCATTTCTAGCCCCTAAGTTTCTACTTCTTTCTTCCTGTAAATTAACACCATATGCTTTTCCAACGACATACGCCGTCATAAAGTTCCCTGTAATATAACTAAGAATCCAATATAATCCAAGCATTCTTTCACACCTTTTTTTCTCAACTTCCATTAGAGAAATTATGTATTAACACCTTAACGCGGGGGTGATTTCCTTACGACTGGGCGCTTTCCTGGAGGCATTCGATGAGCGATTCGTTCTCTTTCCGTCGCTCTGGCCCTTCTATCCGTCGCTGTGACCCTTCTATCCGTCGATTCAATCTCTTTCCGTCGTTCTTGCCCTTCTATCCGTCGATTCAGCTCTTTCATCCGTCGCTTTGGCCCTTCTATCCGCCGATTCGTTCTCTTTCCGTCGATTCGGCTCTTTCATCCGTCGCTCTGGCCCTTCTATCCGTCGCTTCGGCTCTTTCATCCGTCGCTCTGGCTCTTCTATCCGTCGCTTCGTTCTCTTTCCGTCGCTCTTGCCCTTCTATCCGTCGCTTCGACTCTTTCATCCGTCGCTTTGGCCCTTCTATCCGCCGATTCGTTCTCTTTCCGTCGTTTTGGCCCTTCTATCCGTCGCTTCGGCTCTTTCATCCGTCGCTCTGGCTCTTCTATCCGTCGCTTCGTTCTCTTTCCGTCGCTCTTGCCCTTCTATCCGTC